>CAKRRG010000026.1 GCA_934394545.1 uncultured Blautia sp.
TCCTCCTTGCTCATAAGCGGGAGTGATACTTCCTCGTCCTGTGTAATCAGAGTCAGAACATTGGTGTCCCCCTGGAATCCGGCACCTGCCATCTTTACATTGTTGGCTGCCACCATATCCAGATTTTTCTTTGTAAGTTTGACTCTGGAATTACCGAGCATATTTTGTGTTTCCATGGAAAAACCACACAGAAACTGTCTATCTGGTTTGTGCTCACCCAGATATTTCAAAATGTCATCTGTCCTTTCAAGGGCAATAGACATGTCATCGTCTTTCTTTTTAATCTTTTCATTGCTTACCGTTGCAGGACGATAGTCTGCCACTGCTGCAGCTTTGATAATAATATCCTGCTCCTGGCTGACCGCAGTCACTGCTTCGTACATCTCTCTGGCCGTTACCACAGGAACCACCTTCACAAATGGAGGCGGCGTAAGGGCAGTACGTCCACTGACCAGTGTGACATCTGCTCCCCTTAGCATTGCCATTTTCGCAATGGCATATCCCATCTTCCCGGAAGAGTGATTGGTGATATAACGTACCGGATCAATGGCTTCCTGCGTAGGGCCTGCTGTAACCAGTACCTTCAGTCCTTTCATATCCTTTTCGCAGGCGCACTCTTTTAAAATATAGTTTAAAAGGGTCTCTGGCTCTGGCATTTTACCTGCACCGGTATCACCACATGCAAGGTAGCCTACCGCAGGATCGATCACTTCGTAACCATAATGCGCCAGGGTCTTCATATTATCCTGGACAATGGGATTCTCATACATATTGGTATTCATAGCCGGGGAAATATACTTCCGGCATCTGCATGCCAGAATCGTCGTTGTAAGCATATCATCTGCAATTCCATGCGCCAGCTTACCGATTACATTCGCACTGGCAGGTGCGATCATCACCACATCTGCCTTCTTGGCAATCGACACATGTTCCACCTGAAACTGGAAATTCCGGTCAAAGGTATCCACAAGACATTTATTCCCGGTAAGGGTCTCAAAGGTTATGGGATTTATAAAATTAGTGGCATTCCTGGTCATAAGAACATGAACATCTGCGTGCTGCTTCTTTAACGCGCTTGCCAGATATGCAATCTTATACGCAGCAATACTTCCTGTGACTCCCAGAAGAATCGTCTTTCCCTCTAACATTATTATCCCTCATTTCTCTTTTCTTAAAGGATAAAAGCCCAAGGTTGGATTTCTGTCTTTCATCCGTATCGCTTATTATAAAGCAAATCCTTATCAGATTGCAACGTATTTTTTATATGTTTAACTTTTCGTACAAAATTTGCTATAATCATGTATGACTACCAGTATCAAGAAAGGAAAACCATGAACTATCAGATCACACAGTGGTGCGCCCACTTTATCACAGAACATGTAAAAGAAGGTGACCTTTGCATTGACGCTACCATGGGAAATGGAAACGACACCTTACTACTCTCCCATCTTTGTGGGGAAAAAGGGCATGTACTCGCCTTTGACATTCAGGAACAGGCCCTGACCAATACCAAAAATCGTCTTATAAAAGAACAAGCAGCTCACAATTATGAGCTGTTTCTGGATTCCCATATAAATATGGGAAAATACGCAGAGCCCATGAGTGTAAGCTGCATTGTGTTTAATTTCGGTTATCTTCCAGGGGGTGATCATAGCCTTGCCACCAAAGCATGCTCCAGCATTCAGGCCTTGAACATATCCCTTAACCTGTTAAAAAAGAATGGGATCCTTATGCTTTGTATTTACAGTGGCGGGGACTCTGGGTTTGAAGAGCGGGATGCACTGCTTAAATGGCTGAAGGAACTGGATCCCAGAAGGTATCTGGTTATCAAAACCGAATACTACAATCGTCCGAATCACCCACCTATCCCAGTACTTGTGGTAAAGCTATGAGCTTCCCTATTTTATAAATCGTATCTTATCAGTCAAGAATGGTGACACTTGTCATCACTGGCTGATCTGCTGCGGAAATTGTTCCATTACTATCGGTTGGCTTGGCATCCTTACAGATCTGGTCTACAATGTCCATTCCCTCTGTTACATGACCGAAGGCTGCATACTGTCCGTCCAGATAAGTGCTGTCAGACTGTACAATAAAGAACTGAGAGCTTGCGCTGTCCGGATCAGAAGTTCTTGCCATCGAGATAACACCTCTTTCATGGGAAATATCATTTTTCACACCATTCTCAGAGAATTCTCCCTTGATGGTCTTATCAGATCCGCCTCTTCCGGTTCCTTCCGGGTCTCCGCCCTGGATCATAAAGCCGTCAATAATTCGGTGGAAGGTAAGTCCATCATAAAAATGCTCCTGCGCCAGCTTTACAAAGTTTGTAACACTGATGGGTGCAGTATCTGCGTCCAGCTCCAGCTTAATCGTGCCATATTCCTTCACTTCAATTTCCGCATGATGAAGACCGGTAAGGGGCTCTGAGGTATCCAGAACCGCACTGGTGTCCTCTTCTTCTGCCTCTGTACCGTCGTTAGCTTCATCCTCGGAACCGTCTGTAAAGCCGGAAACCTCCTCAGCCTCTTTCTCCGACTGTTCAGAAGCTTCATCCTGCTTCGAACTTTCATCCTGTTTCAAACTTTCATCCTGTTTCAAACTTTCGTCCTGTTTCGAAGTCTCATCCGTGCTGTCAGCCTCCTTGGCTTCCTTTGTACCACATCCTGCCAGCATTCCTACTGAAAGAGATGCTATCATAAGTATTGCCATGATTTTTCTTTTTTTCATAGTATTATGCCTCCAATTCTAAGTTATTCTGGTTCTTAATTCTGTCTTATTGCTCCATTATTTCTGGTGAACACCAACTGTCCCACCGCATAGCATGCAACAGCGACAACCATACCATTGATAGAAGCAACGCCCCAATCCAGCACATTTGCCACAATTGCACCGAGGATAACACCTGCAACAGAGTACCAGTTTACTGTTTTTAAACGGGGATTTTCTACTTCATAGTCTTTTTTATTCATAAAATAGTCAATTACAACAATGATACCAACTGGCGGAAGGGTACAGTTGAGAATGTTCAGCCAGCCGCAGAAATTATAATACAGCCATACAGAAGCCACCGTTCCGATCAAACCGGAAATCAGTACCATTGGTTTCTTTTTCTGATGAAAAATGTTTGCAAGACCAAGTCCTGCTGTATACAATGCGTTGTCATTGGTTGTCCAGATATTCAATCCAAGTACCAGAACCGCCAGATAAAACAGATTCAAACGAAGCATAACCTCGAAAATATCATTTCCACCTACGAAAATTGAGGACACTGCTCCAAAGAAAAACATCAGAGAGTTCCCAATGAAAAATGCAACTACCGTAGTAACCGCACCCACTTTACCATTTTTTGCAAAACGGGCAAAGTTAGGAGTAGCTGTTCCGCCAGACACGAAAGAACCTACAACCAGTCCTGCACCACCGATAATCGTCAGACTTCCGCTGGATTTCGCAAACTGGTCAATAATCGTTCCATCTCCTTGATTCACTGCCATGATCATGGCTACCGTACCAAGAACCGCTACGAGTGGAACTGCAATATAGCTTACGATCGTAAGGGAGTCAATTCCAAAATATGCGGAAGCTGTCATGCACACACCTGCCAGAATTACCAATCCCCACATTGCAGCATCACTTCCCCCAAGAAGCTCTTTGGATACCGGAATCGCAAACATAGCAAGACCTACACCAAACCATCCGATCTGTGTAAAGCTGATCATTGCAGACGGAAGATATGAGCCCTTCTCACCGAATGCTCTTTTTGCCAGAAGATCCAGTGATAAACCGGTCTTTGCGCCAACATAACCAAGCAGTCCGGTATATGCACCAAGAATTACGCCTCCAAGGATCAGAGATTCCACAAATCCCCAGAAATCAAGACCTTCTGCCAGCTGCTGTCCTACCCACATGCTTGCTGAAAAGAATGTAAATCCCAGCATGATCATAAACATGGTGACCAATCCCTTGCGGCTGCCTGAAGGGACCGCTTTCCCCGCAAAGTCTACATCTTTTTTCTCTTTTGCCATTTTTTTACCTGGTTACTGATTTTCTCCAGCAACCTTTCCCTTTCTTTTTTGTATATAGTCAAGGGACAGTCAGTGTTTGTTTCTGCCTGTCCCCCGATTTTCCATTTTACAGAATGTATTTACGCAATGCGGTTGTAAATTCTTCAATTCTCTGTTCTGCAATTTCTTTCAGGGTCACATTCTCAAGGCAGTCTGCGAAACGCATCTCCATTTCATAGAGCCACTTTGTCTCCGGAGACTGGATCTCCTGGAAATGGTTGCATACGATCCATTCCTCGTAACTGATCGGAAGGCTGTAGCCCAGTTTTTCCCGGATCAGATCATGCATGCTGATCACGTCGCAGCGTTCCAGCATGCCCTTCCAGAAATCAAGAACCTCTTCCACATGTTCATGGATCTCGTATCTTCTGGCACCGCCATCGTAAATAATACATTTCTCAAACAGAGGATTCCGCATGGAAAGAGTTTCTCTTCTGAATTCCGGTGCAATGATGCCGTCTTTCCAATAGAAATCCACATCCGGAAGGTTGATACCTGAAACACCTTTATCCTGGTAAGTACTGAAAATCCCCTCATAGTATACTGTGATAAATCCTTCAAAGTCAGGCCAGTATTCCCTGATCTCACCAGTCAGGTTCTCCAGAATCTCAATTCCCTTGGTACCGCCAATGGTAAAAATAATAATATTTCGAAGCTGTGCATTATGGGCACGGTAAAAATCTGTCACATAGCGAAGACAGTGAATCAAAGTCTCTCCGGAAGCAATGATATCACCAATCATCAAAGTGCTGTCCGGTACCATGGTCAGTTTGCTGTACTTAATCTCCAGACCTGCAATCTCATCTGCCTTAAAGACACGCTCACTGGATAAAAAGCTGATATCATGTACACGGATATGTTCTCTGTAGCAGCTTTCTTCCAAAGGATAATTTAATGCCCCTCTAAGAATGGATAAAATATTTGCAGTTGTCACTTTCTTCTGCTCCTTAAAATAATAGAGCATCTGTGAAGTAGATGGAATCAGACAATGATATACTTCATAACCAACTACCTCCGGAGTGTTCATCAGCTTTCTTGTCTCAGCCTCAGATACCACATAATATTCATTTACATAATCTCCTCCTGCCAGCTTGTAGCAGTCTACGCCCTGCTCAGAAAATTCTCTGACCAGTCTTACGTTTTCCCAGTTTCTCATCTGTGCTTTCCTCCAACCATTTTCTGCATATAAAGTTCTTATAGTTTTTTCCGTAAAAAAAGCCCTCTTTTGCAAAAGATCACTTGCAATACTCCAGCAAAAGACAGCCTGTTTCCCCAATTACCAAAGATGATATGATGAATAGCCTTAATTGTCAAGTACAAATTAATCCTACATCTTGTCACATTGTGTAATGTCTGCTAAAATCAAGGAATACATTAATTTTTTTAGAAAGTGAGGTTTTTTTATGGAAAAGATTACCAGTTTTACAATAGATCACATAAAGCTTCAGCCAGGAGTTTATGTTTCCCGTAAGGATCCGGTTGGAAACAATGTGGTCACCACCTTTGATATCCGTATGACGTCCCCTAACGAGGAGCCTGTTATGAACACAGCAGAGCTTCACACCATTGAGCATCTCGCCGCTACTTTTCTCCGAAACCATAAGGAATTCGGATCCAAAATGCTCTACTGGGGACCAATGGGCTGCCGCACCGGCAATTATCTGCTGCTGAATGGAGATTATGAGTCCAAGGATATCGTTCCGCTTATGATCGAGACCTTTGAATTTATTCGTGATTTTGAAGGTGAAGTTCCCGGAGCCTCTGCGAAGGACTGCGGAAATTATCTGGATATGAACCTTGGAATGGCTAAGTATCTGGCTAAGAAGTTTCTGGATGAAGTGCTGTATGATATTAAGCCGGACAGACTGGTTTATCCGGAGTAATTTTTTATTACATAAAAACGCTATGTAGACGAACACGAAAATGTCCATTTACATAGCGTCTTTTATTCTCTATGATTTCATTATCATCCTGCTACTGCCTGATCTGCTGCCGCTTCCGCACTGCCATCTGTAGCTGCCTGATCAGCAGTTCCCTCAGCTGCGCCTTCCGCTGCCACTGCACTTACATAATCTCCTGATACATATGCAGTCTGTCCTTCATAAGAAACCTCAATCCAGCCATTGTCACATACACCCGTGCTTGTAAGCTGAGTACCGCTTGCTACGCCTGCGATGAGAGTCGCATCTGCACTTGCATCTGCACGAAGGTTCACATCTGCATTTGCAACATATGTACCATCCTGTTTCGTAACATTTACGCCACTTGCGGTCTGCTCAACAACCGGTTCAGGAGTAGGAGTAACCTCCGGTGTAGGAGTTGCCTCCGGTGTGGGAGTCGGAATCGGGGTTGGGGTTGCCTGTATAACTGTAACGCTTGCTCCTGCACCTTCCTCAAATCCACATCCTGGAATGCAAAGTGCTGCGCCAAGAAGCAGAACTGCTAAACCTGCTTTTTTCATAATATAATTCCTCCTTTACAAAGCAATCATGCTTTGAATTGATTCATTTTCTCTTTCATGAATATTACAAAAACTCTCTCTTTTTGCAAATCGTTACAATTAATATACAGTATTATTACATTTTTTGCAACCCTAACTTTCTTTTCTGTTAAAGTTTACACCCGTTCAAATACCACCGTTACCTGCCCACCGCAGATCATGCCAAGGCTGTCCTTGCCGTCTGCAGTTAATGCATAGTGCTTTACTTCTTTATCCTTTACTTCTTTGCAGTGATGGATGACTTCAAATTCTACTTTGCCGCCTCCGATGCTGCCTGTGATATGGCCGGAAGGCTCTACGAACATTTTACTTCCCACCCCTCTTGGGGAAGAGCCGGATTTCTCTGCGATCGTGACCATCACTCCCTGACGTCCTTCCAATACTGCCAATTCTACTTTTTCATCACAATAAGCAGAATAATGCTGGTTCTTCACCTGAATGATCTCTGCCATAATGCTCACTGCAATCTCCTCTGGAAGCTGTCCACCAAGGGGAATTCCAATGGGAGCATGAACTTCATCCAGCTGTCCCTGGGTGTAACCCTCCTTCAGAAGATTTTCCCGGGTGATCCGCACTTTATTTTTGCTGCCGATCATGCCCAGATATTCATATGGACGGTCAAGAAGCCTGCGAAGACAATCTGCATCTCCAATGTGGCCTCTGGTAAGAATCACATAATACGAATTGTCATAAGGCGCAATGTATTGATCCAGATTTTTAAAATCGCCGTATACCAGCTGGTCTGCCTCTGGAAAGCGCTCCTTTGTCACAAAGTCTTCTCTGTCATCCATAATGGTTACATGAAAGCCAAGCATTTTCCCAAGATGGGCGGTAGGCTGTGATACGTGACCACCGCCAAAGATCACAAGCCGCGGATTCTTACGGTAATCTTCTACAAAAAGACGGTGACCGTCTGCTTCCACAACCTTCGTTTCCCTGGTCTCATCCAGAATGTTCAAATAATTGCTCCAGATAGATCCGTCATCTGGATTTTCCGGGAGCAACTGTGTACCGGGATCCAGGATACATTTTTTCCCCATATAGGGTCCATCCAGAAAAATCCCGGTTTTTACTCTGCCTTTTTCATTCAGGCTCTGGTAGATTTTATTGTACATAGTCCTTCACCTCATCCTCAGAATTTCATTGCTGTTTTCATTCTGATATATTATAATACATCCGGAGGAATTTACACAATGAAGAAAAAAAGAATTATGGCCAGCTTTCCCATCCGGATTCTGGCTGTCAGTATACCCGGTCTGCTTGCAGGCCTGCTTTTTAATGCCACACGAACCTTTGGACTGACCTCCGGAGCTTTGACTCTGGTAGTTACAGCTCGTTATGTACTAAGCCAGCTGATCACATTTCTGGCACCTCTGATCATTATCGGGCTTGTCGCTTCCTCAATTATTTCTGCAAAAAAGGAGCCTGCACCATCCACAGCTCCAGCCATCCGGATCACCTATTTTTCTATGTTGGGAGCGGCTGCCCTGGCATTGGTATTAGGCTATCTGCTCATACCAAGACTTCCTGTATCCACAGACAGCCTGTCCTTCCGCTTTTTGCCGGACACCTTATTCGAACTTCCCATTCCGGCTCCGGTTTCTGCTTTAAGTGCACTGATCCTGGCGCTCCTCCTTGGCTTTGGCGCCTGCTGGACTAACGCGATCCGCACCAAAGAGCTTTTAAATGAGTTCAGAGGAATTACGCTTTCCCTGATGTCAAGAATCCTGCTGCCACTGCTGCCTTTCTATATTGGATTCTCTCTTTGTGCACTGGCTTATCAGGGTTATTTTATTAAATATGTGCCGTTACTGCTTCTGTCCCTTTTCCTCCTTATTCCGGCTTATGCTCTCTGGGTAGTGGTTTTTTATTATGTTGCAGGAGCTTATGCCAAAGAAAAGCCCTGGGGCATATTGAAAAATCATATACCGGTCTGTAAAAAAGCATTAAAAACCCATTCTTCTGCTGCAACAGAAAAATATGCACAGGAGGCTGCTGCAAAATGCAGCCAGCTGAAGCCTGAATTTACAAAAGAAACCATTTCCCTGTTTACACAGATCAATCACTGCGGTTCTGTATTTGCAGAAGTGTTTTTCGCTATGATAATCTCCCGTATTCTTTATGGTTCCGTTCCGGCACCTGGTACAATGGTGATTTTCTGTATCCTGCTTGCCACCTGTTCCATTGGTGCTCCGGGACTTCCCTGGGGAACTGTAATGGTATCTCTTGGAACTCTGACTGGAATTTTAAAGTTCGGCGATTCCGGAATAGCTCTGATGTTTGCTGTTTTTGCACTTCACGATACCTTTGCCACAGCATGCAATATGACCTGTAACGGAGCAATTGCGCTGCTTCTTACCGGATATGCAAGAAAACATGCTCTGGAGCATAAACCAAAGCCGTGATAACCAACCAGTTATCACGGCTTTGTTCTTAATCGAATGACTGTCTTAAGCCTCTCTTAATATAAGTTCCCAATTTTTCCTGAACCAGCTTTCCTCCATCCACAGCCAGTTTTCCTCTGAGAAATACCTTGTCAATATCTCCATGGATTTTGAAGCCTTCATATGGATTATTATCCGTATTATAGGCATGCGTCTTAGCAGAGATCACATTCTCCTTATCAGGATCAAACACTACGATATCCGCGTCGCTGCCTTCGGCCACAGCCCCTTTATTCGGATAAACCCCATACAATTTCGCAGGATTTTCAGAAAGAAGCTCACACATTTTCTCTACTGTAATTTTACCGGTACGAACACCATAGGTATACAGAAGCGTTCCTCTTGTCTGGACACCAGGCAGACCACCTGGAATTTTGGTGAAATCCTCTTTTCCCATAGCCTTCTGGGCAAGGGTAAAACTGCACTGATCCGTTGCCACCGTCTGGATATTACCTTCGGCCAGAGCCTTCCACAGACAGTCCTGATCTTCTTTTTTACGGATTGGCGGTGCACACACATACTTTGCACCTTCGAAATCAGGTTTTGAATAAACACTGTCATCCAAAAGAAGATACTGAGGGCAGGTTTCTGCAAATACCGTCTGACCGTTTTCACGGGCATGCAGGATTTCCTCATATGCTTTACGATTGGTAAGATGAACTACCATAACCGGAGCGCCTGCCTCCTTCGCAATTACAAGAAGACGATGTACGGCTTCCGCCTCCATGGTATCCGGCCGCACAAGAGGATGATTTTCCGGGCCAAGCCGTCCCTGCTCCTTGGCCTCCTGAATCAACGCATCAATGACTCCTGCATTTTCACAATGAACGCCTGCGAAGCAGCCTTTTTCATTCAGTTCCTTTATAATCTTATAAAGATCCTCATCATCTACGATCATTGCCGGATATGTCATATACAACTTAAAGCTGGTAATTCCTTCCTCGATCATGTCCTGGATTTCCTTCTTTGTTTCCTCGTTCCATTCTACAATAGACATGTGGAAGGAATAATCACAGGAACACTTCCCATCTGCTTTTTCATGCCATTTCTTCAGACCTTCCTTCAACGTATGACCGCCCTTATCCTGAGAGGCAAAATCAATGACCAGTGTGGTTCCGCCAAGAATTGCTGCTTTGGTTCCGGTCTCGAAATCATCCGCAGTCACAGTACCTGCAACCTCCAGGTCAAAATGCGTATGTCCATCAATAAATCCTGGGAAAAGAAGCTTACCGGATACATCGATCACTTCCGCATCTGGCTGGGAAAGGTTCTCTCCTACTTTTACGATCTTCTCGCCTTCCACCAGAACATCCAGCTTTTTCGATAAGGAACCTGATATAACCGTTCCATTTTTCAAAAGGTATTTCATATCCCACATCCCCTTTCATTCCTGTACAAAATAACCAACTTTACACTCTTCATCCTTAATTTAATGTAAATATAACACAATTTCAGCATTTCTTCAATAAAGAGTACGAATTTTTTTCAGCATCCAATAATTTTTTTGTAAATACATCTTTTTATTTATTTCTTTTCATGTTATTATAAAGAAAAGAAGTCATTCGTTACTTTCTGCAATATACAAATACAGACAGGGAGGGAACAGATATGGGTAGATTAACTGTCTTACAGCAGATTGCACAGGATATCGCAGCAGAATTCGGACCGGACTGCGAAGTGGTGATACATGATCTTAAAACAAAAGAGCCTGAACATTCCATCATTTATATTGTAAATGGTCATGTAACTGGCCGGAATGTGGGGGATGGTCCTTCAGACGCTGTTTTTGACGGAATCCGCCAGAAGAGACGTGGCGAAAATTATGCTCCGGCTGACCACAACGGTTACCTGATGAAAACTGCCGACGGCAAGATCCTGAAATGCAGCACTTCATATATAAAGGATGACGATGGCAGCCTGCACTATGTTTTTGGTATTAATTATGACATTACGAAGCTGACTCTGATCAATAGTGCACTTGATGACCTGATCACTCCGAAGAATAAAGAGGAGAAGCCGAAGCAGATCACACACAGCGTTAATGATCTTCTGGATCGCCTGATTGAAGAATCCGTTAATCTTGTAGGGAAACCAGTTGCACTTATGAATAAAGAGGACAAGGTCACTGCAATCCAGTTTCTCAATGACTCCGGCGCTTTTCTCATTACGAAATCCGGCGATAAAGTCGCTAATTATTTCGGAATTTCCAAGTATACACTTTACAGTTATATTGATGTAAATAAATAATACAAAAGCCATATCCTGTACATCCCTGTAAATCGGGTACATAAGTACATGATATGGCTTATTTCATTTATTTCTCTGCCGGCCTGGCATCCTCCAGTCTGTGCGCCTCTTTAAAGATTTCACAGGCACTCTGATTCACACATCGCTTATATGCACAGTCCATAAAGGTGAGAGTTCTTCCCCCATCCTTTTCCTCATATTCGCAGCATACTGTCTGGCTTCCATTACAGGTTCTGCAAAAGCCTGAGATAAACTCTTCTATTTCCATTTTTCTCTCTCCAATTGATAAATTGGCTTATCCAGCTATGATAGCATCAGCTTAGTTTATGAATAAATATCCCACTTCGAAGCTTCGGCTCAAACCAGGTAGACTTGGGTGGCATAAGACGGTTTTCATCCGCGATCTCCATCAGATCCTCCATAGCAACCGGATAAAGTGCAAATGCAATTCCCCCTGTCTCATCTGCCATAGCCTGAAGCTCCCGAAGCTTATGTATGCCTCCTACAAATGAAATACGCCTGTCTGTCCCAGGATCCTGAATGCCAAGGATCGGATCCAGTACTGCTTCCTGAAGGATCTGGGAATCCAGCTGTCCTGCCACATCTTTCCCCTGGTAAATCTCCGGCTTCGCTTTCAAAAGATACCAGAAGCCATCCAGATACATGCCAAAGCAATGCTTCTCCACTGGTTTTGCCGGAAAACCAGGTACAATGGTCATATCAAATTTCTCTTTCATTCTCGCAAGAACTGCCTCTACAGATTGTCCGTTCAGATCCTTCACAACACGGTTATAAGCCAGGATCGTTAACTGCTCATATGGGAAAACAACGGAAAGAAAATAGTTAAATTCCTCTTCGCCAGTGTAGCCCGGATTCTCCTTGCGCCGCTTCATTCCCACCTTCACCGCAGAGGCTGCTCTATGATGTCCATCTGCAATATAAAGTGCCGGGATCTTCTCCATCTCTGTCCTGATCAGTTCAATAGCCGCATCCTGGTCAATGATCCACACACGATGTGTGATCTCATCCTCTTTCGTAAAATCACAGACTGCCTTGTGATCCTTTTTCCACTGTTCAAGAAAATTCTTCAAAGCTTCTGTATACCGGCAGGCAAGATAAATAGGTCCTGTATTTGCATCACATACATCCACATGATTGATCCGATCCAATTCTTTATCTGCGCGGGTAAGCTCATGCTTCTTCACCACATCCTTCAGGTAATCATCAATGGAAGCGCAGCCCACAATACCGGTCTGGACCTTTCCCCTTCGCACAAGCTCATATATATAATAACAAGGCTTCTCATCCTGTACCAGAATCCCCTTCCGTTCCATCTGAAGAAGATTCTCCCTGGCCTTCTGATAAACACGCTTATCATAAAGGTCTGTATCCGCTGGTAAATCCATCTCCGCTCTGTCCACATGAAGAAAAGAATCCTGATTCTTTTTCCCAATGGCCGCTGCTTCTTCTCTATTTACCACATCATATGGAAGCGCCGCTACTTGTGCCACCTTCCCTTCTGTAGGTCTGAGTGCCTTAAATGCACGAAATACTGCCATAAATAATCTGCCCCTTTCTGCCCACATATGACAAATCAGCAATTTCACCCTTCTGATCCGCTCTGTTTTTTTGTGTCGTAACTTATATTTTATCACAAATACAGGCCTCTTGCAATCAAACTAAATATTTTTTGAGAAAGCTAAATTTTTTTGTATTTTTCTATTGCAAATTGATTTATTTGTGTTATTATACTATTAGGAAAACAAAAACGTAATAAAAAAGCAACGAAATAAACAATAACCACAAAGGAGGTTTTCCCCATGACAGACGGACTGAAATGGACGGTCAATCATGTACCGGGATCCGATGACAAATTCCTGGACCTGATGTCCGAAGAAAACGTAACCAAAGCAAATGAATTCCACAAAAGCTTTCCCCAGTATTCCGTAACACCACTGCAGAAGCTTTCCTCTCTTGCTTCCTATCTTGGAGTAAAGGGTATCTACTGCAAGGATGAATCCTATCGTTTCGGACTGAATGCATTCAAGGTACTTGGCGGCTCCTATGCAATGGGACGTTATATTGCCCAGGAGCTTGGCCGCGACATCAGCGAACTTCCTTACAATGTTCTCTCCTCCGACAAATTAAGAGAGGAATTCGGACAGGCTACTTTCTTCACTGCTACAGACGGTAACCACGGACGCGGCGTTGCATGGGCTGCTAACCGTCTTGGACAGAAGGCTGTAGTCAGAATGCCTAAGGGAACCACCAAGACACGTTTTGACAACATTGCCAAGGAAGGCGCTGTTGTTACGATTGAGGAAGTAAACTACGATGACTGTGTAAGAATGGCAGCTGCTGAGGCAGCTAAGACAGAGCATGGAATCATCGTGCAGGACACTGCATGGGATGGATATGAAGAGATTCCTTCCTGGATCATGCAGGGATACGGAACTTTGGTTCTGGAAGCAGACAAGCAGCTGAAGGAGAACGGTGTTGACCGTCCTACCCACGTATTTGTTCAGGCTGGTGTAGGCTCCCTGGCTGGTGCAGTTGTTGGATATTTCGCCCACAAATATAAAGAGAATCCTCCGGTAATGGTTGTCTGCGAAGCAAGTGCAGCTGACTGTCTCTACCGTTCCGCAGTTCAGGCTGACGGTAACCTGGTAAATGTTACAGGTGATCTTCAGACCATTATGGCAGGTCTTGCATGCGGCGAGGGAAATACCATCGGATGGGATATCCTTAAGAATCATGTTACTGTCTTCGCATCCTGCCCAGATTGGATGAGTGCTAAAGCAACACGTATTTATGCTAATCCACTTGAGAATGACCCACATATTGTATCTGGTGAGTCCGGATCTGTTCCACTTGGTCTTGCGTACACCGCTCTTCATGATGAAGATGCCAAAGACCTGAAGGAAGCTCTGAAGCTGGATGAGAATTCCAACATTCTGGTAATCTCTACAGAGGGTGACACGGATCCTGTCCGTTACCGCGAGATCGTATGGGATGGCTTATATGGAACAGATGAATCTTTAAGCAAATAATTATTTATAACAATATTATATTTTTTCACAAGAATATGGAGGTAACTTGTTATGGATTATAACAAAATAAAAGAAGCTGCTCAGAATTATGAAGCTGATATGACAAAATTTCTTCGTGACCTGGTTCATTTCCCAGGTGAGAGCTGCGGCGAGAAAGACCATGTAATGCGTATTAAAGAAGAGATGGAGAAGCTTGGATTCGATAAAGTTGTAATTGATCCAATGGGAAATATCCTTGGCTACATGGGAACCGGAAGCACTCTGATCGGCTTTGATGCACATATTGACACTGTAGGTATCGGAAACAGAGACAACTGGGAATTCGATCCATACGAAGGCTTTGAGACCGAAACTGAGATTGGTGGACGTGGAACTTCTGACCAGATGGGTGGTATTGTATCCGCTGTTTATGGTGCTAAGATTATGAAGGATCTTGGTCTTCTTAATGACAAATACCAGGTTCTTGTTACCGGAACTGTTCAGGAAGAGGATTGTGATGGTCTTTGCTGGCAGTACATCATCAACGAAGACAAGGTTCGTCCGGAGTTTGTTGTTTCCACAGAGCCTACAGACGGCGGTATCTACCGTGGACAGCGCGGACGTATGGAAATCCGCATTGATGTAAAGGGTGTTTCCTGCCACGGTTCTGCTCCAGAGCGTGGTGACAACGCCATCTATAAAATGGCCGATATCCTTCAGGACGTTCGTGCATTAAATGAAAATGATGCAGCAGATGAGACTGAGATCAAAGGTCTTGTAAAGATGCTGGATAAGAAATACAATCCGGAATGGGAAGAGGCAAACTTCCTTGGAAGAGGTACTGTTACTACTTCTGAGATTTTCTTCACCTCTCCAAGCCGTTGTGCCGTTGCGGACTCCTGCGCTGTTTCCCTGGACCGTCGTATGACAGCTGGCGAGACCTGGGAGAGCTGCCTGGATGAGATCCGTGCACTTCCATCTGTTAAGAAATATGGTGATGATGTTAAGGTTTCCATGTACGAATACTCCCGTCCATCCTGGACAGAGCTTGTATATCCGATCGAGTGCTACTTCCCAACATGGGTAATCCCGAAGGATCACAAGGTTACTGCTGCTCTTGAGGAAGCTTACCACAATCTGTACGGAACAGAGCGTATGGGCAATGCTGAGACAGAAGCTATGAGAAAAGCACGTCCTCTTACTGACAAATGGACCTTCTCTACCAACGGCGTTTCCATTATGGGACGTAACAAAATCCCATGTATCGGATTCGGACCTGGTGCAGAGGCGCAGGCTCACGCTCCGAATGAAAAAACATGGAAAGATGATCTGGTAAGATGTGCAGCTGTTTACGCAGCACTTCCTACTGCATACTGCAAATAATCAATAAAAAACAAATATTAAGGAGATAAAAGCATGAAAACATTACAGGATTACATCGACAAACTCAACAGCCTCAACTTCAAAGAAATGTACAACAACGATTTCTTCTGGACATGGGACAAAACAGATGACGAACTGGAGGCAGTATTTACTGTTGCTGACGCACTTCGTTTCATGAGAGAAAACAACATCTCCACAAAAGTATTTGAGAGTGGTCTTGGAATCTCTATTTTCCGTGACAATTCTACACGTACCCGTTTCTCCTTTGCTTCTGCCTGCAACCTTCTTGGACTTGAGGTACAGGATCTGGATGAGAAGAAATCCCAGATCGCACATGGTGAAACCGTTCGTGAAACAGCTAACATGGTTTCCTTTATGGCAGACGTAATCGGTATCCGTGATGATATGTACATCGGAAAAGGCCACACCTATCAGAAAGAATTCATGGATGCTGTAACAGAAGGAAACAAAGATGGTATCCTTGAGCAGAGACCTACTCTTGTAAACCTTCAGTGCGACGTTGACCATCCTACACAGTGTATGGCAGATATGCTCCACATCATCCACGAATTCGGCGGTGTTGAGAATCTGAAAGGCAAAAAGCTTGCTATGACATGGGCTTACTCTCCTTCCTATGGCAAACCACTCTCCGTTCCACAGGGTGTGATCGGACTTATGACACGTTTCGGTATGGATGTTGTTCTTGCTCATCCGGAAGGATACGATGTAATGCCAGAGGTTGAAGAGATTGCTAAGAAGAACGCCAAAGAATCCGGCGGTACTTTCACAAAAACAAACAGCATGGAAGAAGCATTTAAAGATGCGGATATCGTTTATCCAAAGAGCTGGGCTCCATTTGCAGCAATGGAAAAACGTACCAATCTCTATGGCGAGGGTGACTTCGACGGAATCGATAAGCTTGAGAAGGAGCTTCTTGCTCAGAATGCAGAGCACAAAGACTGGGCTTGCACAGAAGAGCTTATGAAGACTACAAAGGACGGCAAAGCTCTTTATCTGCACTGCCTGCCAGCTGACATCACAGGCGTAAGCTGTGAGACCGGTGAGGTTGACGCAAGCGTATTCGATCGTTATCGTATCCCGCTTTACAAAGAAGCAAGCTTCAAGCCATATGTAATTGCAGCAATGATCATGCTCTCCAAATTTGAAAATCCGCAGGATATCCTGAAAAAACTGGAAGTAAAAGCTGCTCCGAGAATTATGGAATAATCACTTTTAGGGGGCTGTAGCGATACAGTCCCTTTTTGTTTCCTTTTTATGGAGGTATTTATCATGTATAAAAGAAAACGTATCGTCGTTGCCCTTGGGGGAAATGCTCTTGGCAATACCCTTCCGGAACAGATGATCGCAGTAAAATCAACCGCAAAAGCACTCTGCGATCTTATTGAAGAGGGTCATCAGGTCGTTGTAGTTCATGGAAACGGCCCACAGGTAGGAATGATCAACAATGCCATGACAGCTCTTACCCATGAAGATTCTGATCAGCCAAATACACCGCTCTCCGTCTGTGTAGCAATGAGCCAGGCCTATATCGGCTATGACCTTCAGAATGCTCTTCGTGAGGAGCTTCGCAAACGTGGCTTTATGAGAACACCGGTTGTTACCGTTGTTACCCAGGTTCGTGTAGACCCTGAAGATCCTGCATTTGAAAATCCAAGCAAACCAATCGGTAAATTCCTGACAAAAGAAGAAGCTGATTTCCAGGCAAAGGCTTACGGTCACATTATGAAAGAGGATGCAGGAAGAGGCTATCGCCGTGTAGTAGCTTCTCCAAAGCCAGTTGAAATAGTAGAGCTGGATGCCATTAACAGCCTTGTAGATGCAAATAAAATCGTTATCTGCTGCGGTGGCGGCGGAATACCGGTTACGCTTGACGGACATCATCTGAAGGGCGCTTCCGCTGTTATAGACAAGGATTTCGCAAGCTGCCTGCTGGCGAAACAGCTGGATGCAGATATGCTGATCATTCTTACTGCAGTTGAAAAGGTTGCTGTTAACTTCGGAAAAGAAAACGAGAAATGGCTGGACGACCTCACGGTTACCCAGGCTAAGAAATATATAGATGAAGGACAGTTCGCTGCCGGCTCCATGTTACCAAAGGTTCAGGCCTGCGTGGATTTCGCAAGCTCCGGAGCTGGAAGAACCGCTATGATCACACTGCTTGAAAAAGCAAAAGATGGTATTAAAGGAAATACCGGAACACAGATTCATTTATAATCTCAAAACAAATCGAATTTTCCATAAAAAAAGACCTTCTGCACGATACTGACAATATCTGCAGAAAGTCTTTTTTATTATTTATGGTGTTTCTCTTCCTCTTCTCTCACCAGTCTTGCTGTTTCTTCTGACGGTGCAGGAATCACAGCTGCGGCTACAATCTCACAGAATGGATTCTCCTTCGCAGCATCTACTGCTGCTTTCACTGCTGCTACATCACCGTTTATAAATATAGTTGCATGGCCTCCGCACTTGGTATGCCAGGTACGGAATTCCACTTCTGATGTTTTCAGCATCTGGTCAAGGACAACCACTGCATTACAGCTTCCCAAAACCTCTACTAATCCTAATGCTCCATATGACATCTTCTATTTCCTCCTGACATATTCTATTTATTAATGGTCATCTTAAGTGCCACTTCCGTATCTGCGGTAGGTGATGCGATCACAGTGTGGGAAACCACCTTACCAAGAGACTTCGCTGTCTCTAATGCCACTTCCATTGCTGCATTTACATCGGATACACTGCCGCGCATTTTCACACATGCGCCGCTTTTCAGTCGGTTACGCTCTACGCTCTGAATGGTTACATTTGCAGCCTTAGACGCTGCATCAAGAGCAACAAAGCAAGCTACCAGGTTATCCAGCTCAAATACCCCAACTGCCATACCATTATAGTTTTCTGCCATTTTATCCTCCTTATGAGACGGGAAAATGGTTCTCCCGACTGCTGTCTTTTCTATCAGTATACCTTGTTTTTGTCATTATTACAAGTCATATTTCGTTATAATCTCACAAAAATACACAACACCCAACACAATCCCACATTTTTTCATGCAAATGTGTCTATTTTTGTTCTTACAGCTTAACATCCATATCTGTAAGCTCTTTTTCATCCTTTACCTTCAAAACCGCGGTATCATCTCTGTGTGCAGTTATTACAGATTTTCCACCTCTGTCCCCGGTAATAGATAGCAATTCCTCATAATATTTTCTTGTAAAAATACAGGGGTTTCCAAGTTTTCCATCCCAGGAAACACAGGCTATCCCTTTCCCTGTGGTTTTCTGAAGCTCAATAAGCCTGAAAATGGTCTCTGCAGTAAGCCATGGCTGGTCAGATACGGTAAAAAGGCAGGCATCCATGTCCAGGTTCGCTTTCAGACCAATTCTCAAGGACGAAGAAATTCCCTCATCCGGATGTGGATTTCTGTATACATGAGCGCCTGACTTTCTTGCTTCCTGTTCTATTTCATCGTACTGGGTAACGACTGTTATCTCTTTATAACTGCTGCTTTGTTTTTCAGTTTTTTCCGCTACTACTGTCAGCTTTTCTAAAATATGCCGATACATAGGTTTTCCGTCGATTTCATATAAAAGTTTATTACTTCCAAACCGGCGGCTATTTCCAGCCGCCAGCATGATCAATGCAAGCTTTCTCATTTTTCAGCCTCTTTCAAACTGCCATATGCAGCTATGGTGCCTTGCTTTTCCAGATCTTCTACTATATGCTGTGCCGGCCTTCGATCTGGCAATACATCTGCTTTATTTAAATACACACGGTAAACTTTGTGTTCCACATTTTTGTATAAACCATGAACAGAAGTTGCAATTTTTTCAATGTCTTCCTCCGTGACAGGTGCATCCAGATTTTTTTTCAGAAAGGCGCTAGTGTATTCTGCCCGGTGAGCAGTTTTACAAATGGGCTTTCCCAGACAGTCCAAGCCGATCACACTTACAACCACATCTGCAAAGTCTGGTATTACCGGTTCCCAATCAGCAGGAACTTTTAACGGCATGTGTTTCGCTCCATCCGCCTCGATCAACATGACATCGCAGAAAGAAACCAGCCTCTGAAGCTGCGTTCCATCTATCGAACATAATTTACCAGATGACTCTTCCACATCAGCCACTGCTGCAAATCCATGCTTTTCCAGAATTTCCGAAACCTTTCCAAGCTCTGTGCTTCTTACCAAAGGCAGCCCAGGATCATAGGCCATGTGGGTTGTCGTTGAAATAATAACTTTCTTGCCCATAGCCTGTAATTCTTCATTCAGACGATAGATCAGGCTGGTTTTTCCTCCTCCGCCTACTACAGCGATCACTGGGTATTTCTCTACATCAAGCTTTAACAAATTTAGAAAATATCCGTTCTTATTCATCAGACCTCCTTCGCATCAATGTTTTCCAAAAATTCCGGCATAACTTATTTCTCCGGCAAAACACCATGGGCAAGCAAGATTTCCACCACACTGCCGGCAATACATCTTGCCTTATCAGAAATAGTGAAACAGTTCTTTTTCTCTTCTTTTCTGGGGTCGATATCCGCAATTTTCATCCCATGCGGAACCTGGTAGCCTTCCCTTATAATTCCCCGTAATACACCCGTTATAGAGGCTTCTACAGGTGTTTCACCCACATAGGCAATTACCTGTCCCTTCTCTACAATGTCTGCGATATGCGCAATATTGCGAATTCTGCCGGCACCTGGAGAATGAATGACACGCTCTTTACTTACGCCTCCAACCAACCCTGGTATGCCGGTGTTTGGAACCGCCGGACCTTCTGCAATGATTCTTGCCAGGTCATGACCTCGCATGGTCTCCACAACATAGTCCACGTCTCTGCCTGCAAAAAAACCAGGTCCAAGACCAATGGTAAGAGGTGCCATATCCTTTGCCGTTCCAAGATTTCGCTTTGCGAGAATCGCATCTACAAGAGCTGCAGTCTTTCCAACGGCAGACAATTGGCTGATATATTTTCCAGAGGGATCCACCATAAGAGGAATTTCATCCTCCTGCCATATTTTTTCACAGGTCTCCAGAGAATCCACACGTCTGCAGGTTACGCCCTCTACCACTGCTTTACCATCGTACACAGCTTCGCAAAATGCCACCTTTCTTCGAATTGCACTTGGTTTTTCACATTCTAAAATCAATACACGGTAACCGCAGCGGTACAGCCTGTGGATGACTCCACTCGCCAGATCACCACCGCCACGGACGATTATGCATTTGTCCTTCATAATTTTGTCCTGTCCATTTTTCTTATTTTATAAAGGCGGGGAAATTCCCCGCCCTCTTACATTACTATAACACTCTTTTACTTATCCGTACAGTCTCCAGCCAGATTCTCTTTATTTACCTTCTCCACCGCATTCACAATATTTTCATATCCTGTGCAGCGGCAAAGGTTACCTGCCATATGCTTACGGATGGCATCTCTTGTAAGCTTCTCACCACGCTCCAAAAGTACCGTAGCAGACATTACAAAACCAGGTGTACAAAAGCCACACTGAATAGCACCTTCCTCTATAAATGCTTCCTGGATCCTGGTAAGTTCACCATTCTTCTCAAGCCCTTCCAAAGTACGGATGTTTTTGCCTTCCGCCCAGACAGCCAGGTAAATACAGGAGTCAATGGTCTCACCGTCGATAATTACCGTACAGGCACCACATTCTCCTACCTCGCAGCCCTTTTTCACAGAAGTAAGCCCCAGACGGTTTCGCAGCATATCAAGAAGAGACTCTCTTACATCCACATACTCGGCCACCTCTTTTCCATTTACGGTACACTGTACCAGCCGCATATCCTTTTTCATCACTGCGCACCTCCTGTTACATCATCTTCTGCCTGGTTCTTATGGTTGTCTGAAACTGTGACACCAGACACCATACCACGACGAATGCTCTCTTTCAGAGCTCGGCTTGCAATCTCCCCGCCAATCTGAAGTCGGAAAGCCTTTGACGCTCTCCAGGAATCTCGGGGATTGATTTCTTCTCTTACCAGTTCTTCCATCTTCTGATACAGTTCTTCGCCAATTTCCATGCCCTTCAGAGCCTCCTCTGTCTTCTGGCAACGGTAAGGCACAGGCGCAGCTACACCAAAGGTAATCCTTACATCCTCCAGAACCTTTTTCAGAGGATCGATCCTGCTGACTACACTGCAGCTTAAGGTAGCAATGTCCATTGCATTTCGCATGGAATATTTAATATAAAAGCCATGATATCCCTGATAGTCCTTTCCCGGAATTACAATATGGGTAAGCACATCACCTGGGTGAAGATCCACCCGACCAGGCCCCAGGTAAAAATCCTTGATCGGAACCATACGTCCGCCGGTTCCGTCTGCAATACGGAGCATGGCATTCAGGGAAAACAACGTAGGCGCACTGTCAGCGCTGACAGCTCCGTTACATACATTTCCACCGATTGTTCCGATATTTCGTACTTGCGGACCTCCTACCTGGTCTACTGCTTCCCCCAGGACGGGGATCAGCTTCCGGATCACCGGATCATTTGTCACATGGGAAAAAGTGGTTCCCGCGCCAATAAAAATATCACCGGATTCCATCCGCTGGATTCCACGAATCTCTTTAATATCACGGATACTTACCAAAGAAGTTCCTGCCATTTTCCCTTCCCGGATTTTGATCAGCACATCACTTCCCCCGGAAATCACCCTTGCATCCGGATGCTCCTTCAGAAGCGTCACTGCTTCTTTAATACTCTCTGCATTATAATAGTTTTCAATATCGTACATTCCTCATGCCCCCTTTCTCAGATCAGTCCGGCTTTTGTAAAGTCTTCAATCAGTCTTTGTGGTGTAAGAGGAATCTCCGAAAAGCCTACGCCGGTCGCATGAAGCACTGCATTACGGATAGCCGGTGCACCCGGAATTGCCGGAGGTTCTCCCAGGGCTTTATTTCCATAAGGTCCCATAGGATCATTTAATTCTACAAACTCTACCGCCAGATCCGGAGTATCCATGGTAGTCATCATTTTATAATCGAGCAAAGTACCATTTAACGGTCTTCCAGTCTTCTCATCCAATATAAGCTGCTCAGAAAGTCCATATCCCATTCCCATGGACATGCCGCCATGAACCTGCATTTCTGCAAGCTGGGGATTAAGGAGGGTTCCACTGTCATGAACATTTATAATATCCAGAACCTTAATCTTTCCAAGCTTCAGATCTACTTCAATATCAACAAAGCAACAGCCGCTGGCAACTGTATTTTTCTTCACCTGTTTGGAAACCTCTGCAGTAAGAACAGAAGAATTACCAAGACTGTAATAACTCTCCATAGCCAGATTCTCAAGAGAAATAGCCGGCTTGCCATCTGCCAGGATATAACCATCCTCCAATTCCAGGCGATCTACATTTCCAGGAACCAGCGTTCTTGCATAATCCAGAATCTTCTGTTTCAGCAGCTGTGCACACTCCTTCACTGCAGTACCGGTAACAAAAGACTGTCTGGATGCATATGCTCCTGTATCAAAAGGCGTAACGTCTGTATCCTGCTGGCTTACAATATGTACTTTAGAAATATCCATATGCAAGGTTTCTGCTGCCATCTGGGAAAATACTGTGTCTGCCCCTTGTCCGATTTCTGTAGCACCGACCTGAAGCTGTACACTTCCATCCTGGTTCAGGGAAAGTCTTGCTCCTGCAATCTCAAGAGAAATCGGCCATACACCAGTCTTATAGGAAAACAGTGCCATACCAACGCCTCGTCTGAGTGCTCCTGTCTGATTCTGATAAGCCTTCCGCTTCTCTTCCCAGTGAATATACTCGGCACCCTTCTCCAGACATTCAAAAATACCGTTTGTATTTGCTGCAATTGGCTTCAGATATGCGTCCTCATAATAACCATGTATCAGATTCTTTCTGCGGAATTCCAACGGATCCATGCCAATTTCAAATGCAATATCATCCATAAAGCACTCTGTTGCAAAACAAACCTGTGGAATACCATAAGCTCTCATTGCACCTGCTGTCGGACAGTTGGTGTAAACGGTATAAGCCTCTCCGCGAATATTCGGACAAGCGTACTGAAGCCTGCTGGCAGTCAGTCCATTGGCTGCAATCGCATGCCCGTGAGATGCATAAGCTCCCTGATTGGAATAACTGGACATTTCCTTTGCCAGAAGATGTCCTTCCTCATCCACTCCTGCAGTCATATCATATTCAATAGAATGACGTGTCCTGGTGTTCGTAAAGGTCTCCTCACGGGTCAGCTCTATCTTCACCGGACGACCACCTACCTGCATGGTAAGAAAAGCATTCAGAGGCTCATAAAGCACCTCCTGCTTGTTTCCAAAGCCACCACCTACATATGGCTTGATCACACGGACCTGGCCCCACGGAATCCCCAATGCCTGGCCAACTACACGACGTACAATATGAGGTATCTGTGTGGAAGAAACTACAACGACACGCCCCTTTTCCATATAGGCATAAGAAATATTATTCTCAATATGGCAATGCTGGACGATAGGCGTCTTATAGCTTCTTTGGATCTTCACAGAAGCTTCCTCCAGTCCCTTATCCACATCCCCGATCGCGAAGCTGGAACGGGCCAGAATGTTATCCTTCTTATCCAGATGAATGGGGTGTTCGCTTCCTCTCATGGAAATCCTGGGACTTATCACTACCGGATACTCTTCATATTCTACCTTGATCATTTTCAGCGCCCTTGATGCCGTAACTTCGTCTTCTGCAACAACAGCTGCAATATCATCGCCATAATACCGCACTCTTCCGGTAAGCAGATTGCGGTCTGCCACATCCTGATGAGCCGGCTCCACAGACCAGGGATGTCCTGGTGTGGGATAGCAATGATTCGGTACGTCTTTAAAGGTAACTACCTTCACTACGCCGTCCAGAGCTTCTGCCTCACTGGTGTCTATGGATTTCACAATGCCATTTCCAATCTTCGCATGATACACCTTGGCTACCAGGCACTTATTCAGAATCAGGTCATCTGTAAATTTCGCACGACCAGTTACCTTCTCATAAGCGTCAACTCTTGGAACTCTCTTTCCAATCATATGCTTCACCTTCTTTTTCTTTTTTATCTGCCGATGCCTCCAATCCGCAGAAAATCCGCACAGCAAATGCTGTCCCTTGTGCTTCTGCACAAGATGATACCGCCCCATAAAAGAATAGCCGACGCCGTTCAAAAAACAAGTTTACGGTTCTTCTTTGAACTGGTCGTCGGCCCTTTACATTACGGCTTCCTATTTCCATAAATAGGAGCCTTTGTAATCCACGTCTCCTTTAATCTAAAAAATATTGTACGAAATACTCTATTTATGCAAAATTATTGTATCACATTTATTGGGTATTTTGCAACATTTTTATAGATTATTTTAAGATTTTATTGTCATATTTTTAGAATTTTTGAAACAATTCCAACTTTTTTTAATTTTGCTTCGTTAAGATTCCATGCAGATCATAAATAGCATGTCTCGGACACTTCACTGCACACATTCCGCAGCTCAGGCAGATGGTTTCATCTATCACCGCGCAGTTATCCAGAACCCTTATTGCACCTGCCGTACAGGTCTTCTCACAGATTCCACAGCCAATACAACTAACCTGACACTGTTTTTTTGCTTCTGCTCCTTTGTTTTTATTGGAACATTTTACAACGATCCAGTTCGCACATTCATGGACATGGATGATCTTCTGAGGACAAACCTTTACACAAGCCCCACAGCCGATGCATTTCTCCTCATCTACCTGTGCGACCCCATACTCATTCAGGGAAATCGCACCAAGCTTGCATTTTTCCACACAGGCTTTGCAGCCAATACATCCGTCTTTACAGCCTTCATCGCCAGCTGCAGCCCTGCACCCTCCGTTACATGCTACAACAGCTGATCGGTACGGAAATTTTTTCTTTACTGCCATTCTTTATCCCTTCCTTTCATATGGTGTTCCACTAAGAGGAAGGCTGTAGCGCCTTACACCATCTCTACGGAAATAGGCATCTGCAATTGCCGGTGCAGTAGGAATGGATGTAATTTCCCCAATGCCAATCGCGCCACAAGCAACCTTAAGCCCCGGTTTATCAATGACAATGGCATCCACCTTAGGAATTTCATGTGCACGGAACAAGCCCAGAGAACCATATTTGGAAATCGGTTTACAGTTCTCATCAATGGGATATTTTTCCCTAAGAGCAAACCCAACGGACATTATCACGCCACCTTCAATCTGACCCTCACAGGATAACGGATTGACTGCTTTTCCCACGTCATGAGCTGCCACTATTTCTTCAATCCGGCCGGTCTTGGAATCCAGAATGCACACCTGAGTTGCATATCCGTAAGCCACATGAGAAACCGGATTGGGCACATTTGCGCCAAGAGGATCTGTCTTTGCCAGATACTCTGCATAGTAAACCTTACCAATCATATCTTCAACACGCAAGCCTGCCTTCTTATCCTCCATCAGTTTCTCACAGGCTCTTCTGCAAGCCTCACCGGTAATAAGCGTCTGTCTGGAACCGGATGTGGTTCCGGAGTCCGGCGCAACCCAGGTATTGCTTCGTTCATAAACAATATCTTCTCTTTTTATATCTGTGTTGCTTACGATCATCTGCGTAAGCACAGTGCCAAGTCCCTGTCCAATACAGGAAGCGCCTGAATAAATGTGAAGCTTCTTATCCTCTTCATAAATCAGTTTCACACGCCCTGTATCCGGGATTCCAACACCAACACCGGCATTTTTCATGGCACATCCAAGTCCTACAGCTTTCCCTTCTGCCAATGCCGCGTCATATTTCTCCTTTACCGCATCTAACGTCTCTACAAGACCGGTGGACTCATCTACGATCTGACCGTTAGGAAGGGTTTCTCCCGGACGGATGGCATTGCGGTAACGGATTTCCCATGGCGTGATCCCGACTTTATCTGCCATCATATTCAGAAGAGTTTCTGTTGCAAAACAGGTCTGGGTCACTCCAAATCCACGAAAAGCTCCTGCAGGTGGATTGTTGGTGTAATATGCAGTTCCCTCAATCTCAAAGTTCTCATAATGATATGGTCCTGCCGCATGGGTACAGGCACGTTCCAGAACCGGACCGCCAAGGGATGCAAAAGCGCCTGTATCAGAAGCCACCTTTGCCTTTACTCCCATAATATTTCCATTCTCGTCACAGCCCATGGTCACATCCATATAAAATGGGTGACGCTTCGGATGGACAAGCAGGGATTCCGGTCTCGTAAGCTTCAGCTTAACCGGCTTTTTCGTTATATAGGTAAGAAGGGCACTTAAATGCTGCACCGTCATATCTTCCTTCCCGCCAAAGCCACCTCCCACCAGGGCATTCTGAACCTTCACTTTATCTGTTCCAAGAAGCAGGCAGCATTCGTGCAATGTCTGATGGGCTGACTGATCTGTGGAGTATACAAATATATCCCCATCCTCATCATAGAAGGAAACGGCGCACTCCGGTTCCAGGAATGCATGCTCTGTCCATGGTGTCTCAAACCGATGGGAAATCACATATTTGGAATTGGCAATCGCCTCTGTAGCATTTCCCCTGCTGATATGCTTATATGAACAAATATTATTCTCTTCCTCATCAAATACCTTAGGTGCATCAGGTGCCGCTGCTTCCTCTATGGTATGGACATGAGGTAGAACCTCATATTCCACCTTGATCAGCCGGACTGCCTTGTCTGCCGTTTCTTTATCCTTTGCAGCCACAAGCGCAATGGCATCACCCAGATAGTGCGTAAGTCCACCTATGGGAATCAGGCTATACTGATCATGCTTCAAATGTCCGATCTTATTCTCTCCGGGAATATCCTTTGCTGTAACAACCGCTTCTACTCCCGGCAGTTCCAGAGCCTTTGCCGTGTCAATGGAAAGCACTCTTGCACGAGGATATTTACTTCGAAGTGCGGATCCATAAAGCATGCCTTCCGGATAATAATCATCCGGGTATTTGCCTGTGCCAAGAACCTTTTCCCCCACGTCAATTCTTGCCACCCGGGATCCAATATCCCAATTGTCATCTTTTTCCTCCGGAAATACGCCCTCTCTCATAATCCCGGCTGCAATACGAACTGCATCTATGATTTTTACATACCCGGTACAACGGCAATAATTGTTGCGCAGGGCATACTTGACTTCTTCATCAGTTGGCTCTTTATTCACATCCAGAAGCGCTTTCGTACACATCACCATGCCGGGAATACAGAACCCACACTGTACTGCGCCGGCTTTTCCGTATGCATAGGTGTAAACCTTCTTTTCCCACTCAGTCAGCCCTTCTACTGTAATGATATTTCTGCCTTCCAACAAATCTGTATCCGGCACACAGGCCTTACAGGTTCTGCCGTCAATAATAACTGTACAGGCTCCACAAGCCCCTTCACTACAGCCATCCTTTACAGAAGTTAAATGTAACTCATCACGGAGAAATCTGAGCAGTTTCTGATTCTTTTTTGCCTCTACGCTCTGGCCATTAACTGTAAATACTGCCATATTGGATCCTCCTTTCTACCACACCCATGATAGACGCTGTCCACAGCCCATAAGCTGTGGACAACGGTCTTATCGTTTTATTTTGTAATCAGATATCCATACTCATCGATGACTGCACAAATCAGCTTCTTCAGACCATCATACAGCTTATCTGCAGGATCATCTGCCTTACAGTCCGTAATCTGTCCCACAAATCTTACTTTACAGGTCTTCGTTTCTTTATCCAAAACCACGAAACCATCATTTGTACTGTCAGCCATATCTTTTTCATTTGCAAACAAAGTGAACTTGTCTTTATAAGGTGCACTTGCATATGGACAAAAGCTCTTACAGTTGCCACACTCGTTGCACATATAATCCACATGGATCACCTGGTTCATTGCCATACCAGGAACCTTAATGGAAATGTTTGCACGGTTCGGGCAGACATCAACACAGTTCTCACAGACTTTATTACAGGTAAGGCATCTTTCTTCCTCTGTCTTCGCCTCGTTGCTGTGCTTCAGAATACCCTTCTTCGCAAAGCAATCCTTCTCATCTCCTGTTACAGCAGCGTCTTTGGTAATCTCTTTGCCAAGAATATCCTTTACAGCCAGCTGTGCGTCCCGGATTCCCTCTACGATAGTTGCTGCACCCTTTGCGCCGTCTCCAGCCACATAGACACCGCTTACACTTGTTTCAAGTGTTTTATCATTAACCTTCGCTTTTCCTCTTTCATCAACTGCAATCTGGTTTGAAGTATAGAAATCCGTGTCAATCTTTTCACCAACTGCTACGATCACAGTATCTGCAGGAACTTCTTCCACATCAGCAGTCTCAGTTACACTGGCACGTCCGGAAGCGTCCATCTGTCCCAGCACCATCTTCTTGCAGATCAGTCTGCCATTCTCAAGGCTTACCGGGGAAAGAAGCTCCTTGAACTCTACGCCTTCCTCAAGAACCTCCAGAAGCTCATCCTCTGCTGCCGGCATATAACGTTTCGTTCTTCTGTAAACAAGATAAACATGCTCTACACCCTCGGTGCGTTTGGCCGCTCTGGCTGTATCCATTGCTGTATTTCCACCACCGATGACCACAACATTTCTGCCAATATCAAGCTTACCGTCATTTGCCTTGAAATCACGAAGGAATTTCAGTGCATTTACAGTCTCGCCCTTCTCCAGCTTCAAAGTACCTGGTTTACCAGCTCCAATAGCAAGGATCACAGCATCATAGCCCTGTGCTTTCAGATCAGCTACAGATGTGATCTCTGTATTTGTACGGATTTCTACACCCATTTTCTGGATGAAGGAAATATCTTTATCAATCGCTTCATTTCCAATACGGAATCCCGGGATCACATAACGGATCACACCGCCAGCTTTCTCCTCTTTCTCAAAAACAGTAACTGCTGCTCCCTCTCTTGCAAGGAAATAAGCTGCTGCAATACCAGCAGGACCACCACCTACTACTGCAACCTTCTTGCCACATGGCTCTCCTGCTTTGATCTCATCGATCAGCTGCTCATAGCCATGCTCAGCTGCTGTAAGCTTGGTTCCGCGAATATTAACAGATTCCTCATAGAAATTACGGGTACATTTTGTCATACAATTATGTGCACATAAGGTTCCTGTAATAAACGGAAGGGCATTCTTCTCCAGAATCACTTCCAATGCTTCCTTATACTTGCCTTCTCCTGTAAGTGCAATGTACTGCGGAATATCCTGATGGATCGGGCATCCCTCTGAACATGGTGCATAGAAGCAGTCAAGAAGCGGAACCTCTTTCGTACTCTTTCTATTCGGGATCGGCTTAATATTCTTAACATGATGCGCATCTGTAATAGCGTCTTCTGCCAGCTTTTTCAATGCATCTACATCAATTCCATCCCATTTCTCAGGACAAATTCCCTCTACCTTATCTGCCACCTGGGTAAATCTCTGATATCCGCCAGTCTTCAAAAGAGTGGTTGCCATAGTAACCGGCCAGATACCGCATCCAACAATTTTGTCAATATTGTAATAATCTGCGCCTCCGGAATAGGAAATCCGGAGCTTTCCTGCAAATTCTGCCGAAAGCTTAGCTGCAAGAGAGATAGAAAGCGGGAACAAAGCCTTACCAGACATATACATTTCTTCACTTGGAAGTTCACTTCTGGTAACGTCAACCGGGAAGGTATTGGTGATTTTTACACCAAACTCAAGTCCCAGTTCCTCAGATAATTTCATCAGACGGGTGAGCATTGGAACTGCATCCGCATACTGTAAATCATCCTTGAAATGGAAGTCACCAAATACCATATAATCATATCCCATTTTATCCATGGTTTTTCTTGCGAAATCATAACCAAGAAGGGTTGGGTTGCATTTTACAAATGTATTAATATGTTTCTCTGTAAGAAGATAGTTTGCAATACTCTCAATCTCCTGTGGAGGGCATCCGTGTAAAGTGGAGATTGTAGCAGAATTACAGACATTGGATGGAATTGCTTCAATATCTTCTTTTGTGAAATTCCGGAACTTATCAACGTTATCCAGAAGCCATTTCTTACATTCCTGGAAAATTGCAGTATCCTTTGCTTCCATCATTCCATCAATAAAGGTATTTACTTTATCGCCCTTGATTCCTGCAAGATCATAGCCTACAGAAATGTTAAACTGGAAACCATCCTGTGCGCCAAGACCAAATTCCTTAGCCATCACATGAAGAATAAACCACGCCTTGATGTACTCTCCCATAGCATCCGGAACGGTAAGCTCTGTAGACCATTCACAGTTATAGCCTTCATCATCAGCCAGGATACAAGGCTTATTCACACATGCAGACAGCTCTGCGCCATCCATCTTCTGAACGGTCTTCAGCTCAAAGAAACGCGCTCCTGCATAGTAGGAAGCAATGATGTTCTGTGCAAGCTGGGTATGAGGGCCTGCTGCCGGTCCTACAGGTGTCTCAAGATTTCTGCAAAAAATGGTCATATCATTCTTCACATCAGCTGTATATGGACGATGTACTCCAAATACCGTATCCTGTCTCTTCTTCTCCTGAAGGACCCAGTCTACCAGCTGCCCGAAAGGCATACATGTCATAATATCACTCATATTTATTTTCCTCCGTTAATATCATCGGCAAGCTCCTGTGCAGACTGTCTGCAGTCAGCCATAACCTTATCCACATCACATACCAGTACTTCTCTGTCTTTCATAAGGACCTTACCATTACATACAGTCGTCACTACATCATGACCGGTAGTTCCAAAAAGAAGATGACCATTTACATTATCTGCTCTCATAGGGGTAAGCGGGTTATAATCCATTACGATCACGTCTGCAGCCGCTCCCTCTTTCAGAACGCCAAGCGGTTTCTTAAAGTAACGGTTCGCAATAATAGCATTGTTCTCAAAGAGCATCTTCGGAACTTCCCCCCATGCAGCATTCGGATCACACAGATGATGCTTGTGAAGGATATTTGCAACCTTCCAGGATTCCAGCATATCATGTGTATATCCATCTGTTCCAAGTCCGGTAACGATTCCCTTATGCACAAGCTCCATAGTAGGAGGGCATCCACAGGCATTTCCCATGTTAGATTCCGGGTTGTGGACAACCATGGTATCTGTATCTTTAATTAATTCCATCTCATGCTCATTAATATAAATACAATGTCCCAGAAGTGTCTTCGGTCCAAGAATATTCCAGTCGTAAAGTCTGTCAACAATTCTCTTGCTGTGTTCCTTCAGACACTGGTGAAGATCGTAGATTCCTTCTGCAACATGAATGTGATAGCCTACACCATCCGGCTTCAGTTCATTACAAAGTTCCATGGTCTCATCAGAAATTGTAAAAGAAGCATGCATACCCATCATAGCAGCAAGCATATCGCTGTCATCTGCAAGTGCATGCTTAATAAAATTCACATTCTCCATTACAGATTCTCTGGACTTATCCATACCGTCACGATCAGATATTTCATAGCAAAGACAGGTACGAACCCCCAATTCCTTCGCAGCAGATTCAATGGCACTAAGGGAACCGGTAATATGTCCGAAACTTGCATGATGATCAAATACAGTAGTCACACCATTGCGGATACTGTCGATATAGGTTGCCATTGCAGAAAGTCTGGTCTGTTCCAATGTAAGATGGCGGTCAATGGTCCACCACTGTCCATCCAGAATATCCAGAAAGCCTTTGGGATTATAGCCTTTAATACTAAGACCTCTGGCAAAAGAGCTGTAGATATGCTCATGAGTATTGATAAATGCAGGCATGATTACTCCGCCTCTGGCATCCACAAATTCTCCATCCGGATATGCTCTCTTCACTTCATCTGTAGTCCCCACCATAACTATGGTGTTACCATCCATTGCAACTGCACCGTTCTCTATAAATGCATTGGATGCGTCCCGTGTGATCATTCTTCCATTACCAATAATAAGCATATGGAGTCCTCCTTTACTTGTTAAAATTGTTGAATCAAATTGCACAATTCAACATTTTTTAGGATATTTTATACAGTTAATGTAACATATTCCCATACAAATTTCAATAGTAAATCTAAAAAATTTTTTGGCTTTCTTAAAAACTTTGCACATTCATAGTAAAAAAAGCAGCCCGCTATTTATGCGAACCGCTCATTTTTTCTGATACAAATATTAATCCTCACAATTCCTGGAGCTTATGCAGAAGCTTTCTTCCTTTTTTCCATAATCGAGGGTCGATTTCCACCTCATAGCCCTTTCCATTTTTTACATGCCAGTCATAAAAAGAACGTTCTTCCTCTGCATACTCTTCCATCACATTCATAATGGTGCCGCCATGCACCACTAGCGCCGCCATACTGAGCCCAGCCCGGATACAGCCATTTACAGCCTTCTGGAAACCAATCACATTGCGCCGCTTAAATTCCTCCCGGCTTTCACCTCCCGGAAACGGCAGTAATCCGCCAGAATCCACCCATGCCTGATAAAGTTCATTTCCATTCAGCTCCATGTAATTCTTATTTTCAAATTCTCCGAAATCACATTCCGCAAGCTCATCTATGATGTTCAATTTTTTTCCCGGAAAAAGAATTCCGGCTGTCTGGGTACAGCGAAGCATTGGACTTACAAAAACGGCCTGAACGCTTGGATATTCTAATTTCTCAAGCTCTTCTATGCCTTCCTGGCAAAGAGCTTCATCTGTTCTCTTTCCTATGTATCTTTTCAGCCTGTTGCCGGCCGTCTCTCCGTGACGGATCAACAGAAGCTTAAGCATTTTTGATCACCGTCCCTATCCCACAGACAACGCGTGTTACTTTTGTGCTTTTTGCAGCCAGGCTGGTGCATACCCTCCCCACTGCCTCACGATATTTCCTGTCAAATGCATCCATTGGAACAACGCCGTAGCCCACCTCCTGGCTTACAAGAACCACATCTGGGTTTTTCTCCCATAGTTCTTCTGCCAATCCAGACACATCCCGATCTGCCTTAAGCTCTTTTTTGATATACTCCTGAAAATCCAATACACCTTGTGCCTTCATAAGCTCTTCTTTTCCCAGATCAGCACCATTCATCCAATTAATGCCAGGATTGGACTCCTTTGCATAAGCAGTTTTCCCCTGAAATGCGCCTCCAATGATCATCTCCATATGTATTTCCCCTTCCTTTTTATGGTTTTAAAACCACACAGATGCAATTGCCAGCACTACCGCCATTCCAACCTCGCAAAGACAAAGAAAATATCCGGCCAGATCCCCTGTGATTCCGCCAAAATATTTCATAGCTTTATGATGATAATAAAGAAACATAAGTGCTGCTGTGGCAAATGCCAGAATTCCCAATACGGGCTGAATCCATACCATTACAGCCAATAGAATGCAAAGATAAACAATAAGCACATTTCTTACTACCAGATCTTCCGCTTTTCTGGAGAACTCTGCCACCGTTCCATCTTTCCGAGCCTTTGGAAAGGTCATAACACTGATTCCCGAAAAACATCTGGAAACCATAAATCCAAGTGCCATGATTTTAAGCCCTGCTTCATTGACCCACAGCTGACTATAAGCACCATACCATGCAAGAAAATAAACACAGGCCGTGATCACCGCAAAAGCTCCTGCATGAGAATCCTTTAGAATTTCCAAACGTCGTTCCCGTTCCTGCCAGGAGCTTAAAGCATCTGATGTATCAAGAAGCCCATCCACATGGATTCCGCCTGTCACAAACACTGGAATCAGCACCAGTATCACAGAAACAAAGGTGGGATTAAAATAAAATCTCATTCCCAACCAGCCAGCGAAATAAGATAGTGCTCCGATCACTAGACCGATAAAGGGAAAAAAGCAGAAGGTATATTTCATATTCTCTTTGTTCCAGTCAGCTCTTGGCATAGGAATTTTTGAATACATTGCAAAAGCTACTTTAAAATTATTCCATAGCATTTTCAAAGCTTTTTCCTCCTTTATGCCAGATAGGAATCCCATATACTACCTCAACCACCTCATCTGCCATTTTTCCAATGTTCTGATTGATTTTTCCCAGATATTTCTGATAACGGACGGTATCTCCCTCATAGACAGCCGCTTCTGAAAATATTTCATTAGTAACAATTACCAGATGCCGTACCTGATTTTTCACTTTTCCAACACCTTCCAAAATGGCTTCTACTGTTTGGTCACCTGCGCCGGACTCCTCAAACATCTCATTCGCAGCCAGATTAGACATGCATTCCAGAAGAATAACAGAATCATGTGTAAAATCCAGATTCTTCAGCCCTGTATAGCACTCCACAGTTTCAAATCCTTTTCCCGCACGCATTCTTCGATGACGCTCCACCCGTTTCCGGCTCTCTTCATCGTATGGATGCATTGTGGCAATATAAATCCGCTTTCCCGGACCAAAAGATAAAATCTTATCTTCCGCAAAAGCAGATTTGCCGCTTCCGCTTCCTCCTGTCACAACTGTCATCATTTTATTTCAGCTCCTCATACTGGTCTACATGAATATCATCAAATGTACTTAACGTATTGTAAAGAGTTGCTCCCATATCCAGAAATGGACAAAGGGCAATAGCGCCGGTGCCTTCTCCAAGGCACATATCTGCGTGGAGAACTGCTTCTTTTCCAATCGTATTCAGAATAAGATGTGCTGCCGGTTCCTTAGATACATGACTTGCGATCATATAATCCACTGACTTCGGACAAAGTCTTGCTGCTATAAGAGCTGCAACACCGGAAATGAAACCGTCAATAAGAACCGGAAGCTGCAGTGCCGCTCCTCCAAGATAAACGCCTGCCATTCCTGCAATATCAAGACCACCAACCTTCGCCAGCACATCCACAGGATCCTCCGGGTCCGGTTTGTTTAAAGTGATCGCACTTTTTATCGCATTTATTTTCCGCGTAAGGCCATCACTGGAAAGACCGGCTCCCCGGCCAGTCATAGCTTCTACAGGCTGATTCAGAAGTACAGAAGCAACTGCACTGCTGGTAGTGGTATTCCCAATTCCCATCTCACCAGTGGCAAGAAGACGATAGCCCTGGCTTTTTAATTCTTCTGCCATGGCAATTCCTGCCTCCAGACCTTTTACTGCCTCTTCCCGTGTCATTGCAGGTCCCTTTGTCATATTATAGGTTCCATACATAACCTTCAGATCTGTACGTGCAGTAGTATCTCTTACCATTCCCACATCTACCGGCTTTACATCTACACCACACTGATGGCACATTACACATGCAGTAGTCTTTTCCCGGACAAAATTATCTGCTACAATAGCCGTAACTTCCTGTCCGGTCTGGGTCACACCTTCTTCCACCACTCCATTATCTGCACACATGGCAACCAAAGCTTTCTTTCCAATGTCTACTTTAATTTCTCCTGTGATTCCTACAATCTGTGTGATCAGGTCTTCCATTTTTCCAAGAGAATGAAGAGGTTTGGCAATACTGTCCCAACGCTTTCTGGCGTCTTCCATTTTTGCCTTATTTAATGGCTTTATTTTCTTAAGTGTCTCTTCTAATGTCATGATTTCCTCCCACTGGTAAATACCAGAAATTTACTAAATATGTAGTTTAATATCAGAACTACAAACTGGGTAATAACTTTTCCCAACATATCGTTCATATACACAATTTCTGCAAAAAACCACACACCGCCCACTTCAACAGCCATAGTTACAAGTCTAGCTCCTATAAATTTACAGAATGGCTGAATGTGATCCTTCAAAGTCTGGCATTTGTCCTGAAAAACAAATTTAGAATTTACCACATAAGCAAACAGGATTGCTAATACAATCGAAATAACATTTGCCAAATCCCTTTGCACTCCTGCCTGACGCAAAAGGAAAAAGCTTACCAGATTGACCAGTGTAGTACACCCTCCAAAAAACACATAACGGATCACATCACTGGAATACAGCTTCTTAATGAGAGCAGTCATGATTTACCTCCTGATAAACATCCTCTTTTCCACGGAGTATTTTGGAAATAATGTAGCGTGGACGTCTTTTCACTTCTTCGTATATTTTTGCAATATAATAACCAATAATACCAAGACTGACCATAATCGCACTTCCGATCAGTAATAGTACAATCAAGGTTGTCGTGTATCCTTCCACTGCCCTGCCCGCAAAAAATTGCACCAAGGAATATATGACCAGAATCAACGAACAGCCAAAGCATACTCCACCCACAATCGTCACAAACTGTAAAGGCACTGTGGTAAATGCTACAATATTAGTAAACGCATATTTCACAAGAGACCAGGTAGACCACTTTGATTGTCCTGCCTCTCTATCATGGACTTCAAATTCTACATAAGTAGTCTTAAATCCAACCCAGGAAGAGGTCGCACGAAAGAACATATTTCGCTCTGGCATGGAAAGTATGCTATTTACAGCTTTTCGATCCATCATCTTGAAATCAGAAGCATTCTGCATATTTACACCAGTTGCCTTAGACATGATTCCATAGAAAAATCCGGCGCTTTCTTTATGAAGCAAGCTCTCTGTTCCTCTGGATTTCTTCACCCCTTCAATTACTTCCCAGCCCTGTTCCCAGAGATGATACATTGATATCAAAGTTTCCGGTGGATGCTGCAGGTCACAATCCATTACCGCAACCACATTTCCTGTTGCCTGTGCCAGACCAGCATATACTGCTGCTTCTTTTCCAAAATTTCTAGAAAAATGAACACCAAGCACATTTTTATCCTTCTCACCGGCGTTCATAATTTCTTCCCAGGTTTTGTCTTTCGAGCCATCGTCAACAACAACTAGTTCATAGGAAATGCCGGCTTCTGATAATACTTCATGAAGAACCTGACAAGTTTTCCCTACCATCAGTTCTTCATTGTAAGCAGGCAGAACCACTGATAATCTGCTCATTTTTATATCCTCTTCTCATTCTTTCAATTTTTCAATGTTCCCATTATATTACAAATTCTATTGACAGGCAACCATAATTGATACAATTGCTTTAGAGCGTATTTGCAAAAAAGCACTGGCGAACATATTCCTATTGCACACAAAAAAAACGATAACCAACCGGCTACCGTTTCAATTCTGTACCTTCAAAACTACATACATGTTACATCCTAATGGAATCAGTTTACCTTGCGTGAGTCCAGCGGTCACTTCGTGACTTCGTCACTCAGTGCCTTTTGCTTCGCAAATGTTCAAGCCAGTAAATCCGCTTCCGTCCACAAGCAAGCTTGTTTCCGTCCGCTCCTTTCCTGTCTTGACCGCTTCCTCGTCTATTTGGTCAAGCCCTCACCCGATTAGTAGCAGTCAGCTCCGTACATTGCTGCACTTCCACCCCTGCCCTATCTACCTC
>CAKRRG010000027.1 GCA_934394545.1 uncultured Blautia sp.
TCTCTGATCGTTCTGAAATATACACAGTCAAATTCCGTATGCTATGTAAAAGACGGACAGGCAATTGGTGTAGGTGCGGGACAGCAGTCACGTGTTCACTGTACACGTCTTGCAGGACAGAAGGCTGATAACTGGTTCCTTCGCCAGAGCCCGAAGGTTCTGAACCTTCCGTTTAAAGACAGCATTTCCAGAGCAGAACGTGACAATGCCATTGATGTTTACATCGGTGAGGAGTACATGGATGTTCTTGCAGATGGAAATTGGGAAAAAACTTTTACAGAGAAGCCGTCTGTTTTCACGAAGGAAGAAAAGAGAGCATGGCTGGATCAGATGACAGAGGTAACATTAGGTTCTGATGCGTTCTTCCCATTTAGTGATAACATTGAAAGAGCCCATAAGAGCGGTGTGAAATATATAGCACAGCCAGGCGGTTCTGTGAGAGATGCAGATGTGATCGATACCTGTAATAAATATAATATGGCAATGGCATTTACCGGAATCAGACTGTTCCACCACTAATAAATAAAAAGCCCTGTACAAAGCGTAAAAGGCTGAAGGAACCCTTCAGAAGGAAACGCGGATGTACAGGGCTTTTATGATGGAAAATTTCCTATTACACAAAAAAAAGAACTTCGATCAAATCGAAGTTCTAAGAGCGATAGACGGGGCTCGAACCCGCGGTCTCGACCTTGGCAAGGTCGCGCGTTACCAACTACGCCACTATCGCATTGCTTATTGCTGAACGTTTTCCTCAGCGACAAAACATATAATACACGATAAAATTGTATTTGTCAAATGTTTTTTTGAAAAAAATCAAAAAAATTTAGAAAAATTCGAAATATGAAAAAAATCTAAAAATACGGACAGGGTTTGAAAACCTGGGAATGCTGTGCTATGATAAGCAAAGAGTAGAGGGGAATCTGAAGAATAAGAAACCAATCAGGAGATATAAATTATGAAAAAAAAGATATTGATCATGGTATTGTGTGTTTCCGCATGGATGCCTGTATCTGTGTCAGGGGAAGAAATTGCCGATCCGGCTGTCCTGGAATCTCAGATCACTCCGGTTCAGGATACTGTGACTGTTGCAGAAGATACCGATGTATTCGATTATCCGGGGCGAAAGGAAGGCAGTATAATTGGGGAAGTTTTAGAAGAGGATCAGATCAGCCGAACCGGAACCATCCATGATATCTGGAGTCGGATCCTGTTTGAGGACGAAAACGGAGAAGAACAAATAGGGTATATTCCCACTTCTGTGCTGGAAGGTTATGAAGACAATACGGCAGAAGCTTCGAATGCTACCTCTGATGGGACGGTGGAAGCAGGAATCATACATAAAAGTTCCGGAGAGGGAATATTTGCAGAGGCGGTAGAAGGTGTTACACAGACTGGGGGGAATGAAGGTGTGCTTGAAGGACAGCCGATCCTGGTTCCTGCAAATAGTTCCCTTCGTCCACTTGGTGTGTTTCATATTACCCATTACTGTCAGTGCAGTATCTGCTGCGGTCCCTGGGCCAATGGTATTACTTCTACAGGTGTGACCGCGACCACTAACCGGACGATTGCCGTAGATCCTACTGTCATTCCTTATGGTTCCAAGGTGGTGATCAATGGACAGGTTTATGTGGCAGAGGATTGTGGCGGAGCAATCAAGAACAACCATATTGATATTTATATGGGTAGCCATGAAGAGGCATTAAGCAGTGGTGTGTTTGATGTAGAGGTCTATCTTCTTGAAGAAAACCAGAATACAGACGAGATAGAAGCGCTTCCGGAAGATTATTTAGAAGAGGATCCAGAGGAGAATCCAGACGAATAATAAAATCTACTGGTCAACTTTTCCTATCTAGTGTATAATGACTAAAAACTAGAAATTAGAAATGAGTGAAGCGAATGAAAGGGATTTATGATATTCACTGTCATATTGTTCCAGGCGTTGATGATGGAGCGAAGAATTTTGAGATGTCTGTAAGCATGCTTCAGAAGGAATATGATGACGGTGTCAGGGGTATTATTGTAACTCCGCATTTTCGATATGAGATGTTTGAGCCCCCACTTGAATTGGTTCAGGAGCAGTTCCTTCGTATTCAGAAGGCTGCCCGGGAAATTGGGGAAGAGGGCATTCAGCTGCATCTTGGCTGTGAACTTCACTCCAGCATGGACATGACAGATTGTCTGAAGAAGGGAGAAAGGCTTACTATGGCTGGCTCCCGTTATGTGCTTACGGAGTTTCGGACATCTGATGAGAAATCTTACATCAGGGAGCGTGTGCAGGCACTGGTCCGCCAGGGCTATTATCCGATTATCGCACATGTAGAGCGCTATCAGTCTGTGGTGAAAAATGGTCTTGACTTTGTGGATGAGCTAAGAGACATGGGTGCTTACATCCAGATGAATGCAGACAGTATCATTGGTGGAAATGGCTTTATGATTAAGCGTTTCTGCAAGAAGGTAATGAAGGCAGAAATGTTGGATTTCGCAGGTTCAGATGGACATGACATGGAGAAGCGTATCCCGCACATGGGGAAATGCTACGAGAAAGTAAAGAAGATGATGGGTGAGGATTATGCGGATATGCTTTTTATCAGCAATCCGGAATGCATTGTAAATAATGAGAGGTTTTAGGTGCACAAGTATACAGGAGTGAAGTGAATGAAATCTACCACATGGAAAAAAAGACTGATCTGTTTTGGTACCGCGTTGTTGCTGGGATTCCCACTGACCGGAATCGGAACAATCTGTAAAGTACAGGCACAGGCGGCAGATTCAGAAGTGAATACCAGTAATATTAATAGTATTCTGCTGATCGGACAGGATAAAAGAGAAGGGGAAGCACGACAGCGTTCGGATTCTATGATTCTTGCAACCTTGGATAAGGATCAGGGAACCATAAGTCTGACCTCTTTTATGCGAGATCTCTATGTTTCCATACCCGGTTATTCCAGTACCCGGTTAAATGCGGCTTATGCATATGGCGGTATGGAACTTCTGGATAAGACACTGGAAGAGAATTTCGGTGTGAAAATCGATGGAAATGTGGAAGTGGATTTTGAAGTTTTTCAGGTGCTGGTTGACAAAGTTGGCGGAATTGACCTTCAGCTTTCCCAGGAAGAAGCAGATTATATTTGTGGCCGTGATCAGAGTGTGCTTTATCCGCAGCCATTGCGCACAGATTGGAATCTGCAGGAGGGAATGAACCATCTGAATGGAGAGCAGGCACTGATCCATACCCGCAACCGTTCTATAGGAAATTCAGATTACCGCAGAACGGAGCGCCAGCAGGAGGTTCTTCAGGCAGTTTTTGCCAGAATCAAGGACCTGGGAGTGCTGGAGATTGCAGATCTTGTGAAGGACGTGCTTCCAATGGTGAATACAGATCTTTCTTTATGGGATATTACCGGTTATGCTATGGATGTGATAAGTATTGGCACAGAGGACATTGCTTCTTACCGCATTCCGGAGGATGGGGCATATACGCCTCAGACGATTGATGGAATGCAGGTACTGGTTCCGGATCTGGAGCAAAATCGTCAGTATCTTCAGCAGGTTTTATATCATGAAGATGCATGAGCATAGAAGCTTCCGGATAATATTTTAAAGAAGTTAAGACGGTTCGCACTACACGAACCGTCTTTCCTGTTATGAAGGAGAGTAGAAAAAATGGAATTACTGGAATGGATACATGATATAGATGTACAGATTCTGCTTTTTATACAGCAGTATATAAGAAGTGATCTGTTTACCGGTTTTTGGAAGGGAGTCACTTTCCTGGGAGATGGAGGCTGGTTCTGGATTGTTCTTGGGGTAGTACTTCTTTTTTCCAAAAAGACACGGAGAGCTGGCTTCACCGCACTGTTAGCACTGGCTATAGGGGCGTTGGTCACCAATCTGGGGCTGAAGAATCTGGTAGCAAGAATCAGGCCTTATGATGCAGTGGAAGGGCTTGTGCCACTGGTCACCCGGTTAAAGGATTACTCCTTTCCATCCGGTCATACCTGTGCATCCTTTGCCTGTGCAGTGGTATATTACAAGGCTTTTCCCGGAAAATGGGGGAAGGCAGCAGCAATACTGGCAGTGTTAATTGCTTTATCCAGACTGTATGTAGGGGTTCATTATCCTACTGATGTGCTGGCTGGGGGGATTGTGGGAACCTTTAGCGCATTTGTGGCACTGTTTTTTATCTCATATAGTGAAAAAAGAAAAATAAAATAAAAGGAGCGTTTATGGAAGAGAATAAAACACAAAAGATTTGTCCCTATGCAAAAAAATGTGGGGGATGTCAGTATCAGGGAGTGCCTTATCCGGCACAGCTGAAGAAAAAACAGAGTAAGGTTCAGACCCTTTTGAAGAAATTTGGAACTGTAAGGCCGATAATCGGAATGAAAGATCCTTATTTTTATCGAAACAAGGTACACGCTGTCTTTGACCGTGACAGAAAGGGAAATATTATTTCCGGAATTTATGAGGCGGCGTCTCATAGGGTAGTTCCTATTGACCAGTGCCTGATCGAGGACGAGAAGTGCCAGGAAATCATACGCACGATACGGGGAATGCTGAAATCATTTAAGATTAAAACTTATGATGAGGATACCGGCTATGGGCTGCTTCGTCATGTATTGGTGCGCAGAGGCTTTCACACAGGGGAGATAATGGTGGTTCTTGTAGTTGCTTCCCCTATTTTTCCATCTAAGAATAATTTTGTAAAAGCACTTCGAAAAGAACATCCGGAAATCAGTACGGTCTTATTGAATCTTAATGACAAGAATACAAGCATGGTTCTTGGAGAAAGAGAAATCGTACTTTACGGGAAAGGCTTTATTCGAGATACGCTCTGCGGAAAATCATTTCGCATTTCTCCGAAGTCCTTTTATCAGGTAAATCCGGTGCAGACTGAGATTTTGTATGGGAAAGCAGTGGAATTTGCAGCATTGACAGGAAAGGAGAAGGTGATCGATGCCTATTGCGGAATCGGTACGATCGGTCTTGTTGCAGCAGAGAAAGCCAGGGAAGTGATCGGCATAGAACTGAATAAGGATGCTGTGCGAGATGCAAGAATCAATGCAAGAGAGAATAAGTCCGTGAATATTTCTTTTTGCCAGGGAGATGCAGGAGAATTTATGGAGGCGATGGCTGCTTCCGGTGAGAAGGCGGATGTGGTATTTATGGATCCTCCAAGATCAGGCAGCAGTGAGAAGTTTTTGAATTCTGTAAACAGGCTTTCTCCGAAGAAAATTGTTTACATTTCCTGTAATCCGGAAACGCTTGCAAGAGACCTTCTGTTTCTTACAAAGAAGAACTATCAGGTACAGAAAATCCAGCCTGTGGAAATGTTTTGCTTTACAGAGCACACAGAGGTAGTTTGTCTGTTATCGAAAAAGGAAAAATAAGAGCCGGAAAGCTGACTTTTCTTAAAGGAGGTACTATAGGATGACAACTGTAACCGGAATTATGGAATGGATCCTGGAGAATATTGCAGGCTTTGCCATTGTGATCTTTGAGTTTATCGGAGTTGCGATTATTATCTGGAGCGGCATCACCGGATTTATAAAATGGCTGAAGCATGCGGGAGATACAGGCGTTTATCTGGCAAGAGGACTTGCTATGGGACTTGAATTTAAAATGGGAAGTGAGATCCTTCGAACCGTAGTGGTGCGTGAATGGAAGGAAATCGGAATTGTGGCCGGAATCATTGCGCTCCGTGCATCCCTTACCTTCCTGCTCCATTGGGAAATCAAGGAAGAGGAAAAAGGAGGCGGAAATAATGGAAATGAAAGTAATTGCGCATATAAAAAGTGATTTTCCCACCAAGTTTGGAATTCCTCACCAGAGCAGCAGAATCAAAGAATTAAAGGCGGATATTATATTTGAACCGGAATACCGCAATCATGAGGCGTTCAGAGGCCTGGAGGAATATACGCATATCTGGCTGGTATGGGAGTTCTCTGAGGCAATACGGACGGAGTGGTCGCCTACTGTGCGGCCGCCAAGACTTGGGGGAAATGTAAGAAAGGGAGTATTTGCTACCAGGTCTCCTTTTCGTCCAAATCCCATAGGCCTTTCCAGTGTACGGCTGGAAGGAGTGGAATTTACGGAAAATAATGGACCGGTGCTTCATGTTTCCGGTGCGGATTTAATGGATGGAACTCCTATTTATGATATAAAGCCCTATCTGGCTTATGTAGACAGCCATCCGGAAGCCACTGGTGGGTTTACTGACCGGATCCGCGATCACAAGCTGAAGGTGGATTTTCCGGATAAATTTCTTGAGAAAATTCCAGAAGAGAAAAGAGTTGCTCTTCTGGCTGTCCTTGCCAATGATCCCAGACCGGGCTATCAGAAAAATCCGGAAAGAAAGTACGGAATGTCTTTTGGAAAGTGGGATATTCATTTTAAGGTAGATGGCGAACAGCTCAAAGTACTGGATGTAGAGCCTGTTTAACCGAATCAAGCAAGTCCCCTGTTGGGGTTGCGCAAAGCTGGAAAAACAGGTGTAATTTAACACTTTCACGAATTAAATTGAAAAAACCCTTGCAAAAAATCGTTTTTTCTCATAAAATGGAGAAAAAGTTTTGAGGAGCACAAGGATTATGAAAAAAGTAGTGAAGTTTGGTGGAAGCTCCCTTGCAAATGCGGAGCAGTTTGAAAAGGTTGGAAACATTATCAGAAGTGAAGAGAGCAGACGCTTTGTTGTTCCTTCCGCACCTGGAAAAAGATTCGATGGTGATACGAAGGTAACAGATCTTCTTTACAGTTGTTATGATGCAGCTGGAAATGGCGGCGATTTTGAGAAAATCTTAGAAGAGATCAAATCTCGCTTTAATGAGATCATTAAGGGACTTGGCCTTGATTTTTCCCTGGAAGAGGATTTCCAGGTGATCAAAGAGAATTTTATGGCACAGATTGGCAGGGATTACGCTGCTTCCCGAGGAGAATATCTGAACAGTAAGGTGATGGCTGCATATCTTGGCTATGAGTTTGTAGATGCAGCAGAGGTAATCCGTTTTGACAAAAATGGCAATCTGGATGCAGCAAAGACAGATAAACTTCTGAATAAACGTCTTTCCAAATGTGAGAATGCAGTTGTTCCCGGCTTCTACGGTGCTAAGGAGGATGGCACGGTTGCTACTTTTTCCAGAGGTGGTTCTGATGTGACCGGTTCTCTGGTTGCGAAGGCGATCATGGCAGATCTGTATGAGAACTGGACCGATGTATCCGGATTTCTTGTAACAGATCCGCGCATTGTAAAGAATCCCGCTGTAATTGAGACCATTACCTATCGTGAACTTCGTGAGCTTTCTTATATGGGAGCTACGGTGCTTCATGAGGATGCTATTTTCCCTGTAAGAAAAGAGGGAATTCCCATCAATATCCGTAATACCAACCGTCCTGAGGACAAGGGAACCTTTATTGTAGAGAGTACCTGCCGGAAACCGAAATATACCATTACCGGTATTGCAGGAAAGAAGGGCTTTTGCTCCATTAATATTGAGAAATCTATGATGAACAGCGAGATTGGATTTGGCAGAAGAGTACTTCAGGTATTTGAAGACCAGGGAATCAGCTTTGAGCATGTTCCTTCCGGTATCGATACTATGACGGTGTACGTCCATCAGGATGAGTTTGAGGAGAAAGAGCAGCAGGTGATTGCCGGAATCCATCGTCTGGTCCAGCCTGACTTTGTGGAAATGGAATCTGATCTTGCTCTTATCGCAGTTGTAGGCCGTGGAATGAAGTCTACCCGCGGTACAGCAGGAAGAATCTTTTCTGCACTTGCCCATGCAAATGTAAATGTGAAGATGATCGATCAGGGTTCCAGTGAGCTGAATATTATTATTGGTGTGGAGAATCGTGATTTCGAAAACGCTGTGAAAGCAATTTATGATATTTTTGTACTGACACAGATTTAACCGAATCAAGCAAGTCTTATTGATAGGATTAACCGGGAAGTCATATGACAGAAGCATTTTTAGAAGTAGTTTCTGTTATGTGGCTTTTTTTTATATGGAAGGCTGGGTTTCCATTAAGACGGGATTCGTGTTATACTGAATACCACGTAATGCAACTTGAAACAGCCCTGAAAGTTGGAAAAGGCGGTAAGATTAGAATGGAACATCCGATAACACGAATATCAGTGAGAAATCTGGTTGAATTTATATTACAAAGTGGTGACCTGGACAGTCGCAGAGGCACTATGGACAAAGAAGCGATGCAAAAAGGCAGCAGGCTGCATCGTAAGCTTCAGAAGCAGATGGGAAGTGCTTACAGAGCCGAGGTCTCTTTGAAACAAAGAACCGGCTATGAGGATCTTGACATTCAGGTTGAGGGCAGAGCAGATGGAATCTTTACAGAATCAGAAGAGGTCTGGATCGATGAAATCAAGGGCATTTATGGAAATGTGGAACAGCTTACACAGCCTATAGCAGTTCATAAGGCACAGGCAATGTGCTATGGTTATATTTACGGGATTCAAAAGGGACTGACGCAGATAGGGATTCAGATGACCTATGTAAATCTGGATACAGAAGTAGTGAAGCGGTTTCGGGAGCTGCTTTCAATTGAGATTCTGGAAGAGTGGTACGGTAAGCTTCTGGACGAATATCATAAATGGCTTAGCTATCAGCTTCGTTGGAAAAGTGAACGAAATGAATCGCTTCAAAATCTGGAGTTTCCATTTCCTTACAGAGAAGGTCAGCGTAAAATGGTAAGCAGTGTCTATCATGCGATTGGCACTGGCAGGCAGATTTTTGTTCAGGCACCTACCGGTGTAGGAAAGACCATGTCCACGATTTTTCCGGCAGTCCGCGCTGTTGGAGCGGGAAAAGGCGGGACGATTTTTTATCTCACTGCAAAAACGATTACCAGAACAGTGGCACAGGAGGCTTTTGAGGTGCTGCGAAAGAAGGGCATGAAGTATAAGGTAGTAACCATAACGGCCAAGGAGAAGCTGTGTTTCCTGGAAGAGCCCAAATGCAGTCCGGAAGATTGTCCATACGCAAAGGGCCATTTTGACAGAGTCAATCACGCGGTCTATGAGTTATGGACTACAAAAAACAGGTATGACAGGGAGACGATAAGAGAACATGCAGAGAAGTGGCAGGTATGTCCTTTTGAAATGTGTCTGGATCTGGCTTTGTGGGTAGATGCTGTAATCTGTGATTATAATTATGTATTTGATCCTACTGTGCATTTGAAACGGTTTTTCGGGGAAGGTATCGGGGGAGATTATATTTTTCTCATTGATGAGGCACATAATCTGGCAGAGCGTGGAAGAGAGATGTACAGTGCTTCTGTGTGCAGGGAGAATGTGCTTCTTGTTCGGAAGGCAATGAAGGATAAGGCACCCCGTTTGTACCGTTCTCTTGGAAAACTGAATAAGCAGCTGAAGGAGTTACAGGAGGGCTGTGAAAATTATCTTGTTCTTCCGGGAACAGGAACCGTTACTATGACCATTTTGAAAATCCAGGGGGAATTTGACAGCTTTTTGGAGGAACATAAAGATGTGGAACTGGAGGACGAGGTAAGACAGTTTTATTTTGATATTCGTAATTTTCTGAATATTGCAGAATTAGTAGATGAGAACTATGTGGTCTACGTTGAAAATGGAGAGGACGGAAGATTCCGTTTGAAACTGTTTTGTGTAAATCCGGCGGAAAACCTGGGAGAATATCTCAAAAAGGGACGCAGTGCAGTATTTTTTTCTGCCACTTTACTTCCGATGGGCTATTACAGAAAGGTTCTCAGCAGCAGACAGGATGATTATGGAATCTATGTAGAGTCACCGTTTTCTAAGGAGAATCGGTGTATTTTAAGTGCCGGAGATGTAAGTTCCCTGTATAGCCGCCGTGGGTATGAAGAATATCGCAAAATAGCGGAATATATTGCCAGAACCGTATGGCAGAAAAAAGGAAATTATATGGTGTTTTTCCCATCTTACAAAATGATGGAAGAGGTTTATCTGGTTTATGAGGAGGAGTTTTCCACAAGCTGGGTCAGATGTATCTGTCAGAACAGCGCAATGAAGGAAGGAGAAAGGGAAGAATTTCTACAGGAATTTGAACAAAACGAAAAATCTCTTGTAGCATTTTGTATTATGGGAGGCATTTTTTCAGAGGGAATCGATTTGTTGGGGGAAAAGCTGATTGGTGCGATTTTGGTGGGGACGGGGCTTCCTCAGGTAGGAAATGAAAGGGAGCTTCTTCGCTCCTTTTATACGGAAAAGGGGGAGAACGGATTTGATTATGCCTATCGTTATCCGGGAATGAACAAGGTGCTGCAGGCGGCCGGAAGAGTCATCCGGACGAAGGAAGATCAAGGTGTAATCCTTCTTCTGGACAAAAGGTTCCGCCAAAGAGAGTATAGCAATCTTTTTCCGGTGGAATGGAATGATTGGAAACCTTGTACATTGTCTAATGTGGAAGAATACTTGCAGGAATTCTGGAAAGGGATAAAAAATCCATAAAGATTTTGGTTGCGTATAGGTCGGAAAAAGGTTATACTGCCTTTAACAAAAAAGGAGAATAGCATGAAGAAACGGATAAAAAACAGATGGCAGCATATGGTAACTATGTTGGCAGCTATTTTTGGAGGACTGCTTTTGTGCAGCGGAGCAGAGCTTTTTTCTATGGTAGTTTCGCCCTCTCTTGCGTTTGCGCAGGAAATGGGAGGAAGTCTTTCTTCTGTTACGGAGGAGTCACAGATTCTGCCGATTCCAGGCGCAAAAGGCAAATATATGCTGAAAAGCGATGGTTTTTATTGTCTGAATGAGGATGGCTCTGGAGACTGTGTGCAGGCAGTACATTATTTTGATCATTTTGTGATAGATGGAACTGTATTTAACGGTTACTATTATCATGACGAGACTGGGAAATTTAAGGCAGCACAGGGGCAGCTTACAGCAATTTCCGAGAATGCACTTCCTACAGAGGCAGATGGAAGTATTGTGGAGGGCTGGATGCCGGGAATTTATGTAGTCAATAACCTTGGCAGACTTTCCGGAACTTCCAGGGTATGCTCTCTGAATGGTGAGGTTGGAAAGACGAAGCTGGATGGCTGCTATTATCTGAATGAGTATGGCAGGGTTTGCCAGGAGGGTGGTATTTATTATCTCGGGGAACAGCAGAGCGGCGGGCAGTATTTTTCAGGCTATTATTATTTCAATGAGCAGACTGGAGGATTGTCCGGGGAAGCCGTTACACCCCAGGGACTGACCGTGAAAAAAGACGGCAGTATCAAGGAACTGACCAAACCAGGAATAAAAAATTTAAAAAAGGCGGTGAAGACTTATATAGAGTCTTTGGAGGGCGAGTGGAGCGTTTATGTGAAAGACCTTGAAAGTGGCAGAAAATTTTCTGTTAATGATAAGGCAATGTCCTCGGCCAGTCTGATCAAGGCGTTTACTATGGCTGCCAGCTACGAAAATATGAAGGATATCAGAGTGAATGAAGGGACTCTTCTAAAAACAGATCCGAATAGTGATACCGTAACAGCCAGTCTTTTCCGCCTGATGGAAAATATGGTTACTTTTAGCGATAATGAATCCTTTAATGAACTGGTAAGACTTCAGACAGCAGGGAATCAGTTTAATGCCGGTGCAAGGGATATTAACCGGTATTTAAGAGAGCAGGGCTATACGGAGACTGCGGTTCTCCATACGCTGGCGCCATCTGCCACTGATCCGGCAGGACTTGGCAGTGGTAATACCACTTCTGTGGAAGATTGTGGGATGCTGTTAGAGAAGATATATCGCCGGGAATGCGTAAGCCAGGAAGATTCAGAGCAGATGCTGTCTCTATTGTTAAACCAGGACAATCGGGCAAAGATTCCGGGCGCTATTAAAGAGCCGGTTCAGATTGCGAATAAAACCGGTGAGAATGATAAGTGTCAGCATGATATAGCAATTGTGTATGGAGACAAGACAGATTATATTCTTTGCATTATGTCAGAAAATGCAGGGAAAGAAGCAGAAGCGGTTTCACATATCCAGACGATTTCAGCTATGGCATATTATTACTTGAATTACTGAAAGAAACATATGACTAACCAAAAAAATTGCTTGACACTAACAAAATTTTGCGATAGCATGAAGATAATGAAAAACAGGAAAGGAGATTTACACCATGAAAGTAGTATATACAGACAAGGCACCAGCTGCAATCGGACCATATTCCCAGGCAATGATCTTAAACGGAGTATTATTTACTTCCGGACAGATTCCGGTAGATCCTGCAACAGGTGAGATCAGCGGGGATACCATTGAGATGCAGGCAGAACAGGTTATGAAGAACCTTGGCGAAGTGTTGAAGGAGGCTGGAAGCAGCTTTGAGAAAGCTGTTAAGACCACTTGTTTCCTTGCGGATATGGGTGATTTTGCGAAGTTTAATGAAGTGTATGCGAAATATTTCGTAAATAAGCCGGCACGTTCCTGCGTTGCAGTTAAGACTCTTCCGAAGAATGTTCTTTGTGAGGTTGAGGTCATCGCTGAAGTAGAGTGATAGTGCCATAGGCAAAAGATAGGATGTTCAAGAAAGGCGAAAGCCCTCAGTATTGGGAGTACTGGGGGTTTTCTTTTTTGTATCCGAAAAGCAACTTGCAGCGTTGATTTTTAGCCGGAAATCATGTATAATACCCAACGATAGCATGGGGATTTTTTGCTGTTTATATCAGTGCAAAAATCCTTTTAAATGAGAAAGGCAGGGACAAAAAGTGGAAAATCTTATGAGAGTTGGAATGGGATACGATGTACACAGACTGACTGAGAACAGGGAGCTTATCCTTGGAGGCGTGAAGATTCCGTGGGAAAAGGGATTGCTGGGACATTCAGATGCAGATGTGCTGATCCATGCCATTATGGATGCTCTTTTGGGAGCAGCGGCTCTCGGAGATATTGGACAGCATTTTCCGGATACAGATCCGGCATATGAAGGAATCTCCAGTGTGAAGCTGCTGGAGCATGTGGCTGCACTTTTGGATGAGAAGGGATATGGCGTTGGAAATATAGATGCTGTGATCATTGCCCAGAAGCCTAAGATGGCACCTCATATTCCTCAGATGAAGGTCAATATTGCACAAGCATTGCATATGGAGCCTGAATATCTGAATATCAAAGCAACTACCGAAGAGAAGCTTGGCTTTACCGGAAGAGAAGAGGGAATCGCCTCCCAGGCTGTATGCCTTTTATACAAGAAATAATCATTGAAATTAAGGACCGGAGGGAGAAATACAATGAAGATTTTTAATACGCTGACCCGTCAGAAAGAGGAATTTGTACCCCTTGAAGAGGGAAAGGTAAAAATGTATGTTTGCGGACCGACTGTATACAACCTGATCCATATTGGAAATGCACGTCCGATGATCATCTTTGATACCGTTCGTCGCTATATGGAATATAAAGGATACCAGGTTAACTATGTATCCAATTTCACAGACGTAGATGACAAGATTATTAAGAAAGCAATTGAGGAAGGAGTTTCCCCAGAGGAAATTTCCACCAGATATATTGAAGAGTGTAAGAAGGATATGGCTGGAATGAATGTTAAGCCAGCTACCACACACCCGCAGGCAACGCAGGAAATTGAGGGCATGATCAGTATGATCCAGACGCTTATGGACAAGGGTTATGCCTATGCAGTTGCAGATGGTACAGTATATTTCCGTGTAAAGAAATTTAAAGAATATGGCAAGCTTTCCCACAAAAATCTGGATGATCTGCAGTCCGGTTTCCGTGCACTTCAGGTTTCTGGTGAGGATCAGAAGGAAGATCCATTGGATTTTGTACTCTGGAAGCCGAAGAAAGAGGGAGAGCCATACTGGACCTCACCATGGTGTGAAGGCCGTCCGGGCTGGCACATTGAGTGCTCGGTAATGTCCAAGAAATATCTTGGAGATGAAATTGATATTCATGCTGGTGGAGAGGATCTTATTTTCCCACACCATGAAAATGAAATTGCACAGAGTGAGTGCTGCAATGATAAAATATTTGCAAGATATTGGATGCACAATGCGTTCCTGAATATTGACAATCGAAAGATGTCGAAATCCCTTGGAAACTTCCGGACAGTCCGCCAGATCAGTGAGCAGTATGACCTTCAGGTGCTTCGCTTCTTTATGCTGAATGCGCATTATAGAAGTCCGTTGAACTTTAGTGCAGATCTTATGGAGTCTTCCAAGAATGCTCTTGAGAGAATTACAGAGGCAGCTTCCCGTCTTAAGGATCGCAAAGAAAAGGCAGCTTCCGCTGAGCTTACCGAAAACGAGCAGAGCCTTCTTACAGAGGCAGCTGGTTATGTGAAGAAGTTTGAAGAGGCCATGGAGGATGATTTTAATACTGCGGATGCACTGGCTGCAATATTTGAATTGGTTAAATTTGCAAATACAAATGTAACCGAAGAAAGCAGTGCCGGTTTTGCAGCGGGACTTCTGGATATTCTTGTAAAGCTTTGTGATGTGCTTGGTCTCATTGCAGTGAAGAAGGATGAAATTCTGGACAAAGAGATTGAAGACTTGATCGCAGAGCGTCAGGCGGCAAGAAAGGCGAAAGATTTCGCAAGAGCAGATGAAATCCGTGACGAGCTTCTTGCTAAGGGAATTATTCTTAAGGATACACGTGAAGGAGTAAAATGGAAACGGGCTTAAGTGAATTGAAGGAACTATTTGGTCTGAAAGACAGAGATCTTCGGACTTATTCTCCACTGACACTGGCTTATATCGGCGATGGAGTCTATGAACTGGTAATCCGGACAGTCCTTGTGAAAAAGGGAAACTGTCCGGTGAACCAGCTTCACAAAAAGGCTAGCAGCCTGGTGAAAGCAGGGACGCAGTCGAAGATGATGGAAACTCTGGAACCCATTCTGACCGAAGAGGAGCTTGCTGTTTACAAAAGGGGAAGAAATGCGCATTCCCCTACAATGGCGAAGCATGCGACCATGGCAGATTACCGCAGAGCCACAGGCTTTGAAGCATTGATGGGATATCTGTACCTGAAAGAGGATTACTCCAGAATTGTGGAACTGGTACGAAAGGGAATCCCAGAGGAGAATTTATAAGAATACAGAAATAGCTATAGATAGCAGGCATATACAGAATGAACAAACAGGAGGCTGCAGATGAGCGAGCAGATTGAAGGAAGGAATGCAGTGTTAGAGGCATTCCGTTCAGGAAAGTGTGTGGACAAGCTCTTTGTCCTGGATAGATGTCAGGATGGACCGGTACGCACGATTATCCGTGAAGCACGAAAGAAAGATACGATTATTAATTTTGTACAGAAAGAACGTCTGGATCAGTTAAGCGAGACAGGGACCCACCAGGGAGTTATTGCACAAGTGGCGGCTTATGAATATTCTACAGTTGAGGACATCCTGAAGAATGCCAGGGAAAAGGGAGAGCCACCTTTCGTTTTCCTGCTTGATGATATTGAGGATCCTCATAATCTGGGAGCAATCATCCGTACGGCAAACCTTGCAGGAGCACATGGCGTAATCATTCCAAAGAGGCATGCAGTGGGACTTACCTCTACCGTTGCCAAGACTTCTGCCGGAGCCCTTAATTATACACCTGTTGCCAAAGTATCTAATCTTGGACAGACGATAGAAGAACTGAAAAAAGAGGGCATGTGGTTTGTATGTGCTGACATGGGCGGTGAGCTGATGTATAATCTGAACCTTACCGGTCCTATGGGGGTAGTGATTGGAAATGAAGGAGAAGGCGTCAGCCGTCTTGTAAAGGAAAAGTGCGATTTTGTGGCAGCAATTCCTATGAAGGGAGACATTGATTCACTGAATGCATCTGTTGCAGCAGGAATTCTTGCCTATGAGGTAGTCCGTCAGAGAATGAAATAAGGATCCGGAGGAGTTATGGGAAAGTTCGATGATATAAGTGATGAAGAACTGATTGCCCGTCTTCGTGGGGGCGAGACTGCCATAGAGGATTATCTAATGGAGAAATATAAAGGCCTGGTGCGTCAGAAAGCACGGGCCATGTTTCTCATTGGCGGAGATACAGATGATCTGATCCAGGAGGGAATGATCGGTCTGTTTAAAGCAGTCCGGGATTTTCAACCGGATAAAGAGGCATCCTTTTTCACCTTTGCCAGAGTATGCATTGACCGGCAAATCTACAGTGCTATTCAGATTTCCAACCGTCAGAAGCATCAGCCTTTGAATTCTTATGTATCCCTGAATCAGGAGGATGAGAGCCTGCCTGCCTGGGGACTAAGCGCTGAAAATCCGGAAACGATTATTATTGATCAGGAGAATACACAGGATCTCCGACAGAGAATTTCTGACTATCTTAGTCCGATGGAGAATAAGGTGCTGGAGCTGTATCTGAAAGGAACCGGTTATGTGGAAATTGCCGGAATCCTGAAAAAGTCTCCGAAGTCCATTGACAATGCATTGCAGAGAATCAGAGCAAAAATCCGCGAAGTACTTAGTCAAAGCAGGAAATAAAAGAAAAATGACATAAGAAGTAAAATTTAAGTGAATTTATTTTTCTTTCATATTTTCCTGTCTTGACTTTTTTGTAAAACATGATATCATATCAATTAATCAATATGTCAAAAAAACATGTCAATTTAATCTACAATTCAAAAAGTGTTAATTCAGTTATTATTATCCATATATATATTAAAAATAATTCTTAAACTGTTACAATATTTATAAATCAAAATACAATACAGCTATGTCCGGCTGTAATTCTATGTATTCCTTTTCTATCTATTCTCTAATTTTCCAATTCATTCATAGTTTCTTTAAAGGAGGTGATTCCCATGTGCTGATTTTTTTGCAGATCGTCTGCGTCATGAAATCCAGACAGAAAGGAGCGTGCAGGCGCAAAGCCTGTGGAAGAGAAATCCATGAGAAAAATGTGGATGATTTTTATATCTGTATTTTGCCTTCTGGCAGGAATTGCAGGTTCTGTAGCGTATGCCTATTTAATTGACAGGCAGGAAACGGTAAACAGGATCCATGTTGTGGAGAACCGGACACATATGGAAGAAGAGTTTGAGCAGCCCCATGATCCCGGCCCAGGGCAGGTCATAAAGAAAAAACCATGCATTGTAAATGATTCTGTTATTCCGGTTTATATTCGGGTACGGGTGCAGTTCAGTAACCGGAAGGCAGAGGAACAGTGCCAGCCACTTAAAATAAACAGCGGCTGGAAAGCAGAAGAGGATGGATACTATTATTATCAGAAAACGTTAGGGCCAGGAGAGAAAACAGAAACGATTTTTGATAATATTGTTATAAAAAATACTGTAAATAAAGAAGAATTGGTACCATTTGATATTCTGGTTTACGAAGAGTCTGTTCAGAGTGAAGGCTTTTCTTCTCCGGAAGAAGCTTTTATGAGACTATAAGGAGGCGCCTATGAGCAAAAAGAAAAAGGCTGCACTGATTTTGGGAGCCAGTCTGTGTCTGGTAGCAGGGGCAGGGAGTACGCTGGCATATATGAAGGACAGCAAACAAACTGTAAATCAGCTTACCTTTGCCGGAGAAAAAGGACTTGATGCAATTCTTACAGAACCTTCCTGGGAGTCTGAAAAGGGACTTTTGACAGTTCCCGGAGCAGTAGTTTTTAAAGATCCGCAGATCACCAATACTTCAGAACTGGATTTAAATGAACTGGCAGCTCTGAAGTGTCAGTTTGTTTATACAGATGGCTGTCCCGATAAAGAAAAAAGAGGAAAGCTTTTAAGCTCTGAGGATATGGAAAAAGTGTTGCGCGTATACAGCATTGATTATAACAGTGATGACCCTGCAAGAAGAGACTGGATCCGTTTTGAGAATCAGACAGGAAAGGAGCCGGAACAGTACTTTTATTATTCCGGAATTTTAAGACGTAATCCCTCTGGAGAAGGAGAAACCACGCCACCCCTGTTTACCAAAATCTGGGTGGAGAAAAGTGTTAATTCCAGGAGGCAGGAAGCTGTAAGGGACATAGGTGGTGTGGAAATCAGGATTTCGGGACAGGTACTACAGCAGATGACTGGGGAAGCATATTTTGGACTGGATAATCCGAAGCGTGCATATGAGGCAGGGTTGTTTGAATTTTAAAATCCGGAAAACTACATTTCCGGTATGAGAAAGGAAGAGAAAAGATGAGAATCTGCAGAGAAAAAAGAAAGCTGTTATTTGCAGGGGCAATCCTTTGTGCCATGTTATTTGGGATTGGAAATACAATGGCTTATTTTACCGAAAATGAAGTCCGGACCAATGTGTTTACAACTGGTGATCTGGATATCGGGTTGAAGGAACCGGATTGGAACCCGGCAGGAAATGATGGGAAAAATATGTTTCCCGGCTATACAGTCTACAAAAATCCTACAGTAAAGAACATAACCTCCAATAAGAATGGGGAGGAGCCCTGTTATATAAGAATGTATGTGGATATTCTGGATGCTCAGGGCATCCCTGTGGGAGATGCTCAGGCGTTGAATCTGATTTACAAGACAATCTATTTTGATAAGAGTTTCAGTGGCGGTTATGATCAGAAGGAAGGACAAGGAAATGGATTGATCCAGGATAAAGTACCAGGCTATAATCTGGCCGATCTGGCAGCTTATCCAATGGTGAATCCGCTTTGGATAAAGGATACGGTACGTTCCACTGCTTCCAGTCTTGTTTTTAATTATATGGGAGAAAAGGGAGATGGAATCCTGAATATAGGAGAAGAGTCTGCATTATTTACCAATATTGTAATTCCAACAGACTGGAATCAGACGGAGATGCAGAAGATTGGAGATTACCAGCTGAAGGTAACGGCCCAGGCAATTCAGAGTAAAGGCTTTGCTACTCAGTCAGAGGCCTATCGCATATTGGATGAAGAGATAAAAGGAGGAATAAAGGAAGAGATATCATGAAAAAGCACAAATTCACATGTATCTTTATAACTGTACTTGTGTGCCTGTTACTTGCGTGCGGTACAGCTTTGGCAGCCTGGAATGTATCTGAATATGCAATAAATCTTCTTACCATGGCCTCCTACAAAAGCTCTATCCAGGAAAATTACATAAAACCAGAGCATGTAGATCCGGGACAGAAGGTGGTGAAAGAGGTTCATATAAAGAATGAAGGGAATGTACCTTCTTTTATACGGGTAAAGGTTAGAAGTGTATTTGGAACGTTTGATGCAGAGGGGCGGTTTAAAGAAAACCAGGAGCTGGATCCGGAGATGATTCAGATTCATTACAACACAGATTTCTGGATTCTGTGCGAGGACGGTTATTGGTATTACAAAGACGTGCTGGGTGCAGGAAAAACCACCAGGAAACCGTTGATGGACAGTTATTACTTGTCGGAGAAGGCAGATAACCGTTATAAGAACAAAGAAGCAAGAATTCTGGTAAATATGGAGAGTATACAAGCTGAGAGCACAGAACTGAAAAATATCTGGGGAAAGGATGCAAAGAAATTGGGGATTATCAGTCAGCCCTGTATTTGTGAGATTGTAACAAGCGTAACGTTTGATAAGCAGCATAAGCTGCTCATAGGCGGTGAAAAAAAGGATCTTTTTGCAAATTTCAAAAATCTTCAGCCAGGATGTAAAAGAAGCCAGACGATCAGAGTTACGAATAGTTCTGATATTCCTGTTAAGATGTATCTCCGGGCAGAGTTAACAAAACAGAAGAATTATAGCCCCGGGAAATTGGAAAAGCTTCAGAAGCTGCTTAGCGAATATGCAATCATAGAAATCCGGGAAAATGAGAAAGTTCTTTATCAGGGATCTGTTGATGGAAAGCTCACCGGACAAGGGTGGAGCATGAAAAAAGATATTTCTCTTGGGGACTTTGGAGCAGGTGTGGGTAAAAGTCTGGTGATCCAGCTTTCTTTAAGTGAAGACATGGAGAATACCTATGAGGAGTTACTTGGAAAAGTAAAATGGATATTTACTGCGGCTGGTGATGCTTCAGAACTGCAAGAAGAAAATGAGGTATCTGAAGATCCAGGTATTTCCGGGGAGAATGATAATAGTGAAAGTCAGAATCATCAAACAGATGGAAATACTGAAAACAATGGAACAAGACAGAGAACCCAGACAGGAGAAAAAATTTATGCAACGGTAAGTCCGAAAACCGGAGATTCTACCCAGGTGGTCATAAAGTGGTTTGCCCTATTTGCAGCTTTCACTGCTATTGTACTGATTCTTAGAACATTATCCGGAAAGGAAAAGAACAGATGAGTTTTGGCAGGCTGGCAGGCAGACGGATAAAATGGATGTTGCTGCCGGTAATAATTGTGTTTTGCCTAATTTCGTTTTCCTGGCTTGGGGGATTGAAATGCTATAGTGTTGTGTCTGGAAGTATGAATCCATCCGTACCGGTGGGAAGTGCAATATTTATAAAAGCCAGACCACCAGGAGAAATCCGGAATGGGGAGATTATTACGTATTGTATGGGGCAAGGGAAAACTGTGATCACACATCGTGTAGTAGAGAATAACAAGAAGAAGCGGCAGTTTATAACAAAAGGGGATGCGAATAACAGTCCGGATCCCAAACCTGTAAACTGGGAAAATCTGCAAGGGCAGGTGGTGTTTTGCGTTCCTTTTGCAGGTTATGTATTAAACTTTCTGGGGACCCGAAATGGAAAATTGGCAGCGGTATTTTTGTTACTGGCATGTTATTTGGCAACGGAAATTTTTGAAGGGAAGATATAGAAGGAGCGTGAGAAAAGTTGAGGAAAAAAAGATGTCTGTTTGCAGCTATGGGTATGGTGGTGGGAATTCTGTCTTTCGCGGGAGGAACAACTGCGTATTTAAGTGGTTCGGCCGGTGAGGTAAAAAATGTATTTACTGCAGGATCTGTTAAAGCGCAGTTGACAGAGGAACACTGGGATATAGAAAAAGCATCTAAGGTTTATCCGGGGCAGGCTTTGGATAAAGATCCGGTAGTGATCAATACTGGCGATAATCAGGCAAATGTTTTTCTTGAGGTGACAGTTCCGATGAGAAACATTTCTATTCTTAATGAAAGTACAGGGAAAAAAGGCATAAAACAAAACAGGGAATTGTTTACATTTCAGGCGGATGAGGAAAAATGGGCGCTTTTGTATCAGGAACAGTTCAATGATCGTAAGAAATATATTTATGGGTACAAAACTGCGCTTATGCCAGGGGAGTCTACGGTTCCGTTATTCCAGAAGCTGAAAGCGGTATCCTATGTGGAAGGGGAGCTGGATGTAAAAGAAAATTATGATGTTTCTGTTGCTGCCAGTGTGATCCAGGTGCAGGAAGGAGATAAAAACTTAAAGGAAATCTATCAGGAATATCTGAAGCAGACAGAAGCGGATAAGAAGGAGGGGATAGAATGAAGTGCGGAACCTTGAAAAAAATAATACTGGCAGCAGCTTTGGTGCTTCCGGTGGCATTATCCTCTCCGGGATGGGCAGTAAAAGCACAGGAAGAAAATGAGGAAACCTTTTTTCAATCGGGACAGGAAGAAGAGAACTGTATGGAAGAAGAGAACCGTATGGAAGAAAACAATAGTGAAGAAATATTTTTATCTGACTGGGAAGAGAATGAGGATGATGCAGAGGAATTTTATGGGGAGCTGGAAATGACGGAACAGTGGGACACAGATGATCTGATTTCTGCCTATATTGCCCCGGAAGATTTTGTGCAGGAAGGAGCTCCTGTGAAAGATGGAAATGGCGGATTTACGGCAGTAGCAAATGGAGAGTCTACTTTCAGCAGTAAATACACAAGACTTGGCTGGAATACAGATACACAGGTTTATCCATGGAACAATGCCGGTAACAATGTAGTGGCAGGAAGAAGACAAGGCGGAGCAATAGAAGGTCCCTATTATGTAGCGCTTAATAATAGTGCAAAAGGAAATTATGGATTCCGTGTTACGAATGTTGGATATAACAAGTCAGAGAATACGAAATTAGATCTGATTCTTACCTGCAGCAATTATCATGATTACACTTATAATTATAAGGGGACAAAAATACCGGACATTTATCCTATGTTTGGAGTAAGCACCTCAAGTGAGCTGTGGCTGATTTTTAAAGATGAACTTTCGGCTCAGGAGATTAAGGTAGATGTCGTGAAAAGCGGAACAAACACACCGGTTCCGGGAAATTATCGTTTCAGATGGCTGGATATTGATTTCTATCAGCGATTTGGAATTAAGCTTCAAAATGGTTCGATCGGTCATAGATATGCTACAAAAGATTCTGTGGTAAATGTTGTTCAGAAATCTATTTTTTCAAAACAATTTGAAGTGCTGACAGCACCGGCGCCACAGGTAGATGGGGAGGTTCCGCAGAATACGGTAGTGTATGAACTGGATGATTCATCCGGTTTTTACCTGGCAATCTTACGGCCGGGGTGTGGCTATAAATCTATAGAAACTTCTTCCAGAATAAAAAGTGTTTTCGAATCTGTAAAGAAAGGAAGCTGTAAATCTTCAGCCGGACTAAATTGGGATGCCAAGGGGTATGGCCCTGTTGAATATCCGGGACTTGTAAAAAAAGTGGGAAATGATCTTTCTTCTCAGGGAAACTTTAATAGCCTTCCGGACAGTACCTCTGAGTTCTATTATACATTGCAGACGGAGATTCCAGAGGAACACCAGGCATATTATTATACTACCTGCAAAGTGAGTGATGTCTTGCCTGTAGGGGTAGACTATGCAGGTTATGCGTCTGTAAAAATACTGCCCTCAGAGACAGATGTAAGCTCCTGGTTTCATATCTGGCAGGATGGACAGACAATTCATTTTCAGGCAACAGAAGCTGCGCTTGGATTATCAGAATTTTATGGAAAAACATATGAATTTCAAATAAAGGTGCGGATGAATCCGGTCCTGCTCACACCTTCTTACAGTGAAAACACCTATCGGTACGAAGTAAAAAACCAGGCGTCCATAACCTGTGCCCATGGAGGCAGTCAGGAACAGACTAACTGGTCAAATGAGGTAACCACAGAATGTATCAGAAGCAAAAATAAAATTCAAATGGCTTCCTTAAAGAAATATACGTCAAATCTTCAGGATGGAAACTGGCAAGAGGACATTCTGCTACCTTCTTCTGAGGCGGTATATCAGTACAAATTAAGCGTAACTGTGCCGGATAATGAATATGGCGGCTATATGAACAGAATGGAAATTGTTGATATGCTTCCGGAAGGAGTAGAGAAAACAGCTGATCCGATTGTTATTTATGAAAATGGCCAAAGCCAGGTGAATGGCAATTTTGAGGTGTCTGTAAATGGAAAAAACATTACAGTAAAAGCAACGGCAGGAGCTCTTGAAAACCGCTCTTTTTATGGAAAACAATATGATGTGGTTTTTCTTGCAAAAATGTGTCCGGATCAGATTTCCTGTTCATATAATGGAACGGTCGCATCTTATGCAGTAAGTAATAATTTTTCAGTAACAACACAGCATAAGGGAGATTCCCAGGCAGCTACAGTTATTTCTAATAATGCGGTGAATCGGGCGGCTGTAGGCAGGATCGTGTCAGAAAATCCATCGAAGTGGATTCTGAAGGATGGACAGAGGAGAAAAATCGCGGAATATGAGGGAAGAGATTTTGAATGTGAATTTGAAGTTTTGCAGGAAATTCCTCCCAATATAAGAGAATGGAAGATAAGCGGTTTTAAGCTTCAGGATGTGTTAGAATCCTGTTTCGAATTAAAATCAGTAAAGATATATGCAGATCAGACAGAAGTTGCTGTATTTGGAGCTTCTGATGGTGTGCAAGGCGATTGGAAGCTGGTGGTGGCAGGAAATGCCGTTTCTGTGTCATCAGTGTCTGCGTTGCCGGAAAGCTATTATGGAAAAGAGATAAGGGTAAGGCTGAAAGCAGGACTGAAAAGGGACGCAAATCTGACGCCATATTATATACAAAACCCAGATCCGGATATATTGGAGGCGCATATATATAATCTTGCAGAAAGTACCTTTAACTGGGGAGAAGGAGAACCTTCTGTTACTTCAGAAAATACAGAGAAAACCCAAATAATCGTAAAGGAGGCAGTTCCAAAAGGAAAAATCACCATACTAAAAACAGACGAAGAAGGAACTGTTCTGCCTGAAGGAAAATTTGAAATCCGAGCCTCCCAGGCAATCTATTCAGCTTCCGGAAATTTGCTGGTGAATGCAAATGAAGTGGCGGATGTTTTGCAAACGGACGAGAAAGGAATCGCTGTTTCCAAAGAACTTTATATGGGTGAGTACAAAGTAAAAGAGATAATGCCGCCTAGTGGCTATACACTTAACCATGAAGTGAAAGAATCAAAGATCAGTGTTGCAGAGCCGGAAGCAATGGTATCTTTTAAAGACAAGCAGACCTATATGCGTATTAAAAAAGTTTCTGAGACTGAGAAGAATGAGGGAGAACGCAAGGGGATTGCAGGTGTAGGTTTTCTTTTGTGGGAAGAGGGAATTCAGGATCCGGCAAAAGCAGTTGTTACAGATGAGAATGGATTGATTGAATTAAAAGGCTTAGTACCTGGAACATATTGTTTGCAGGAACAATACGTACCCTCCGGATATGTAAAAGATGATACGATCCGAAAATTTACCGTGGATGAAAATGGACTGGTGGACAATGAATATGGCTATACCATGGAAATAGAAAATCGATATACCAAGGCGGAATTTCTGAAAACAGATAAGGTGACAGGAAAGGCGGTTTCCGGTGCTACGCTACAGTTAACTACAAAAAAAGGAGATGTAATAGACACCTGGATATCAGATGAAAATCCTCACAGAATCAATTGCCTGGGTGCAGGTGAGTATGTTCTGAAGGAGCTTTTGGCGCCGAAGGGATATAAAAAGGGAGAAGAGGTAATCTGTGTTATAAAGGATGTGGCAGAGGTGCAGAGCTTCCAGATTACCAATATTAAAATGGTGACGATCACGCTTCGTAAAGTGCTTCATAAAGAGGAAATTATCTGGAATCAGGGAAATCCTGTTTTTACATTTATCGTGCAGGGAACAGATGTGGATGGAGAGGAACAGGTATACTATGATACAGTAGAATTTTCCAAAGAAAACACAGACACCGAAGCGGATGCGGTTAAAACACTTACCTTTACTCTTCCAGCAGGAAAATATAAAGTACAGGAAAGTAAAGTTATGCGCTATAAGCTGGAAAAGATAGATCAGGTGGTAAATGGAGTAGTGGAAGGAACTTCGGTGCAATTTGATTTGTCAGGGAATCAGAATGGACAAGCAGCCTTTATAAATAAGAAAACTGGAGACGGGCTTCTTACCGATACTGATTTTATTAGAAATGTAATAATTCCAGAAAGGTAAAAGGAAGCATTATGGCAATGCCTGTATGGGATACATGCAGGCATTGCGGCAAAGAAGTTCAATAATTTTATATTTTTTGAAAAAAATTGAAAATAACTGTTGACAATAGAATAACCTTCTGGTAATATAATCAACTGTGAGCGGCAGAAATGCCGAGACACAAGAGTGCTGATGTGGCTCAGTCGGTAGAGCGTCGCCTTGGTAAGGCGGAGGTCACGGGTTCGATTCCCGTCATCAGCTTTTTTGATTCCCTGATTTTTAATCAGGGATTTTTTTTTGCTCCGCGAGGATGCGGTCAGATGCAGGAGAAATCATTATTTTCTTATGAGCAAGTAAAAAAATCAAGTTTTTTATAAGAATAACTTTTAAAATGTGCCTATTTATGATAAGATAAACCGACTAAGACTAATAATTAGTAGGAATTATGCAATATAAAACAGATGATTTCAGGAGGGAGAACCATGGAGAACGAAACGGTTTCCAAAAATTTTATTGAGAATATTATTGATAAAGACCTGGCAGAAGGAGTTTATGATACCGTTCATACGCGTTTCCCGCCAGAGCCAAACGGCTATCTTCATATAGGACATGCAAAGTCTATCCTTTTAAATTCAGGATTGGCCAAGGAATATAATGGTAAGTTCAATATGCGTTTTGATGATACCAACCCAACTAAGGAGAAATCTGAGTTTGTTGAGTCTATTAAAGCAGATATCAAATGGCTGGGAGCGGATTGGGAGGATAGATTGTTTTTTGCCTCCGATTATTTTGGACAGATGTACGATGCTGCAGTGAAACTGATCAAGAAGGGCAAAGCTTATGTCTGCGATTTAAGTGCTGATCAGATCAGAGAGTATCGTGGTACTTTAAAGGAAGCTGGTAAGGAGAGCCCATACAGAAACAGAAGTGTGGAAGAGAACCTTCAGCTTTTTGAAGAAATGAAAGAGGGTAAATATGCAGATGGGGAGAAGGTTCTGAGAGCAAAAATCGATATGGCTTCTCCTAATATGAATATGCGTGACCCGGTTATTTATCGTGTAGCACATGTAAGCCATCATAGAACTGGAGATACCTGGTGTATTTATCCGATGTATGACTTTGCCCATCCAATCGAGGACGCGATTGAGGGAATTACACATTCTATTTGTACTCTGGAGTTTGAGGATCACAGACCGTTATATGACTGGGTAGTAAGAGAACTGGAATATCCACATCCACCGAAGCAGATTGAATTTGCTAAGCTGTATCTTACAAATGTTGTAACTGGTAAGCGTTATATTAAGAAGCTGGTAGAGACAGGAATCGTGGACGGTTGGGATGACCCGAGACTGGTATCCATTTCTGGATTACGCCGTCGTGGTTATACACCGGAATCTATTCAGAAATTTGTTGAGCTTTGCGGTGTGTCTAAGGCTGACAGCTCTGTGGATTATGCAATGCTTGAGTATTGTATTCGTGAGGATCTGAAGCTGAAGGCTCCTCGTTATATGGCAGTTCTGGATCCGATCAGACTGATCATTGACAACTATCCGGAAGGACAGGTGGAGTATCTGGATGCTCCTAACAATATGGAGAATGAAGCACTTGGAACCAGAAAAGTACCATTTGGAAAAGAACTTTATATTGAAAGAGAAGACTTTATGGTTGATCCTCCTAAGAAATATAAACGTCTTTTCCTGGGAACAGAAGTACGTCTTATGAATGCATATTTTGTTACTTGTACAGGATTTGAGGCGAATGATGATGGAACTGTGACAGCAGTACATTGTACCTATGATCCGGATACCAAAGGCGGCAATGCACCGGATGGACGTAAGGTTAAGGGAACTATCCATTGGGTAGAAGCTTCTCATGCAGGGAAAGTTCCGGTCCGTCTCTATGAGAATATCGTAGATGAGGAAAAAGGTGTATACGATAAAGAAACTGGTGAACTGAACCTGAATCCGAATTCTCTGGTAGAAGTTTCTGCTTATGTTGAGCCGGAACTTCTTAAGGCCAAGCCTCTGGATAGCTTCCAGTTTGTAAGAAATGGCTTTTATTGTGCGGATCTTCATGATTCCAAAGAGGGAGCACCGGTATTTAACCGTATTGTATCCCTTAAGAGTTCCTTCAAGCTTCCGAAAGCCTGATAAATCAATATGATGATACCAGGGGCAAAAGGTCAAAAAAACTTTTGCCCCAAACATCATCATATAAAACAGCAAAAAAGAGCCCGCAGTGAAACAGAGTATTTTCTGTACGCCGCGGGCTTGTTGTATATCGATTTGACTTAATCAATGCGAATGGAAGCATCCTCTTCGTCTTGTTCTTTTTGTGCTTCTGCAAGATCTTCCTCGAATGCTTCGGCAGTTTTCTCTGCTTCTTCAAGAGCAAGATCGATATCCTCGTTCGCATCTTCCTCTGCTTCGCAGTCATCCTGTGCAGAGTCTTCTTCATCAGCTGTCTCAGTTTCTGTATCCTTGTCTACTGTCGGATATTCAGTCTCTTCAGTTTCTTCATCGGAGGTAGCTTCCCAGGATACAAAATCTTCATGAGCTTCCTTAGGTTCCGGCTGTTCGTCAGCTTCCATCTCATCTTCAAAATCATCTTCAAGGTCTGCTGCTTCTTCTAATGCTCTGCGTTTAGCAAAGGCTGCGGCTACAGCACCGGCTGCGGCAGCAGTTACTGCACCAAGTGCAACCATACCCCAATATTTGTTTATTTTTGCCATATTGTCTGCTCCTTTCGGTATTTCCCATCTGCTTCAAAAGAATAGGATGGAGTTGTATCTATTGTAATACTTTTTACCCAAAAAGAAAAGGAAAAAATCGTTGCACCTGTGTAAAGGGCGGGTTATACTGATAAGGCAGAAAAGGAGAATTTATGGAGAAAATTGTTTTAGCTTCGGGATCCCCACGAAGAAAGGAATTGCTTGCAAGAACCGGTGTAGAATTTTCTGTTATTGTAAGTGATGGGGAAGAAAAAACAGATCTGACAGATCCGGCACAGGTGGTGGAACAGCTTTCCCTGGATAAAGCACTCGCGGTAGCGAAGATGCTGGATAAAGAACAGGAAGTGTGTCTGATCATAGGCGCTGACACTGTAGTGGCTTTTGAAGGAGAAATATTAGGAAAGCCAGCTGATGAGAGGGATGCGCTGAAGACACTTTTGAAGCTTCAGGGAAAGACGCATCAGGTGTATACAGGCGTTACCCTTCTTACGAGAGAACAGAATGGATGGAGACCGCATACCTTTCATGAAAAGACAGATGTGGAATTTTATCCGGTCTCACAGGAAGAAGTGATGGATTATATAAAAACAGGAGAACCTATGGACAAGGCAGGAAGCTACGGGATTCAGGGAACCTTTGGAATTTACGTAAAAGGAATATGCGGAGACTACAACAATGTGGTCGGGCTTCCTGTGGGAAGAGTTATTTCTGAACTGAAGAAAATTGGAATAAATATAAGGAGATTGACAAAATGATAAAGGCGTGTATTTTTGATCTGGATGGAACCCTGGCATATACCTTGGATTCTATGGCAGTAGTAGGAAATGCAGTTGTTGAAAAATATGGTTTAAAGCCAATGCCGGTGGAGAATTACAGATATTATTGTGGAAATGGCGCAGATATGCTGGTGAAAAGACTTCTTATTGATGCCGGTGATAAGGAGCTGGTACATTATGAGGAAGCAAGAGAGCTTTACCGTAAAGAATTTGATAAAAATCCTTTTTACAAGATTCAGCATTATCCCGGTATGCCGGAAGTTCTTAAAGAACTGAAAAAAAGAGGCGTAAAATTGGGAGTGTGCTCAAATAAGCCACATGAAGCTGCTCTGAAAGTGGTAGAGAGAATGTTTGGAAACAGTATCTTTGATGCTGTTATGGGGCAGAGTAGTTCTGTAAGAAAAAAACCGGCTCCAGATGGTCCGCTGAAAATTGCAGAGCAGTTTGGAGTGTCTCCAAAGGAATGCATGTATATGGGGGACTCAGGTACAGACATGCAGACAGGACAGGCGGCGGGGATGTATACGATTGGTGTTCTGTGGGGCTATCGTGATAGGGAAGAACTTCTGGAAAACGGGGCAGAAGAGCTTGCGGATTCCCCGGAAGATATTCTGGATATTTTTGATGAGAAAAAATGAAAATGGAGAGATCAGATTATGTATACGAAAGAATGTATTGAGACATTTTTAGAAAAACAGGAGCAGCTGTTTGATGAACCGGTTGCAGAAACTTATGAGGAGGCAGAGGAGTTTCTGGAAGATTGCATGGCGGTTGTGGCAGATTCTATTGACGAGGTGCGCAAATATCTTTCGGGAATGGGCGCGGATGTAGATGGAATGAGTAAAGAGGAACTGGAAGAGGCCAGCGAAGTGTTTGCCCTCCCTGGAGGAAAATATTTGATCGTGGAAGGTTAAGCAGCAAAAATCTGGATAAATTCATATTACATAAGTATAAAAAAAGGTTGCTATAATGACACTAAACAAGGGAACCGATTACTGCCCGGAGGAAGTACGGATGTTTTCGTAAAGGGGTAATCGCATGAGCACTTTCGGAAAAATATAAGAAAATAAAAGTGCTTGTGGAAATGTTTAAAATATGTTACAATTATGTTACAAGTCAGCCTAAAAGGGGAATGTAAAGGAGGATGGCATATGACACCGAAGAAAATTATAGCAATGGTCATGACTTTTCTTATGATGTTTTCATTGCTTCCATCTCTGGTATTTGCAGCAGCTGTACCGGAGGGGGCACTTGGAGGACAGCTTAAGATTAAAGGAACTGCTGCTGTAGGTTCTGAGCTTAGTGCAGATTATACGAAGGTAACACCAGAAGGACTTTCTGATGATGATGTAACCTTCAGTTGGTCCAGAAAGGTGGACGACAAGCTTACCGAGGTTGGTACAGAGAAGACATATAAGCTTGTTGATGAAGACCTTGGTAATAAGATTGAGTTGAAAATTACTGGTAAGTCAGAACTTGGCATAACTGGTGAATTGAAGGTAAATACAGTTGCAATTGTAGCAACGCCTGAGGAAGCTCCTGAAGAGACAACAGAACTTCCAGAGGAAAAAACGGAAGATGCTGCACCGGCAGAAGAGAATGTGATCGATATTGGCAGTGATGAATCTGCTGATCCATCTGTTACTGCTGCACCTTCAGAGGAGCAGCCAACAGAAGAGCAGCCAGCAGAAGAACAGCCTGTTCAGGAACAACCCGCAGAAGTGGGTGACAGTGCTTCCCTGCCTGACAGCACTACAGATGACAGTGTGATCAATATCGGAACAGAGGATTATCTGGAGGTTCCGGAGGGCGGTCAGACGGAAGCACCGGCTCAGGAATTGACGTATAGTGCGGAAGCTGTTTGTGAAGATGGCAGTACAGTTCTTGATTTTGGTACAGTAAACGCAGACTTTACCCAGGATGATGCAAATAATTCCATGGTGAAGTATATTACGATTAAGAATACTGGCACAGGTACTCTTAATTTTAAGGAAATCAGTCCGGAACACTTTATGGTACAAGACCTGTCTTCCCTTGCAGCTGGTGAATCAGCGAATATATGGGTTATGCCAAGAGAAGGCACAGCCGTAGGTCAGTACAGTGATACTATTACTTACACAACAGAAGAAGGTGTGGAAGTATCTTTTACTGCGGATCTTATTGTAGAAGAAACTGAAAAGGGCAGCACCGATCCGCAGAATCCGGCAGAAGAAGAGGGGCCATCTACACCTGTGGAACCGTCTCCTACAGCAGCGCCGCCAGAACCGACTCCTACAGCGGCACCGGTAGAGCCGACTCCCACAGAGACTCCGGTTGTAAACAACCCGGTTATTGAGACGGTAGATGGTGTGGCTTCTGTAGAATTTACAGACACAGATATTATTCAGGAACAAGGAACAGAAGGAAAGACAAGAACCGTTACCCTGAAGAACTCAGGTACTGGAACTGTGAAGCTTGTAGCTTCAGCAGAAGGCGGTAAAGTAGCCGTATCTCTTGATAAAGATGAACTTCCGGCCGGAGATGCAACAGTAGTGCTTACAATTCAGCCGAAGGATACAAGCACAGTTGGAACAGTAACAGATAAGATTATTGTTGCAAATGCAGAAGATGGAAAGTCTTTATTTGAAATTCCGGTTTCTTATACGGTACAGGAGAAGCCGGTATGTAAATTGGCTACTGATATTTCAGAAGTGAAGTTTGATAGTAAAGAGGCTGGCTATACGGAGGCACCGGCAGCTGTTACAGTTAATGTATCCAATGCTGGAAATACAAAGCTGACAGGTCTTACTGTAAGCATAACAGGTAGCGAATTTGCTGTAAGTGCTCCGTCATTGACAGAATTAGAGGCAAATGCAGGCCAGACAGTTTCCTTTACCGTTGCACCGGTAACCGGACTGGCAGCAGGAAGCTATGCCCAGACTATTTCTATTAAGACGGACCAGACAGATTATCTTACAATTCCGGTAAGTTTTACCGTATCAGAAGCTGTCATTAAGCTTATTTCAGTTGGAAAGGTATCCGATATCAGCGTAGCAAATGGAGTCGAGAAATCTGCATCTGGATTACAACTTCCGTCTACTGTTAAGATTACTACCAGCAAGGATAAGATGAATGCATCTGTGAAATGGGATGTAAAAGGCTGTGCTTATAATCAGAAGAGTGCAGAAGCACAGAAATTCTCTGTGAAAGGTACGGTGGCACTTCCAGATGGTGTGACGAATCCGGATAATTTGAATCTTGTAGTATCTGTTAATGTTTCGGTAAGTCGTGGAGCCATTGTATCCGATGCGGCGAATAATACGATTACAGGAATCAGCTCTGATGGAAGCTATACTACAGAAACCAAGATTACATTTACAGCAGTTGGAGCAGGTATGGATATCGAAAAGCCGATTAAGGGGGATGTAAGATATCTGCCGTTGAACTGGGAAGTGCTTGAAGCAAGAAGCTGGGATGGTGCACCATATTCTGCAACCTTCCGTATGGGCAAGAATGGAAATTATACACTGACTGTCACATATAATCAGCAGAAGTTTGATGGAAGCAATTGGGTAAATACAGGTACACAGGATACGAAACAGGTAAACTTCACGGTAAATGTGTCTCCGAATCAGACACTTACACCGGCGGCTAATAAAGCGGATGCGAATCAGAAAAATGCAGTAAAGACAGGAGATAATACTCCAATCCTTCCTTTTGTGATCATTCTGGTCGTTGCAGTTGTCCTGATTGCAGGAATCCTTGTTTATCGCAATAAGAAGAAATAAAGAGAAAGTAATAAGGCATCTCATTGCAATATATTTTTGCAGCAGAGAGTAAGAAGGAGGAAACCAGAGATGGGATTCCTCTTTCTTGTTGTAAAGAAAGAAGAACAGGATGTTTTAACCGAATCAAGCAAGTAGCGAAGCGGACCTGTAATATCCGCTTGATCAAACACTTACTAGCACTCATTTTAAATGAGTGCTAAATTTTTCTTGACTTTTAGTCATTTTGGTATTACTATAAGTGGTAGAATTTAGAAGATAAAGGAGAGTGAGCTGCATGGCTGAGAAGCATGGTAGTTTATCAATTAACAGTGAAAATATTTTCCCAATTATAAAGAAATGGTTATATTCCGATCATGACATTTTTGCAAGAGAGCTGATCTCTAATGGCTGTGATGCAATCACTAAGTTGAAGAAGCTTGATGTTATGGGAGAATATACACTTCCTGACGATTATAAGGCAGAAGTGAAGGTTATTGTGAATCCGGAACAGAAGACTCTGAAATTTATTGATACTGGTCTTGGTATGACAGCAGATGAAGTCGAAGAGTATATTACACAGATTGCTTTTTCAGGAGCAACTGAGTTCCTTTCCAAATATAAAGATAAGACAACAGATGATCAGATTATAGGTCATTTTGGTCTTGGTTTCTATTCTGCGTTTATGGTAGCTGATGAGGTTCATATTGATACGCTTTCTTATAAAGAGGGTGCAACTCCGGTACACTGGACCTGCGATGGCGGTACAGAGTATGATATGCAGGAAGGCAATAAGACCACAGTCGGTACGGAAATCACTTTGTTTTTAAATGAAGAGAGTACGGAATTTTCTAATGAATACAGAATGAGGGAAATAATTGAGAAATATTGTTCCTTCATGCCGGTAAATATTTATCTTTCCAAGGAGAACGCACCGCAGGAATATGAGACAATTGATGAATCTGAGCTTCGTGATGATGATGTAGTTGTTGAGCATATCCACGAGGATGCTAAGACTGAGGAAAAAGAGAATGACAAAGGTGAGAAAGAGGTTGTAGAAGTATCTCCGGCTAAAGATAAAGTAAAAATTAACAAACGTCCGGTATCTTTAAGTGATCCACATCCTCTTTGGATGAAGCATCCAAATAGCTGCACAGATGAGGAATACAAGGAGTTCTATCGTAAGGTATTTATGGATTATAAGGAACCATTGTTCTGGATCCATTTGAACATGGATTATCCATTTAATCTGAAAGGTATCTTGTATTTCCCGAAGATCAATACAGAGTATGATTCCATTGAGGGAACTATTAAGCTGTATAATAATCAGGTATTTATTGCAGATAATATCAAGGAAGTAATACCGGAGTTCCTGCTTCTTTTGAAAGGTGTGATTGATTGCCCGGATCTTCCATTGAATGTTTCCAGATCTGCGCTGCAGAATGATGGATTTGTGAAGAAGATTTCAGAGTACATTACGAAGAAGGTTGCAGATAAGTTGACCGGAATGTGCAAGACTGACCGTGAGTCTTATGAGAAATATTGGGACGACATTAGTCCATTTATAAAATTTGGCTGTATTAAGGATGCCAAATTTGCAGATAAGATGAACGATTATATCTTGTTCAAGAATATAGATGGCAAATATCTTACTCTGAAAGACTGCATTGAGGAGAATAAAAAGCCGGAAGAGGCTAAGTCTGAAGAAGCAAAGGAATCCACAGAAGAGAAAAAAGACGACGCCACAGAGGATAAGAAAGAACCTGAGAAGACCACTATCTTCTATGTAACAGATGAAGTTCAGCAGAGCCAGTATATCAATATGTTCCGTGAGGCAAAGAAGGATGCTGTTATTCTGAAGCATAACATTGACAGTGCATTTATTTCTCATCTGGAGCAGAAAGATCAGACAATCCAGTTTAAGAGAATTGATGCAGATCTTTCTGAAGAGCTTCGTGAGGAGGGCAGTGCAGATGAGGAGACTTCCAAGACTCTTACAGAAGTGTTCAGGAGTGCACTGAAGAATGAGAAGCTGGAGGTTAAGGTTGAGAACCTGAAGAATGAGAAAGTTGCAGCTATGATGACGCTTTCTGAGGAGAGCCGTCGTATGCAGGACATGATGAAGATGTACAATATGTACGGTATGGATCCGTCTATGTTTGGCGGTCAGGAAACGTTAGTGCTTAATGCTAAACATCCACTGGTTCAGTTTGTTGCAGACAATAAGGATTCTGAGAAGACTCCTGTTATCTGTGAAGAACTGTATGATCTTGCTATGCTGAGCCACAAACAGCTTTCACCGGAAGAAATGACGAAATTTGTACAGAGAAGCAATGAAATCCTGCTTATGCTGACAAAATAATATACAGCGAACAGTCACAAAAGAAGAAATCCATCTGATGTGACTGTTCTTTTTTTTGACCATTATCCTGAAATATTACAATTTTATTAAATTTGGCCATAAAGGCTAAGAATTAGAAAGCTGATTCGTATTATATGTAGAGGCAAATGACTTGCTGAACACAGTTTGGGAGGGCTATGCTCATAAGTAAGTAGCGAAAGCGGATATTCGCAGTCTGCTTTCGCTGTTGCAAATAAATACATATTGCGGAGGAGAGAAAATGAGAGAGATATACGGTATTATACGAAGGCTTGGTGTAACAACAAAATACAAAGGATATTATTTTGTGGCAGAGGCAATACATATGACGATGGAATTTCAGGAACGTCCTATGAAGATCACGAAGGATATTTATCCCAGACTGGCAAAGAAATTCAAATCAAAACCCTCTAATATTGAGCATGATATCCGTACAATTGTAAATGTATGTTGGGAAAACCATCGGGAAAGACTGGAACAGATTGCCGGATATCCCCTGGAATACAGACCGACGAATAGTGAATTTGTTGATATGCTTGCCTTTTATCTGAAAAATGAAAAGAAAACAGAGTTCTGAAATTATACTTCTTCAACGGAGAAGTTATTGTGATGGAAAAGATCCATTATATACTGTTCCCAAAGGCGTTCCAGTTCTTTGCCTGGAAGAAAGACTTTTAAGGAGGTTCCTGTGGTGCAAAGCAGGACCTTATTTTTATATTGTAAATTCAGATAAAGGCCGGTCACCAGTTCAGGTGAAATCAAGACTGCGGAGTTTCGGAGCAATGTGGCCGCTTTATTGGGAGAAAACTGAAGTACAATTTTAAAGGAAAGAGGAGCGCGTTTTCCGCGGATCACAGAGTAGCAGAATGGTTTGACCTCTTTCCAAAGCGAGAACGTGCGATGGCTTGAAGAAAGAAACATCCGTTCGTCATTGTCAAAAAACTCTGTTTGAAGCCGTCCGTCAATAGTAAACGTATTACTTGTAATGATTTCTGCCTGATTTAGCCAGAAGGAGTCAAAGGCCTCTCCAAGAAATAATTGATTGGTAAAATCTTTCAGATCCGTTATTTTTAAAGCGAGCATAATAGCAGTCTCCTTTCGCGAAAAGCCAAATTCGTAAATATCATTATAAAGCAATTTGAAGTAAAATGGAAGAAAAAACTCTTTTCAAACACGTAGTAATGTGTTAATATAGATGTGGTATTTAAAACTACATATTATGGAAAAGAGGACGATATAATTGAGTTATAAAATTGTAATAGATAGCTGTGGAGAACTTCTTGAGCAGTGGAAGCAGGATGACAGATTTGCTTCTGTTCCGCTTACACTGACTGTTGGAAGTGAGAATATTATAGATGATGAGACATTTGATCAGGCTGATTTTCTTCGGAAGGTTGCAGCCTGCCCGGAATGCCCGAAATCTGCTTGTCCATCTCCGGAGAGCTACAGAAAGGCATTTGATTGCGATGCAGACCATGTTTATTGCGTCACTCTTTCCGCTGAACTCAGTGGCTCATATAACAGTGCAGTTCTAGGGGCAAGCCTTCTGCATGAAGAAAAGGAAGGAGTACAGCTTCATGTATTTAATTCCCGTTCCGCTTCTGTAGGACAGACATTGATCGCTATGAAGATTGCACAATGTGAGGAAGCAGGTCTTCCATTTGAGGAGGTTATCAGTGTTGTTAATAAATATATTGAAGAACAGCACACTTTTTTTGTACTGGAGAATCTGGAGACCTTACGTAAGAATGGCCGTCTCAGCCGTGTGAAGGCTCTTGTGGCAACGGCTCTTAAGATTAAGCCAATCATGGGATCCACTCCTGAGGGTACGATCTGTCAGCTGGATCAGGCCAGAGGAATGAATAAAGCTCTGGTAAAAATGGTAGAGAAGATTGTAGAAGTTACAGAGAACAGCGAGAATAAGATTCTTGCTATTTCTCACTGTAATACTCCTAAGAAGGCGAATATGCTGAAGGAAGCCATTCAGGAGAAGATGAAGCTGGCAGATATTATAGTTCTTGATACAGCCGGCGTAAGCAGCATGTATGCAAATGACGGTGGAATTATTGTGGCTGTGTGAACAGTAAGTGAACGCACTTCCATTTCTTTTGAAAGTGTGGTATACTTATCTGAAACGATATTTCATCGCAAAGGAGATGTGCTGCTATGAGTCAGAAGAAAGTAGATGCTTACAAAGCAGAAAAGGCAAACCGTGATAAAATAATGAAGAAGGAGAAACTGATCCTTACGCTTGAGAAACTGGCAGCCTTGGTTTTATGTATTGTTGCTGTATGCTGGATCGGTTATTCTGTTTATGGAAAGGTAACAGAAGGTCAGGGGAATGTGACCCAGGAGACCGTTATGGATACCTCTGCATTGGATTCTTATCTGAATGGACTTAGTTCAGAAGCAGAATAGAAGTGAATAAGAATACGATTGCTTCTGCAGCGTAATGTGATAGGGACAGATTTTGAATCTGTCCCTATCATCATAATGTGTATAAAAGGACAAAAAAATCCCCCCGGAAATCTCCGAGGGAAAATTTTTGATTCAATTATAACTTAGTAACGTTAGCTGCCTGCATTCCGCGAGCGCCCTCTGTTAAGTCATATGTTACAGCCTGGCCTTCTTCAAGAGATTTGAAGCCTTCACCATTGATTGCAGAAAAATGTAC
>CAKRRG010000028.1 GCA_934394545.1 uncultured Blautia sp.
ATCATCTCACGGAATGCATCGATACGTCCCTCACCGAAGAACATATGCTCTGTACGGCAAAGACCGATACCTTCAGCACCAAGCTCAACTGCTTTCTTAGCGTCAGCAGGAGTATCAGCGTTTGTACGAACCTTCATAGTTCTGAACTTGTCAGCCCATGCCATGATACGTCCGAACTCACCAGCGATTGTAGCGTCTACTGTTGCGATGATTCCGTCGTAGATGTTACCTGTTGTACCATCGATGGAAAGGAAATCTCCCTCGTGGAACTCTTTGCCAGCAAGTGTAAATTTCTTATTAGCTTCGTCCATAGCGATATCACCGCATCCGGATACACAGCACTCACCCATACCACGGGCAACTACTGCTGCATGAGATGTCATACCACCACGAACTGTCAGGATACCCTCAGCAGATTTCATACCTGTGATATCCTCTGGGGATGTCTCAAGACGAACAAGGATAACCTTCTCGCCTCTCTCAGCCCACTCTACAGCGTCATCAGCTGTAAATACAATCTTACCGCAAGCAGCTCCTGGAGAAGCTCCAAGACCTTTGCCCATTGGTGTAGCAGCTTTAAGAGCCTTAGCGTCGAACTGAGGATGAAGAAGTGTATCAAGGTTACGAGGATCGATCATAGCTACTGCTTCTTCCTCTGTTCTCATTCCCTCGTCAACAAGGTCACAAGCGATCTTCAGAGCAGCCTGAGCGGTTCTCTTACCATTACGTGTCTGCAGCATGTATAACTGGCCATGCTCAACAGTGAACTCCATATCCTGCATATCTCTGTAGTGTGTCTCCAGAGTATGGCAAACTTCTGTAAATTTCTTGAATGCTTCCGGGAACTTCTGCTCCATCTCAGCGATGTGCATAGGTGTACGAACACCAGCAACTACGTCCTCACCCTGTGCATTGGTAAGGAACTCACCGAACAGACCTTTGTTTCCTGTAGCTGGGTCTCTTGTAAATGCAACACCAGTACCACAGTCATCACCCATGTTACCGAATGCCATCATCTGTACGTTAACAGCTGTACCCCAGGAATATGGGATATCGTTGTCACGACGATATACGTTGGCACGTGGGTTGTCCCAGGAACGGAATACGGCTTTGATTGCACCAACTAACTGTTCTTTCGGGTCAGCCGGGAAATCGGAACCGATTTTTTCTTTATATTCAGCCTTGAACTGCATAGCAAGCTCTTTAAGATCATCAGCTGTAAGTTCAACGTCAAGTGTAACGCCTCTATCAGCTTTCATCTTGTCGATAAGCTCTTCGAAGTATTTCTTACCAACTTCCATAACTACGTCAGAGTACATCTGGATAAATCTTCTGTAGCAGTCCCAAGCCCAACGTGGGTTGCCGGATTTCTCAGATAATACAGCTACAACGTCTTCATTTAAACCAAGGTTCAGGATAGTATCCATCATACCTGGCATAGAAGCTCTTGCGCCAGAACGAACGGAAACAAGCAGAGGATTCTCGATATCACCGAATTTCTTTCCGGTAACTCCTTCCATTTTGGTGATTGCTTCCATGATCTGACCCATGATCTCGTCGTTGATCTGTCTTCCATCCTCATAGTACTGAGTACAAGCTTCAGTAGTGATTGTAAATCCCTGCGGAACAGGAAGTCCAAGGTTTGTCATCTCAGCAAGGTTAGCACCTTTACCACCCAGAAGGTTTCTCATATCAGCGTTACCTTCTGTAAACATGTAAACCCATTTTGCCATTTTACATTTTCCTCCTAAAAATTTGTTCATTGAACATAAACTATGTTTTATACGCACATAGTTATTTTATCGGCTTATTCGTCATTCGTCAAGGTTATTCTGGTAAAAAACAGTCAATTTTTTGTCATTTTATTAATTTTTCTTTTTTCTTCCAGAATTCAGCACCAGATGACGTGGAACACCGTTCACCATAATTGGCTGATAGTCACCCTGGATCAACGGTTTGATGTAATCAATGAAGTCCTTGGTCACGTTATTTGCTTCTTTATTCATCCAGTTTCTCGGTACCAGCTTCTCTTCATTGGCAATGCGGTGCACATCATAGATTCCGGTAGCTGCCATATATGGATCGTCAGATACACGGTCGATTACTACCATTTTACCGGTGTCGCCTTCGTCAGCTGCCTTTACTGCTGCTCCGCCTACCATCATGGCCTCATCAATGTCCACACGGGAAGCCATGTGGGAAGCACTTCTCTGAAGTGTGGAAAGCTCAACAGCACGGGTCTTGCAGCCACACTCTGCTGCCAGGAAGTTCGCCAGATAAGTAGCAGTTCCCTGAAGCTGCTTATGACCAAACGCATCCACATAATCTCCTACGCTTCCCAGCTCGCATACGTAGCGGCCGTCAGCCAGCTTGATTCCCTCTGATACAGCAATGACAACTGATGATTTTTTCTTAAGAAGTTCTTTTACCTTGGCAAGGAATTTATCCACGTCAAATGGAACCTCCGGAAGATAGATCAGATCCGGACCATCACAGTCTTCTGACTTGGAAAGAGCAGTGGCACCTGTAAGCCAGCCTGCATTTCTTCCCATAATTTCCATTATCGTGATCATATTCTTCTTATAAGTAAGACCTTCTGCATCACGGATCACTTCTTTCGTGGAGGCCGCAATATATTTGGCCGCACTACCGAAGCCTGGTGTATGATCCGTAAGCGCAAGGTCATTATCAATGGTCTTCGGTACACCAAGGAACTTCTGAGTCTGACCGGTGATAATTGCATAATCGGAAAGCTTCTTGATGGTATCCATAGAATCATTTCCACCGATGTAGATAAATGCATAAATATCCAGCTTATTCAGGATCTCAAAAATTTTCTCATAAATAGTCTTATCTTCGTGAATCTCTGGAAGCTTATAGCGGCAGGAACCCAAAAATGCGGACGGTGTCCTTTTCAGAAGTTCTATGTCCAGTTCGGAGTGAATCTGGGTAGAAAGATCGATATACTGTTCATCAAGCAGTCCCTGGATTCCGTGCAGCATTCCGTATACCTTATCAAAGCCACGCTCTACTGCATTCTTATATACGCCTGCAAGACTGGAATTAATTACAGATGTAGGGCCTCCGGACTGTCCTACAATAATATTTCTTTTCTTTGCCATTTTTGTGTTCCTCCTCTATTTCGAATGGATATGGGTAACAAATTCGCTTTATTTCTTCACCCTATAATTGTACAGTTTATCAAAGTCATTCAGTAAAGTCAATGAGATATTGTCTATTTTGCATATTATATTGCATTTTTATCCTATTTTTATATATATTTTTTATATTTCAAACAAATTGCAATGTACAACCAGGAAATCAGGTGGTACAATAGTTTTAACATTCATACATGGAGGTTTTACAGCATGAAAAGAGTTTTGGAAAATGATTTTCTGAAAGTGACCATTGACGACCATGGTGCTGAATTGGTCAGCATTTATGACAAAGAGAAAGACCGTGAAGTAATCTGGCAGGGAGACCCCAAATTCTGGGGACGTCACGCGCCGGTTCTTTTTCCAAATGTGGGCAAACATTATGGCAATCATTACCGGATCGGTGATAAGGAGTATGCTTCCAAGCAGCATGGATTTGCCCGAGATACAGATTTCACATGTATTGATTCCACACCGGATTCTGTAACCCACCAGATTCGTTCTACAGAAGAAACCAAAGAGGTTTATCCATTTGATTTCGTGCTCCGTATCCGTCATATTCTGAAAGGACGCACCCTTACTGTCAGCTGGAAGGTAGCCAATAACAGTGACAGAGATATGTATTTCGCCATCGGTGGACATCCGGCGTTTCGCGTGCCGGTTCTGCCAGATACCAAGAGAAGTGATTATCGACTTACTTTCGACGGGCAGGACAGCCTGACATACCTTCTTCTTGACCCAGAGAGCGGCACAGCCAAAGCGGACGAGGCCACTTTGAAACTGGAAAATGGTACCTGTCAGATTGATGATCATATGTTTGATCACGATGCACTGGTATTTGACAATCAGATCACAAAGGCCGGCATCCAGTTGCCAGATGGCACTCCTTATCTGGAACTGCGCTGTGTGGGATTCCCCAATTTCGGGATCTGGTCTGCTTCTTCGGATGCACCATTTGTCTGCCTGGAACCATGGATGGGACGCTGCGATGACTGCGGATTCACTGGTGAGCTGTCGGAGAAACCTTTTATCAATCATCTGAAAATGGATGAAATGTTCGAGACAGCATATACCATTGAGGTGTTCTAGAACCCTTTTGAAAAAGGCTCTAAAAAGCAAAAATAATCGGTACACTCCCCTTTCTTCCGGAAGTGTACCGATATCTTTTACACATTTACCATTTTCATATGGCTTGATCATCCTTACTCACAACTATTTGCTTGTAGAAGCCGTCTTTAATTTTCTCCTTGCATAAACATAAACCGCCACCATCAATGCGGTAAACGCAAACACAAACATCATCCCATACTGATGATATCCCCTTGCCAGCAGATTCTTTCTGCCTTTAAAACATCTGGAGAAAGCCTGCAGAACCGCATAGTGAAGAACATAAATAAGCATGGAATAGTCTTTTCCTACTTTTGCCAGCACCATGGTAAGGGTATTCTCCTCATAAAAATTCTGCCAGCCAATGAAAAGAAGGAAAATGCAGATTGCCAGAAAAATGGTTCCGGCGTACTCATCCTGGCTTCCTAGGGCATTTCTCTTTTCCAGCCACTTCTGCTCCATGATCGCCATATTCCAGAAAATAGGAATCCCACACAGAAGAAGCCCCGTTTTCTTCCTGTCCAGGAAGCTAAGAAGAGCCTCTTTTCTGGATCCAAACCAACAGCCCAGCCAGAAAAAAGGAAGTCCACAGTACAGAAAGTTCCTTGCATAAAAAATATGGCAGTCTTCTTTTCCCACAAAAAGAAGGGAATAGCTTCCTTTTATCAAGCCTCCCGCCAGCAACACCGGAATTGCCAGATAAGCCAATCTTCTCAGTCCCAGATGCTCCACAAGAAAAGCAATTACAAGCACATAAAGAAGCGCCTGCAGATACCACAAATGCGGCGAAAGCGGGGAAAAATTCCACAAAATAAAATCTTCCGGAACTCTTTCCTCAAACCTTTCCAGAAGTGCTTCTTTTATATTTTCTCTTGCCTCAACTGCCAGAAGGATTTCCCATAGCAGGTAAAACAGATTTGCACCAATGGTAATGGTAAAAATTTTTCCAAACTGCTTCAGTTCCCGTTTCTTCGCCACTGTTTCCGGGTAAAAAAATCCAGTGATCATAAAAAATACGGGCACTGCAAAACGACACAGGATCAGGAACTCATCTCCTCCTCGTATATCCAGAGGCTTATGAATCTCCACCACTGCAATGGCAGCCAGGCATTTCAAAATGTCAATGCACGTCCAACGTCTTTTTTTCATTTCCTCGTAACTCCAAATTCAAAAGGACCAACCATCTGATTTCAGAAAGCCAGCCCTTTTGTTTTTACTTTATGCAGATTCTCTGAAACGCATAAGCTCTATTGCGCCTGCCGCATAAATCAGAATGTAAATTTATCTGCGAAATAAGCGTCCAGTTCGTCAATCTTAATACGAACCTGCTCCATAGAATCACGGTCACGAACAGTTACCATGCCGTCTGTCTCGGAATCGAAATCATAGGTTACACAGAATGGGGTACCGATCTCATCCTGTCTTCTGTAACGTTTACCGATATTTCCACGATCATCAAATTCACAGTTGTATTTCTTGGATAACTGAGCGTAAATCTTCTCAGCTCCCTCATTCAGCTTCTTGGAAAGCGGAAGCACACCGATCTTAACCGGTGCAAGTGCCGGATGGAAGTGAAGGACTGTACGGACATCGTTCTTCTCAGCGTCAAGAACTTCCTCATCATATGCGCTGCAAAGGAATGCAAGAACCACACGGTCAGCACCAAGTGACGGCTCGATTACATATGGGATATATTTCTGCTTCTTCTCATCATCGAAGTAAGTAAGATCCTGTCCGGATACATTCTGGTGCTGGGTAAGGTCGTAGTCTGTTCTGTCTGCGATTCCCCAAAGCTCGCCCCATCCGAATGGGAACAGGAATTCAACGTCTGTAGTAGCCTTGCTGTAGAAGCTCAGCTCCTCCTTGTCATGGTCACGGTAACGAACTTCTTCGTCCTTCAGTCCAAGAGCATGCAGCCAGTTCAGGCAGAAGCTCTTCCAGTATGCAAACCACTCCAGATCTGTATCCGGCTCGCAGAAGAACTCCAGCTCCATCTGCTCAAACTCACGGGTACGGAATGTAAAGTTACCAGGTGTGATCTCGTTACGGAAGGATTTACCGATCTGGCCGATGCCAAATGGGATCTTCTTACGGGAGGTTCTCTGTACGTTCTTAAAGTTTACGAAAATACCCTGTGCCGTCTCAGGTCTTAAATATACAGTATTCTTCGCATCCTCAGTTACACCTTGGAAAGTCTTAAACATCAGGTTAAACTGACGGATATCTGTAAAATTATGCTTTCCACAGGAAGGACATGGAACATTATGCTCTTCGATGAAATTCTTCATCTCTTCCTGAGACCATCCGTCTACAGAGCTCTCCAGCTCAATGCCATGCTCCTGGCTATAGTCCTCGATGATCTTGTCAGCGCGGAAACGCTCATGGCATTCCTTACAATCCATAAGAGGATCAGAGAAGCTTCCCAGATGTCCGGATGCGATCCAGGTCTGCGGGTTCATCAGGATCGCGCAGTCAACACCAACATTATATGGAGACTCCTGAATGAATTTCTGCCACCATGCTCGCTTAACGTTATTCTTAAGCTCTACTCCAAGGTTACCATAGTCCCATGTATTAGCAAGACCGCCATAGATCTCAGAACCTGGGTAAACGAATCCCCTTGCTTTTGCCAGAGCAATAATCTTATCCATTGTTTTTTCCATGATATCTCTCCTCATTATTTAATAGATGAAAAAGTCTTTTACAACACATTATACTCGTTACTTTTGTTTTTGTAAAGTTATGATGTTGGGGTCAAAAGGCTTTTTGACCCCTTTGGTACCATAATTTCCAAAATCTGCAGGCTTTTAAACCTTTTATCCGTATTTGCAGCCACGTAAGGCTGTATATGCCGTTCCAGTTCCCGCAGCACTTCCTCCGTCACAGTAAAGCTGTACAGCTTCGTCATAGGAGCACTTACAATGTACTGCATGGTATAAAGAGCTGCCGGAGAAATCCTTCTGGAAGTTCTGCTCTCCGAAGCGTCTGCCTTTTTTAGGCAGTCCCCATCCAGAATACCATGCGCTCCCAGACAAAAGAAGAGATTCTCTTTTCCTGTGATCTCCTCCCCACAATTTACACATCTGAAAAGTTCCGGCATAAGTCCCTGTTCCGTCATTGTACGCAGTTCGAACACACACCTGATCAACCGGTCATTCAGTTCCGGATTCAAAAGAGCTTTCACCGTAAGATAAAGAAGATTCATCATATTCTTCTCATCTGTGCCCTCTCTCCCGAAGTAATCCGCCAGTTCCAGGAAATAATACCCATAATAAACTCCCGGCTGCCTGGCGGCCAATTCCACGAAATGATGTGTCACGGTCACCTGATTCAGGTTGTAGCTGCTGCGTCCCTCATACAGGGTAAAATTCCCGAATACAAAAGGATTTGCTGCCGCCATAAATGGACTGTTCTGCCTTCTGGCCCCTTTGGCAAAGGCAGAAATTTTCCCACGCTCCCTGGTAAGAAGCACGATCCGTTTATCATATTCTCCCACAGGCTGGGCAGAAATCACAATTCCCTGTACCGTGATCAGATCACTCATTATCAGATTTCCTTCTTATCGTAGCCAAAGTTTTTGATCATAAAGTCACTGTCACGCCAGTCCTTCTTCACCTTTACCCAAAGCTTCAGATTTACCTTGGAATCCAGCATGCGCTCTAATTCAAATCTGGCATTGCTGCCAATTTTCTTCAGCATGGCACCGCCTTTTCCAATAATAATTCCCTTATGGGAATCCCTCTCGCAAATAATAGTAGCTTCAATATCTACGATAGGATTTTTACCCGGGCGCTCCTTCATCTTGTCTATCGCAACTGCAATTCCATGTGGAATCTCTGCATCCAAAGCGTGAAGCGCTTTCTCACGGATCACCTCTGCAACAATCTGACGCTGAGGCTGATCTGTTACCGTATCCTCGTCATAGAACATAGGACCGTAAGGCAGATACTTCAGAATACTATCAATTATATCCTCTGTATTCTGACCGCGAAGAGCTGAACAAGGGATAATCTCAGCAAAATCACAAATCTTGCGATAGGTATCGATTGCAGGAAGAATCTCCTCTTTTTTTACTGTATCAATTTTATTAATAATCAGAATAACCGGAACACCAACCCCCTGCAGCTGCTCCGCAATATGACGTTCGCCGGCACCGATAAAAGTAGACGGTTCAACCAGCCACATAATGGCATCAACCTCTTTCAGGGTACGCTCTGCAACCGCTACCATGTATTCACCAAGCTTGTTCTTCGCCTTGTGGATACCAGGGGTATCCAGAAACACGATCTGACCCTTATCGCAGGTATACACTGTCTGGATACGGTTTCTTGTGGTCTGTGGTTTCTTGGAAGTAATCGCAATTTTTTGTCCGATCAGATGGTTCATTAAAGTGGACTTGCCAACGTTCGGGCGGCCGATAATTGCCACAAATCCGGATTTAAAATCTGGTGTCATTAAAACATTTCCTCTTCTTTCTTAATCAGTTCTCTGTTATCAGCAGCTTACTAACGGCTTTGTCTCCATAAATACATCCTGTGCCTTCTCAATAGCGCTCTCGCTTCCAACCACGCAAAGCTGGTCATCCGAAAGAACCGCCTCGATCAGCGGAGCAAGTGCATGAATATCCTCCACAGTAGCATTCAGGATCTGGTCACGCTCCTTCTGCAGCATTTCCACAGTAAGACCACGGAAATAAGCCATCCTTCCAAGTGCACCCTGGGTCTGAGGTGTTCTCGGAACATCCTTTCCACTGATGGTTCCGATAATGTATTTCGTCATCTCACGCTCATCCGCTGCGAAGGTGCGCACATATTCCGGCACGCCCTCATATACCTTCAGTGTACGGCGAAGATGTGGATCCCTGTAGGACACAAAGAAGCTCTCTCCGCTTCTCTTAAAGCCGCTCATACAGCCGTATGCACCGCCTTTTACACGGAGATTGATCCACAGATAATCGTAGCTCAAAGCCACCTTCAGGATTTCCAAAGCTCCTGTATAGGCAAAGCCTTTTTTCACAAAGTTACCGGTTCTGGCCACATACTGGACCTGTCCGGAGGTCTTGAAGCCCTCGTTCTTTTTCTCACAGGTGACAGCCGTCACAGGAACCTGACAGGAGCTCTTAGGCAGGCTCTTTTTGAGAGAAGCACTTAAAGTCTTCAACTGTTCTACGGATTCCCTCTCACCTGTGTAGCTTACCAGGAAAGAATCCCGGCGAACAATCTCTGCCATGGCATTCTGAAGCCCTTCAACGATCTCATCCTTTTTGTCCTGGAAGTTCTTCTCCAGTTCTTCAATAAATTTATAGTATCCAACACCTGCCATCTCATCCTGAAATCTTGCCATAGGAGAGCTGTAAGAAGCTCCTCGAAGCACTGCTGTCTGATGTCCTGAGCCGATCAGGGACGCCTGACCTCTGGACTTGATTTCTGCAATAATTTCATAGAGACGCTTGGTATCTGTAATCTTAGAAGTATTCAGGATTTCCTCCATCATCTGGAAAAGAAAATCCATCTGAGAATACAGTGCTTTGCCCCGGATAGTAAACATCGTACGGAATGCTTCCGGATCATCTGCCTTGTCGAAAACATCCACACCGCACTGGATGCCGCCGGTTCTAGCATTCGTCTCGTTAAACAACTGACCGTATGTGTAATTCTCAGTATCCACATAACCAAGAACAGATTTCAGAAGTCCCAGATAATGGACTTTCTCTACAGCCATGTCCTTGATCTCGAACATAATATTCACATAACCGATTCCGTTGGTGCACACATCCTGATACAGGAACAGGCTGTTATCCACCTGAAGTTCTTCATTGGAAAAGCCATTTACCTCTTTACGGATATCAGAACGCTTCAGCATAGGAATACACTTCAGATCCTCCGGCTTCTCTTCTGCTTCCTGATAAGCCTCAAGAGCTTTGGTCTTCCTGACCATTTCCTCCAGTTGTCCATCGGAAAGACTGCTTCTGTACGCCTCCAGCTTGTCTGCCAGTTCCTTCTCACGCTGAGCGGCAAGACCACGCTTCGGCACAAGTGTAAGAATCAGGCCATGTGTATTGTCAAGAAGCCATTTCTGGATCAATTTCTCGAAATAGCCCTCATTTACAGCCTCTTTCAATCTGTCATAAATAGACAAAAGCTGTACCTGGGAAAAAGCATTCTCGTCATCATAGAGCCAGCTTCCCATAATATCCAGCCCATACATCAGTCCCTTAGGGAACTGCCCGAAATCCGCCTCACGATAGCGGAACTCCATATAATTGATTCCTGCAAGAATCGCCTTTTTGTCAATTCCGTTTCGCACAATATTCTGAAGACAATTACGGATAATAGAAACAAATTCCTCTTTCTGAGAGGTCCTTGCCCCCTTTGCCACAATGGAAAAGAACGGCTGCAAAAGACCGTCACTGTAATCGCCATAAATATCCTTGCCGATTCCCGCATCCAGAAGAGCCTGCTTCAGTGGTGCCCCAGGTGCGCTCAGAAGTGCATAATCCAATACATCAAAAGCCACGCCAAGAGTACTGTCCATAGCATTTCCCACAACCATATTATAAGAAAGATACGTATTGTCCTCTTCCTCTTCGCTTTCAGATACCGGATACGCAATCTGAAGCTCCTTCACCTTGGAAAAGGCAGCCTGCTCTTTAATAGCAGAATCCACCTCCAGAGCATCAAAAGCGGAAAGATATTTTTCATCAATAAAACGAAGCTTCTCCTCCATATCCATATTTCCATAAAGATAAATATAGCTGTTAGACGGATGATAATAGGTCCGATGGAAATCCAGGAACTCCTCATAAGAAAGCTCTGGAATATTCTCAGGATTACCTCCGGATTCCACACCATAGGTATTATCCGGGAACAGATTATTCATAATCTCTCTGTCCAACACCTCATCCGGGGAAGAAAATGCCCCTTTCATCTCATTATATACAACCCCATTATAAGTAAGAGGACCTTCCTTCTGCTCCAGATGGTAGTTCCAGCCCTCCTGACGGAAAATCTCCTCCTTCTCATAAATATTCGGGTAGAAAACTGCATCCAGATAAACGTGCATCAAATTCTGGAAATCCTGGTCATTGCAGCTGGCTACCGGATAGCATGTTTTATCCGGATAAGTCATGGCATTCAGGAAAGTATTCAATGAACCCTTCACAAGCTCTACAAACGGATCCTTCAGCGGGAACTCCCGGGAGCCGCACAAAACGCTGTGTTCCAATATATGAGGAACACCGGTGCTGTTCTTCGGTGTAGTACGAAAGGCAATGGAAAATACCTTATTCTCGTCATCATTCTCGATCAGAACCAGTCTGGCTCCTGTTTTCTTATGGCGAACCAGATATCCGGTAGAATGAATATCGGTCAGATTCTCTTGTTTCAAAACCTCGTATGCAGGAATATTCTCTTTTTTCATTTTTTCCTCCAAAAATTTCCGGCTGTCTTCCATTCTCACAGATGCCGGAATTATTTTATATTAAAACTATGCCCTAATTTCATTCGTAGCATTCATTATAACATTGCCTGCCTTGGAAGTGCAATAGAGAAAGCCCTTAAATCAAAGCTGCATAATAAATACCGCAGGCGGCTCCAGTTCAGGAGACTGCTGCGGTATTTATTATGTTAGAATGATTTCAGGCTTCCCTCTCCTGGAAAATGAAGTTCATACATTTCCCGGGCGGCCCTGGTAACGATTCCAAGTTCTTCCTCCAGATTCAGATTCTGAGGCAATTCTACTGCAGTATGGAAAATGTCTGCTTTCAGCTTATTCTTCGACTGCTCACTGCTCATCTTCATAATGCCAAATAAAGTGCTGTTATATGACTTATCTGTTTCACTAAGTTCCATATATGTCTTCACCATGTGGCAGCATTCTCTGTATAGCATATCCTCGTAATCCTTACCTCTGGAACGAATCTCCTGGAATTTCATCTTATCCAGCTGCTTAAGAATTTCCTTCCGGCCTCCGCGAAGACCAAGAAAACGTTTGCCATTGTCCCGGTTAAACTCCATCAGCATCCAGAGTGCAATAAAGCCATCAGCCCGTACATCTCCTCCCAGCTCGGATTTATCCTGATAACGGATGTCCCAAAGCTCCTTGCGGATCTGATTCAACTCCGGCTCCTCTCCTGCCTCAATAGACATCTTCAAAAGTGCCAGACGCTTCGCCGGATCTGATTCTCTGTAATATTGTGTAATAGTTGGGGTATCCATGTTCTTCTCCTTTATGCTTCTTCGTAGGTAAGCTCTGTCTCAGCCATATTAAGAGCTTCCTCAATTACTTTATCCATATCCATGTAACGATACATACCCAGTCGTCCGCCGAAAAGTACGTTCTTCTCTTCCAGGGCACAACGTTCATACTTGTCAAACAGCTCGTTATTCTTCGGATCATTGATGGGATAGTAAGGCTCCTTGCCCTTCTCCCATTCTGCCGGATATTCTCTGGTAATGACTGTCTTAGGCTGTGTGCCGAACTCAAAATGCTTGTGCTCAATAATTCTTGTGTATGGCACCTCATAATCTGTATAGTTCACAACTGCATTTCCCTGATAATTCCCCATATCAAGAATCTCTGTTTCAAAACGCAGGGAACGATATTCCAGTTCGCCATAGCAGTAATCATAAAACTCATCAATCATACCGGTAAACAGAATCTTATCTGCCTGTGAAGTAAGCTCCTCTCTGTTCGCAAAAAAGTCTGTCTTCAGACATACCTGTACGCCCTCCAGAAGCTTCTTGACAATACGCGTATAACCGCCCTTAGGAATTCCCTGATATGGATCCTTAAAATAGTTGTTATCATAAGTATAACGAAGTGGAAGTCTCTTAATGATAAATGACGGAAGTTCCTTACACTCTCTTCCCCACTGCTTACGGGTATAACCCTCAACCAGCTTCTCATATACATCCTGCCCTACCAGTGCCAGTGCCTGCTCCTCCAGATTCTTCGGATGTGTGATATGCATACGGCTGATCTGCTCCTGGACCTTAGCCTTGGCCTCTGCCGGTGTGCGCACACCCCACAACTGGTGGAAGGTATTCATATTAAATGGAAGATTGTACAGTTCATTCTTATACACCGCAATCGGAGAATTCACGAAATGGTTAAACTCTGTAAACTGGTTCACATAGTCCCAGATGGCCTTATTAGAAGTATGGAAAATATGAGCACCATATTTATGAACCTGAATGTCCTCCACTTCCTCCGTGTAAATATTTCCACCGATATGGTCACGCTTGTCGATCACCAGACAGGTTTTCCCCTTTCTGGTGGCTTCATGGGCAAATACAGCTCCAAAAAGTCCTGCTCCTACAATCAGATAATCATATTTCTTCATCTTGTGTTGCCCCTTTCTGTTATGGGAACGGAAGCTGTTCCCAGCTAAAGATGTTATTATTATAACAAATTTTCTGAAAAAAAGGTAGCCCTTTCCATGTAAGGACTACCTTTTTTATAAAACTTTTATATATTACTTCCCAGCCACCCGGTCGAATTCCTCTGTAATTTCTCTGGAAGGCGCCTTCGTAACAAGACTGACAAGCACGATCATCAAAAGACTAAGCAAGAAACCAATTGCCAGGGAATAAAGTCCTGTATAGGTTCCAAGCGTCTGGCCCTCTACCAGCGGAATGTAGTCCCAGATCATAACAGTAAGTCCACCTGTAACCATACCGGCAATTGCACCTGGAAGATTCGTCCGTCTCCAGAACAGGGACATTACTACGATTGGTCCGAATGCAGCTCCAAGTCCTGCCCAGGCATTGGAAACAAGTCCCATAATACTGCTGTTAGGATTCCACGCGATTACAAATGCGATTACCGCAATCACAATAACCGTAACACGACTCACCTTCAAAATCTCCTTAGAATCAGCATCCTTCTTAATAAAACTGTGATACAGATCCTCGGATACAGCAGAAGCAGTTACCAGAAGCTGTGAGTCTGCTGTAGACATAATCGCTGCAAGAATTCCACAGAGGAACAGACCTCCGATAAATGGAAGCGCAAGCTCTGAAGTAAACACTTTACGGATCATCTCTATAAATACACTCTCAGAAGAGGCTGCTCCATTCTCTCCCAGAATGACAGGAAGTAAATATGCCCTTCCGATAACCGCAATCGCAAAAGCCGCTGTCAGTGAAAGAAGATCCCATATGATAGCGATCGCCCAGGATTTCTTCAGCTCTTTTTCATTCTTAACTGCCATAAATCTTACCAGTACATGGGGCATTCCACAGTAACCGAATCCCCATGCCAGCTGTGAAAAAATTTCAATAAATGTATAAGGTCTGTCGCCATTCATAAAGGGATTCAGGTATGCACTTGCACCACCGGTCACTCCACTTTGTGAAATCAAATCTGTAAGATTGCCGGGAAGCAGGAAATATGCTACCAGCGGCACTACAAGAAGTCCAATAAGCATCAGAGTACCCTGTACAAAGTCTGTTACACACACTGCCATGAAGCCACCCATAAAGGTGTAACAAAGGATCACCGCTGCTCCAATAGCCAGTGCAATATGATAGTCAAGTCCAAACACTGTATTGAACAGCTTACCGCCTGCTGCCAATGCAGATGCTGTATAGACCAGGAAAAAGATTACGATCACAATAGATGAAATCAGAAGCAGAATCTTTTTCTTGTCACGGTAACGATTCTCAAAGAAAGCCGGAATCGTCATGGAATTATTCGCCACGATCGTATATTTACGAAGTCTTCCGGAAATACACACCCAGTTAAGGACCGTTCCGATAAAAAGTCCTACCGCAATCCAGATCTGTCCGGATCCAAAGGAATAAATCGCTCCGGGAAGTCCCATCAGAAGCCATCCGCTCATATCAGAAGCCTGTGCAGAAAGCGCTGCCACCCATCCATTCAGTCCTCGCCCTCCAAGGAAATAATCCTCTGAGCTTGAGGTCTTTTTCATGTAAACCGCGCCAATGACAATCATCATTGCGAGATAAAACACAAAAGCGATCAGAATTATAACTATTGTACCACTCAATTTTTTCTCCTCCTCTGTGATAAAATAACACATTTAACACTTTACCACAGAAGAGCATGAAAGTGCAAGAAAAATTAATGATTTTTTTCTTTTTTCAGATAAACATGCTTAATATACCACAATGCCTTCTTTTCACCCTTGTCATTCAGAATGCGAAGCAGTCCCTCCAGTTCTTTCTTCGTCTGGGGATGAACAAACCACAGCTTGGGTTTGCTCCTCAGAAAATATTCCAAAGGCTGGTGATGATCGTAGGCATCTCCAAGATACGTCCGAGATGCACTGATTCTGTCCATTACCATTTCTGCAACGTATTTACGAGGCATCTTCGCCCCCATGATCACATGCTCCGGATCATTTATGGAATAATCCACCCAATGCTCATAATGGTGCTTATTTCGCCCTTTATGGTGCAGCCAGGATGTGGAAACGCCTATATCCTCACGTTCTGCATTATTAGGACTTCTGTTTCCCTGATAGTATTTGCATCCCACCAGAAATTCTGACGGAGAATACTTGGACAGATCATGGAGAAGTCCCTGCTTATAAAGTCCGATTTTAAAGCAGTAATGCATAACCATAAGCTTATGTCTGGTAATCGTTTTAAAGTGAAGCCACGGATGCATTGTCACCGGACCTCCTCTCTGCTTCTTTCTTTTTCATTTTATTTTTCTCAGGTATGATCTTATTCTCAGTCATTGATTTCTTCTCTGTCATTGATTTCTTCTCTGCCTTTGATTTCTTCTCTGCCTTTGGCTTCTTCACCCCCTGGAGCACAACCACAGTACGTGGTCCCACCTCCACAGAACGTTCATAAACCATACCCTTCTCTCCATAAAATCCATCGCAGGTCAGGTCACCTGTATCCATAATTTTCTTCCATTCCATACCCTCAGGCAGATTTGGCAAAGCCATGCTCCTGATTTCCCAATGGAAGTTATAGCCTACATAAATGAAGTCATCCTCCCTTCCATCTGTCTGCTGTGCATATTCTCCGCACAGCATCATACCGATCATACGGCTGGTATTTTCTGTATTGCAAAACCATGCCCGTTCACCGTGGAACGACAGATCCGGATAACCTTTTCCCAAATAATCTACTTCCTTCATGCTCTCCTTCATATGAAGAACAGGATGGGCCTTACGAAGTGCCACTGCCTTTTTCACAAAAGCCAGAAGGCTTGCATTTCTCCTAAGCCCGCGCCAATCGATCCAGCCAATGGAATTGTCCTGACAATAAGCGTTGTTATTTCCATCCTGAGAATTACCGATTTCATCACCACCGTAAAGCATAGGCACACCCTGGGAAAAAAGAAGCATAGCAAAAGCAGCCCGCATCTGCCTCTCTCTCATCTGACGAATCCACTGCTTCCTGCTTGGTCCCTCAATTCCGCAATTCCAGGAATAATTATAGCTGCAGCCATCGTTATTTCCCTCACCATTGGCTTCATTGTGCTTATAATTATAGGAGACCAGATCATTCAGGGTAAAACCGTCCTGGCAGGTAATATAATTGATCACGCCATGGTCATCCGGATTATGGCGAAGCCGGTACTGCACTGCCGGAACCATATCCTCATCACTTTTCAAAAATCTTCGCATATCCTGAAGAAAGCCCAGATTATACTCCGCAAAACAACGCTGGCCCGGTCTGCGGTTCTTATAAATTGCAGCTGTATCCATTCCATCTGCCATGATCATCGTTCCAAAAAGCAGACCATCCTTCATGATCAGATCAAGAGGAGCCCCTTCTCCAAGCACATGGAAGCCATCCACATGATAATTCTGCTTCCAGAACTGTAAGGCTCTAAGAGCCATAAGTGGATTCACCTCTGCCGGAAAATACATTTCCATGATACAACCGATTCCAGCCTTGTGAAATGCTTTGATCATATCGCAGAATTCCCTGTGAGGATCCCTGGTCGCACAATACGCACTCTTTGGTGCGAAATAAAGCCCGTTTCCATAGCCCCAGTAATTTATTTCGTTCTTTTTTTCCTTCCGTGATACCAGGCCTTCCGGTTCCTTCTGCCTGTTTACCTCCATAAATTCATAGGCAGGCATTAACTCCACTGTATTGATTCCAAGCTCCTGCCAGTAGGGGATCATCTGTATAAGTCCCTGAAAGGTACCCCTAAGTCCTGTGGGCAGCTTAGCCTGTCTGGTATAGCCCCGCACATGAAGCTTGTAAAGAATCATATCTCCAAAATCTGTATCCGGTGCCTTCTCATCCTCCCAGTCGTATCTGTCCCCTGTCCAAAAGCCACACCGCACTTTATGGGGATCTTCCTCCCACGAAGCTCCAAAGCGCTCCCTTCCACTGATCCTGCTGGCACATGGGTCCAGACATATCTCCCCATTGATACGGAAATTATATTCCAGATTTGTTACATTTAATTTCTTCATAAAAACAGAAAATATCCGTCCGGTCCGATAGTTCCCGTCAAGAGGAAGCTCATAAAAAGGCTCCCTTCCTCTCTTTCTGTAGAGAAGCAGAGAAACCTTAGAATCCTCCTCTGCCTCTACTGCAAAATTATATCCGTCTTCCATCTGGCTGACCCCAAGTAAAAGGGGATAGCCAGGTGTCACAATCACTCTTTTATTTCCAGGTATTGCCACTTTATAATACCTCCTGTCTTTGTCTGATATCCCGTCATCAGCTATTCCTTATAAGTCCAGATCCAACTCTACAGGGCAATGGTCAGAACCCATAATTTCACTGTGGATCCTGGAATCCTCCAGCTTCTCCTTAAGTGACGGGGAAGTAAGGAAATAGTCAATTCTCCATCCGGCATTCTTCTCTCTGGCCTTAAACCGATAAGACCACCAGGAATAAGCGCCCTCCAGCTCCGGGTAAAAATATCGAAACGTATCAATAAAGCCAGCATCCAGTACTCTGGAAAAGCATGCTCTCTCTTCATCGGTAAAGCCTGCATTCATACGGTTCGTCTTAGGATTCTTCAGGTCGATTTCCTGATGCGCTACATTGAGATCTCCACAGCAGATCACAGGCTTCTTCTCCTGAAGCTTCAGCAGATATGCCAGGAAATCCTTTTCCCATTCCATACGATATTCCAATCTCCTAAGTTCAGACTGAGAGTTCGGTGTATATACGGTAACCAGGTAAAAATCATCCATTTCTGCGGTGATCACACGGCCTTCCTTATCGTGTTCCTCTATTCCAAGTCCGTAACTTACGGATAAAGGCTCCTTCTTCGTAAAAACAGCTGTTCCGGAGTACCCCTTGCGGTTCGCATAGTTCCAGTACTGATAATATCCCGGCAATTCCAGTTTCACCTGGTTCTCCTGACATTTCGTTTCCTGCAGACAGAAAATATCCGCGTCCAGCTTGGCAAAGCTTTCTTCAAAGCCTTTGGTTATACATGCGCGGATTCCATTTACATTCCATGATACAAGCTTCATGTTGTTCTCCATTCTGTATAGTTTCTACTTATTCTTCATTATAACACAGATTTTCCTATTCACAAAACCTTATTTTTCTGGTACAATCTAACTATTACCCGGGACATTTCCCGGAAGATAAAGTGAGGTATTAATAATGAGCGATTTAGATATGAACACTTCCTGTGGAAGCTGTGAAAGCAGTTCTTCCTGCAGTGGCTCTGACTGTTCCACATGTGGTGGATGCAGCACAGATGCGAATCAGCATAGCACCATCACCCTTACCATGGAGGATGATACTGAAGTAGAATGTGCTATTCTTACCATTTTCCCTGTAGATGGCAAGGAGTATATTGCACTTCTTCCACTTGACGAAGACGGACAGAATCACGACGGTGAAGTTTATCTTTATGCCTTTGCCCATACTGCAGAGGGTGCTCCTATGCTTTCCAATATTGAGAATGACGAGGAGTATAATAAGGCTGCGATTGCCTTTGACACTGTTTTACAGAATGCCCGTGAAGCAGAAGTTGCCGGTGAGCCATTAGAGTAAGAATACAAAAGCAGGTACTTGTGAGCTTGGTTCTTTCACATTTACCTGCTTTTCTATTTGATCTGCCGCCTTTATACTTGTTGCTTTTGTACCAGCCTATTTCGTAGTGCTTCCCAATCCGCCATTTCTTACATCGGTTACATCATCGTCTACCGTAATTCCGTATTCTACGAAAATCCCCTGCATAAAGCCTGTATCAGCCTTTAGTTCTACTGTTTTTCCCTCATTGGTGTCGTTGGTCAGTTTAGCAAAAATATGGCCTTCGTTATCAGAATAGAAATAATCGCTGTCAATGATTCCTACTGTATTATTCAACTGCAGACGGAACTTAAAACCCAGTCCGCTTCTCGGATAACACTTCAGCACCCACTCCTGATCCATTTCCACACGGATTCCAGTAGGGATCTTGATCGTTTCTCCAGGCAGGATAACAAAATTATCCGGTGAAAAAAAATCATATCCTGCGCTTCCTGCCGTGGCACGTCTTGGGAGACGGATTCCTTCATAAATTTTCTCTGCCTCATCAGCAGTTACTTCTCCGAAAGTGTCCATCCAGTCTGCTACAAAGCGTTCTTTACTTACCTTATGAAATTTTGCAATTCTCTTCATATTTCTCCTTTAAATCAAAAGATGCCGGGCATTTCTGTCCGACATCCTGAATTCTATTCTTATTTATTCTCTGCCGGAACATCCTTGATGCTGAAGCTTATTCTTCCCATCTTATCCTTTCCAAGGCAGACAACCGTAACTTTATCACCAAGTGTAAGAACATCCTCTACACGGTTGATTCTCTCTTTACAGATCTTGGAAATATGAACCATTCCCTCTTTGCCTGGTGCAAACTCAATAAATGCACCGAACTCTTTAATGCTTACAACCTGTCCTGTAAGAATCTGTCCCTGCTCGAAATCAGAAGCAATGATCTCAACCATACGCTTTGCTTCCTGCATATTTTTAGAATCTACACCACAGATAGATACTGCACCTTCATCTGTGATATCGATCTTAACACCGGTACGCTCGATAATTGTATTGATCGTCTTACCTCTCTGACCAACAACGTCGCCGATTTTCTGAGGGTCGATCTGAATCTGAATGATCTTCGGAGCATATTTTCCAACCGTTGTACGAGGTGCCGGAATACATTTCTCAATAACCTCATTAAGGATGTACTCTCTTGCTTCCTTGGTACGTCTGATAGCTTCCTCTACGATCTGTCTTGTAAGACCGTGGATTTTAATATCCATCTGGATAGCTGTAATACCGTCATGAGTTCCTGCTACCTTGAAGTCCATATCGCCAAAGAAGTCCTCAAGTCCCTGGATATCCGTAAGAACGATATAATCATCATCTGTGTCGCCTGTAACCAGACCACAGGAAATACCTGCAACAGGTTTCTTGATCGGTACACCGGCTGCCTCAAGAGACATCGTAGATGCACAGATACTTGCCTGAGAAGTAGATCCGTTAGATTCAAAGGTCTCAGATACGGTACGAATCGCATATGGGAACTCCTCGGCACTTGGAAGAACCGGTACAAGTGCTCTCTCTGCAAGTGCTCCATGACCGATTTCACGACGTCCCGGTCCTCTGGATGGCTTCGTCTCACCTACTGAATAGGACGGGAAGTTGTAATGATGCATATATCTCTTGCTTGTCTCAAACTCGTCAAGTCCGTCAATTCTCTGAGCCTCTGCAAGAGGTGCCAGAGTCGTGATGGTACAAATCTGTGTCTGTCCACGGGTAAACATAGCAGAGCCATGTACTCTCGGGATAATGTCAACCTCTGCTGCCAGAGGACGGATCTGTGTGATCGCACGGCCATCCGGGCGCTTATGATCCTTCAGAATCATCTTACGAACGGTCTTCTTCTGATACTGGTAAACCGCCTCGCCAAGAACTGCAAGCCACTCTTCTTTCTCTGCGAAGGCTTCTTTCAGTTTCTCTGTTACAGCTGCAATATTATTCTCTCTTGTCTGCTTATCATCAGAGAATACAGCAACCTCCATTTCTTCCGGAGGAACAATCTCTTTGATCGCATCAAACAGTTCCTGCGGAACTGCACAAGACTCATAGCTGTGTTTCTCTTTTCCACAATCTGCAACGATCTGGTCGAAGAATTTGATGATTTCCTGGTTCACTTCGTGTGCTTTATAGATAGCTTCGATCATCTGATCCTCCGGCACCTCGTTAGCACCAGCCTCGATCATGATAACCTTATCTCTTGTGGAAGCAACTGTCAGCTGAAGGTCAGAAATATCCTTCTGTGCCAGTGTAGGATTCACAATGAACTCTCCATTAATAAGACCGATCTGTGTAGTAGCACATGGACCATCAAATGGAATATCAGAAATGCATGTAGCAAGGGAAGAACCAAGCATAGCCGGGATTTCCGGATTACATTCCGGATCCACAGACATAACCATGTCTACAAGTGTAACGTCATTTCTGTAATCCTTAGGGAACAGAGGACGCATAGGTCTGTCAATCACACGGGAAGTAAGGATGGCATGCTCACTTGCCTTTCCCTCTCTTTTATTGAAACCGCCCGGAATTTTTCCGACAGCGTACATTTTCTCTTCGTATTCAACACTTAACGGGAAAAAGTCAATCCCCTCTCTTGGCTCCTTAGATGCAGTTGCTGTAGCAAGTACGGTGGTATCACCATAATGCATCAATGCTGCGCCATTTGCCTGTTTCGCAACACGTCCGATATCTACGGTAAGTGTTCTTCCAGCTAATTCCATGGAATAACTTTTGTACATATTTTCTCTCCTTTTTATGAATTCATGATCTTGAGCATCATACAATTTCCCCTTGCTTTTCACGCAGGAGCAATGACAACTCTTCTCTGGCTTCGCCACAACAGAAGTCCGAAACGACTGAAAAATACACTTTTCAAAATGTCCTTTTCAGAAGTCTCGGAAATCCTCGTCTGTCCGGGTCTTTGCCCGCCAGACAATAGTGCCTCCGTTCTGGCGACGATTGCTGCCTGTTTACCGGCTGCAATCACATTTCTTCATCTTAAAATAGGGCGGATGGATATCCGCCCCTTCCGCATACTAATTATTTTCTTAAACCTAATTTCTCAATCAGTGCACGGTATCTTTCGATGTCTGTTTTCTTTAAGTAAGCTAACAGTCCACGTCTCTGACCTACCATTTTCAGCAGACCACGTCTGGAATGATGATCCTTGTGGTTGTTCTGTAAATGCTCAGTAAGCTCCTGGATTCTTGCAGTAAGAACAGCTACCTGTACCTCTGGTGAACCAGTATCTCCCTCACATCTTGCATACTCTTTCATGATTGCTGCTTTCTTTTCTTTTGAAATCATCTTGATTTCCTCCTTATTCTTAATGGTCTCCCATACAGGTATCCCTGCGGGGACGTAATCGCCGCATATTAAGAGACGGTCGGAGTATCCAACCCCTGAATATGGGCTGTTTCTCTATCTATGAAGCAGGACAATTCCTGTTCACACCTTGCCTAGTATAGCATACCCGCCAGATTCTGTAAACTATTTTTTCGCTTTTCTTATCAGTAATTTTTTGGGGCTGCGAAATACTCTCGTCCATCCTCTGCATCTGCCAGAAGTCTGGTTTTCAATGCCTCAAGGGAAGGAAATTTTCTTTCCGGCCGCAGGAATTTCTTGAAATCCACCCTGCAATTTTCCCCGTAAAGGTCTTCCTTACAATCAAAAAGATAGGTCTCTACTCCCAAAAAGCTTTCCCCTACAGTAGGCTTATAGCCGATATTCGTAATTCCGTGGTATACTTTATCTCCAAAATAGGAACTTGTTACATACACTCCATTTGGTGGGAGGATTTTCGTCCTTGGAGGTACCAGATTGGTCGTTGGAAGCAGGACTTTATGTCCCATCCCTCTGCCATGAACTATCTGACCCTCTACAAAATAATCCCGCCCCATCAAATTGGTAACTTTTTCCATATTTCCTTTTTTCAGTTCTTCTCTGATGTACGTACTGCTGATCTTTCTGTGGCCATCCATTTCCTTGGAAAGGATTTCCACATCAAAACCATATTTCCTTCCAAATTCCTTAAGCAGTTCCGGAGTACCCTTCCGCTCAAAACCGAAACGGTTGTCCTCCCCCACTACCACATAGGAGGCTCCCAGATCTCCCATAAGAATCTCTTTTATAAAATTCTCAGCCTTCATATGCCGGATCCGGTCATTTAACTGACATTCCACCAACACATCCACGCCAAGCTTTTCAAGAAGGGAAGCCCGCTCTTCACTGGTGAGAATCATATTGCTGGAAGCATCAATTGCAAAGAGAACTGCCTGTTCTCCCAATGCCTTGCGCTCCTTTATCCTCTCGACCAGTTTCTGATGTCCACGGTGAATCCCGTCAAATTTTCCCATTGTCACTGCACAGTTGGCAAGTCTTGGAAACTCACCATCAATCTTCAGGTATTCCATAATCTCTCCTGTCAAACCAGTGCCGCTGTCAAAACATCTTCACCGGATAATATTTCTTCTTCCCCGCATCCCACTGAAAAATACCTGTAAAACTTCCGTCACTGGCATACATGCGTACCCAGCCCTCTTTGTGCTGCGGACTTACCAGATTGTCGGATAACGGATTTCCATTTTGTAAAAGCCGGTCTCCATAGGAATCCGCATAAAGTGCAGGATAACCGGACAGAACCTCTTCTACTGAATAGACCATATCCTGAATAGTTCCATCTGCTACAGCAGCCTCTACCTCAGCAAGACTGTGGCTTTCATTAAGCGTATATGCGCCAACCTTTGACCGAAGCAGTTCTTCCATACAGCCACCGCAGCCAAGCTTTTCTCCAATATCATTGCATAAAGTGCGGATATAGGTTCCCTTGCTGCAGGTTACTCTTAACTTCACCAGTGGAAGGTTTATTTCCAAAGGCAAAATCTCATAGAATGTCACAGGACGGGCTTTTCTTTCTACACTCTTCCCTTCCCTTGCAAGCTCATAAAGCTTTTTGCCATTTACTTTTAATGCGGAGTACATTGGCGGAACCTGAAGCTGATCTCCAACAAAACTCTCCAGCACCTGGCACACCTCTTCCTCCGTCACATTTACCGGCTTTTCTTCCAGAATTGTTCCTGACATATCCTGGGTATCTGTGGTAATCCCCAGATGCAGAACTGCCTCGTAGGTCTTCTCCTTATCTGTGAGCAGATCTACCAGTTTGGTTCCCTTTCCAACGGCGACCGGAAGAACACCTGTGGCATCCGGATCAAGTGTGCCTGTATGCCCGATTTTTTTCATATGAAGGATTCCTCTGAGCTTCGCTACCACATCATGAGAGGTATAACCTTTTTCCTTATGAATTACTATAATTCCCTGATAGTCTGCCATTACTTATCCTGTCCTAAAAGCTGCTTTTCAATCTGTTCTGAAATATTATTGATAACATCATACATAGAACCAGCCAGGTCACAGCCTGCTGCTTTCACATGGCCGCCACCACCGAAGTACGCTGCGATCTTACTTACGTCCACGTTCCCGTTAGAACGAAGAGATACCTTAAACAGCTGACTCTCATGTTCATAAATGAACATAGCAACTTCCACACCTCTTGTAAGACGAAGCTGGCTTACAATTCCATCCAGATCTGAGGGCTGTACGCCATAGAAATCCATATCTCTCATTTTCATATAGCCTACGATGCATCTGCCATCCAAAAGCATAATGCTTTCTGCCAGCACGCGTCCCATAACCTGATTCTGGATGTAGCTTCTCTGGTAAAATGACTTATCAATAATACGAGAAAAATCAACTCCCTTTTCCATCAGATCTCCGGCAATACGCATGGTATCCGGGGATGTGGAGGAATATTGGAACACACCTGTGTCATGGATCATTCCTGTATAAATAGCAGTTGCAATATCCAGATTGATTTTTTCTTTATCAAGAAGGTTGTACAGAACTTCACTGGCCGAGCTGATATCTCCGCATACATGATTCACATCTGCAAATCCGGGATTACTGATATGATGATCGATGCAAACGGTCTTCTTTGCATTTGTAAAATGATCACCTGCTATAGCAAGACGATTCCGCGCACTTACATCACAGGTTACAAAGAGGTCATATTCTTTTTCCTCTCCTGCCTCATAGTGTACCTCATCCATACAGGCAATATGCCCGAATACCGGCTTCGGATTTTCCAGATAAATATCTGTATGGATCTGGGGATACCAGGTCTTCATATATAAATACAAAGCCATGCAAGAGCCTACACAATCACCGTCCGGGCGTACATGACCTCCGATTCCCATGGTCTTGACGCCATCCAGAATTTCTTCTATTCTCTCCATTCCCTTCACCTCGTTATTCACTCTTCGTCTTCGTTTTCTTCAGTATCCTGTTTTTTCTCAATATCTCCATTCTCTTTGGAGTGATCATGTTCCATGACATCATCGATTAATTTAGACATATTTACACCATATTCAATAGATTCATCCAGAATGAAACGAATCTCAGGAGTATTACGAAGATTCAGGTTCTTCGCAAGCTGACGACGGATATAGCCCTCTGCACTTTTCAGGCCTTTGATCGTTGACTGTTTGGATTCTTCACTGCCAAGAACACTGATAAATGCCTTACAGGTCTTGAGATCCGGTGCCACCTCAACTGCCATAACAGATGTCATAGGATGGATGCGGGGATCCTTAATTTCGCCACGGATAATATTGCTCAGTTCTTTTTGAACTTCTGCGTTAATCCTTGTATTTTTAATACTGTTTTTTCTCATTTTTCCGATCTCCTATAGAGGTGTTCTCTCCCGATATAATTAACGGAAAATTGGGAGCAACTGCAAAATTGCCCCCAACCGATGTCTTATAGCCCGTTTCCTAGCGAGGCACCTCAACCATAATATATGCTTCTACTTTATCTTCTTCCTTAACGTCATTGAAATCCTGGAATACAAGACCACACTCATAGCCTGCACGAACTTCTTTGACATCATCCTTAAATCTTTTAAGAGAAGCCAGCTCACCTTCGTAAATCTGTTCCTCTCCTCTTGAAATACGAACCTTGCATCCTCTCTGGAAGGTACCATCAAGCACATAGCTTCCTGCAATAGTTCCAATACCGGAAGCCTTGAACAGCTGACGAACCTCTGCATGACCGATTACTTTCTCCTCGAATACAGGATCCAGCATACCCTTCATAGCAGCCTCTACATCCTCGATTGCCTGATAGATAACTTTGTACAGACGAAGGTCTACGCCTTCCTGCTCTGCCAGCTGCTTCGCTGTTGTGTCAGGACGAACGTTAAATCCAATGATAATAGCGTTTGATGTAGCCGCGAGACTGACATCAGACTCATTGACAGCACCAACACCACCATGGATCACTCTTACAACAACTTCCTCGTTGGAAAGCTTTACAAGACTCTGTTTAACAGCCTCCACAGAACCCTGTACGTCAGCTTTGACAATGATCGGAAGCTCTTTCAGGTCACTTGCCTGGATCTGATCGAACAGATTATCCAGAGAAAGCTTACCTTTCGTTTCCTCAAGAAGACGATTCTTATTCTCGGAAACAAATGCTGCTGCAAAGTTCTTTGCTTCTTTGTCATTTTCAAATGACATAAGAACCTCACCTGCATTCGGAACATCACCAAGACCAAGGATTTCTACCGGAGTAGATGGTCCGGCCTGTTTTACACGGCGTCCCTTATCATCCATCATGGCACGTACTTTACCATTGCATGCTCCGGCTGCAATGAAATCTCCCACATGGAGGGTACCTTTTTGTACAAGGATTGTAGCAACCGGTCCTTTTCCTTTATCCAGCTGTGCCTCGATAACAAGACCTCTTGCCGCACGATTCGGATTTGCTTTCAGTTCAGAAACCTCTGCTGTTAAAAGGATCATCTCAAGAAGATCATCAATGCCCTCTCCAGTCTTTGCAGATACCGGTACGAACGGAGTTGTTCCACCCCAATCTTCCGGAATCAGTTCATACTCAGAAAGCTCCTGTTTTACACGTTCAATGTTTGCACTTGGCTTATCGATCTTGTTAATAGCCACGATAATTTCAACGCCTGCTGCCTTTGCATGGCTGATTGCCTCTACCGTCTGTGGCATTACACCGTCGTCTGCTGCAACTACAAGGACAGCAATATCTGTGGAGTTTGCTCCACGCATACGCATAGCCGTAAATGCCTCATGTCCAGGTGTATCGAGGAAGGTGATCTTCTGTCCATTGACATCAACCACATAAGCACCGATATGCTGTGTGATTCCACCAGCCTCACCTCTTGTTACATTTGTCTGACGGATTGCATCCAGAAGAGAGGTTTTACCGTGGTCAACGTGTCCCATAACACAGACTACAGGTGGTCTGGAAACCATTGTGGACTCATCTTCCTCTTCTTCTTTCAGAAGTTCCTCAATTACATCTACTTTTTCTTCTTTTTCTGCAATGATATCAAATCCAAGTGCAATCTCTTCTGCCTGCTCGAAATCAATTTCGTGGTTTACCGTTACCATCTGGCCTTCCATAAACAATTTCTTAACAATAGCTGACGGCTGCATCTTCATTGCTTCTGCAAGCTCGCGGATGGTAAGCTTCTCCGGTATTACGATTTCCTTGATTTCCGGCTTTTTCTCCTCAGGCTTCTGCTGTGGAGTGGGTTTCTGAAGTGCCTTCGGAATTCTGGACATCTGATTTCTGCCGCCCTGGTTTGGTCTGTGTCCGCCACCGGAGGTCTTATCGAATTCTTTCTTTTTATTCTTATTTTCTCTGTCACGCTCACGCTTGCTGTCTTTGGATGTCTTTGTCAGCTCTGGTGTGAACATTGCATCGGAACCGCCGCCGCTGTTTCTTCTTGCACCACCGGAACGCTGTCCCTGATGGTTCTGTCCTCCGAAGCGTCCTTCGCCACGGTTATCTCTGTCACCGTCTTTGCCTCCGAAACGTCCCTGGCTGCCATTTCCCTGTGGTCTGCCCTGACCAAATCTGCCGCCATTTCCGTTTCCATTTCTATTGTCACGGCCTTCGCCCTGACGGAAGCCGCGTCCGGTTCCGTCACCCTGGCGTGATCCTCTGTTCTGGGAATCCCCCTGTCTTGCCGGTCTTCCCTGGCCATCGTTATTTCTGTTTCCACGGAATCCGCCCTGACCACTATTTCCCTGCGGTCTTCCCTGACCGAAGCTGCGTCCGGTTCCGTTTCTGTCTCCACGGTTGTTGTCGCGACCTTCTCCCTGACGGATGCTGCGTCCTCCTTGCGCATTTCCCTGACGCTGCTGTCCATCATTTCTGCCAGCCTGTGAAGCCGGTCTTGCAGATGCTTCTGTCTTAGCTGCTGCAGGTGCTGGTTTTACAGTTTCTGCCTTTGGTGCCTCTGTTTTTGGTGCTTCTGTTTTTGGTGCGCTTACCGGAGCACTCTTCACAGGAGTTTCTGTCTTAGGTGTTTCTGCTTTCGGCGCTTCTGCTTTCGGCGCTGTCGTCTTTACAGGTGTCTCTGCCTTAGCTGCCGGCTGTGCCGGTGCTGCCGGACGTGTACCCTGTGGACGAGGCTTTCTCTCTCCAGCAGGTTTCTTTCTGTTTTTACCACCGTCACTTGCGTTCTGTGCGTGATATACGCGAATAATATTTTTTTTCTTTTTCGGTGTCTCTGCACCGTCGCCATCTTTCTTTAATGATACTTTCTGTTCTTCTGTCTTAGGAGTATCCAATGTTATTCCTTTCTCCTTTCCCGTATCTATAACTTTTTTCACTCTATTTCTATTTTTTTCTCTGTTTTGCTTAATTCTTTCTTTCGCAGGCTCTTGTGATCTTATCACCATTTGCCATTCTCCCTTCACCTGATGAAAAATTTCTCTCCGGGGAACAATCAAAAGCATTTCCAGGATGTCGTGAATACTTTTTCATCTTTGGTTCAGGTCTTAGCACTCTCTTCCTTCTTCCTGCAGAACTTTCCTAATAGCTTCTGCAAAATTCCAGTCCTGTACTGCCAGGCTGGCGCGAAATTCTTTCCCCATTGCATGCCCTAATGTCTCTTTATCAGACAATACATATAACGGCACCTCATAGAATTCACACATATTCCGGAACTTCTTCTTTGTGTTATCGGAAGAATCTCCAGCCACAATTGCCAGGTAACCCTTGCCGGTCTTAATGGATTTCTCAGTGGAAAACTCTCCGCTGACCGTCTTGCCGGCCTTTGTTGCAAGTCCGATCAGGGACAGTGCCTTATTGTTCTTCAATGGTATCAAACTCCTTCTCAAGGCTTTCATAAACCTCATCTGGGATTACTGCCTTTAATGAACGCTCCAGCCCATGATTCTTTCTGGCTTTTTCCAGGCATTCACGGCTTCTGCAGATATAAGCGCCTCTTCCGTTCTTCTTGCCGGTAGCATCCAGAACGATCTCATCCTCTGCGGTTTTTAATACCCTGATCATTTCTTTTTTATTTTTCATTTCTCTGCAGCCAGTACACTGACGCATAGGAATCTTATTCTTCGTCTTCATTCTCTACAGCATCCTCAGTCTCTTCAGACTCTTCACCGGCAGCTGCTTCCTGCTCCTTCTCAGAAGCTTCTTCGGAAGTCTCCTCATACTCCTCATCCTCGTAGTACTCGTCGTCTTCCTCATCATAATCATAGAAGTCGCCGGACTCTCTTGCCTGAGTTTCGCTCTTGATATCGATCTTGAAGCCGGTAAGACGGGCTGCAAGACGTGCATTCTGTCCTTCCTTACCGATTGCAAGAGAAAGCTGATAATCCGGAACTACAACCAGTGCAGTCTTCTCATCCGGATCTGCCATAACCGCAATTACTTTCGCCGGGCTTAATGCATTCTCGATCAGGATCGCAGGATTCTCATCCCAGTTGATAATATCAATCTTCTCACCGCGAAGCTCATTTACAATAGCGTTTACACGTGCTCCATTCACACCAACGCATGCTCCCACCGGATCTACATCCGGCTCATTGCTCCATACTGCAAGCTTGGTACGGGAACCGGCTTCACGGGCAATACTCTTGATCTCAACGGTTCCGTCCTTTACCTCAGCAACCTCAGACTCAAAAAGGCGCTTTACAAGGCCAGGATGTGTTCTGGAAACAAGAATGCGAGGTCCTTTAGGAGTATCTTTCACTTCGAGAATATATACTTTGATTCTCTCAGTAGGCTTAAAGGTTTCTCCCTTTACCTGCTCATTTTCAGCAAGAATAGCATCTGCTTTACCAAGATTTACGCTTACATTATGTCCTACCACACGCTGCACAATACCTGTGACAACTTCTTTCTCATTGCCGTGATACTGATCAAACAGAACCTTACGTTCTTCCTCGCGGATTTTCTGAAGGATAACGTTCTTTGCATTCTGTGTTGCAATACGGCCAAATTTATCGGAGTGAACCGGTACCTTAAGGATATCGCCAACTTCTGCATTTGTATTCTGCTTCTGAGCTTCTGTAAGAGATACCTCTTCAGCAGGATCCTCTACATATTCTACCACCTTGCGATCTGCGTATACACTGAAATCGCCGGTCTCTCTGTTGATGGTAACGTGTACATTGTCAGCTTTTCCAAAATGATTCTTGTATGCCTGGATCAGGGACTGCTCAATGGCATCCAGCAAGGTTTCCTTGCTGATATTTTTTTCGCGTTCCAGTTCGTCCAGAGCACCCATTAACTCCTTGTTCATTTTTCTTATTTCCTCCTTTTTGCTTTCCAGCTTAATCGCTTATTCCTTTAAAAATCAATTGCCAGACGCACCAGTGCAATGTCCTTTTTGTCAAAGGTACGAGGAGTACCTTCTTCTGAAATAGTCACACTGTTATTATCATATGCTGTCAATTCACCGCAAAATTCCTTCTGTTTCTCGATTGGCCGGTAGGTTCTGATTTCTACCAGTTTGCCAATGCTTCTGGCAAAATCCTTCTCTTTCTTCAGCGGTCTGTCAAGTCCCGGAGAGCTGATCTCCATAATGTAGCTTTCTTCGATAAAATCATCCTCATCAAGCTTATCACTAAAAGCTCTGCTCACTGTCTCACAATCATTCACCGTAATCCCGCCCGGCTTGTCAATGTAGCCACGAAGATACCAGGTTCCTGCTTCCTTCACATATTCCACATCTACCAGTTCGAATCCATTGCTCTCTACAATAGGAGTCAGCATAGCTTCTGCTTTCTGCTCATACTCTTCTTTTCTGCTCATTTTCCCACCTGCCTTTCCTGTCTGGTCTCTGCTGAGCCCATCCTCTCCCTTATCAGCAAAAAGAGTGGGCATACGCCCACTCCTTTGTCAACAAGTTCTGATTTCCTACATTCTAACACCTTTAAATCCAAATTGCAAGGACTTTTTATTAGAAATGCCCATTTTACAAGGTTTTAACCATTTATGGTTATTGTCAGGCGGATATTCCAGGTCCGCTTCGCTACCTGCTCAAATCCTTGGCTTTGTACCTTTCGTATCACGTTTTGCCAATTTCACTTTGTTCAATGAATATGGTTTATCGTGATACTGAATCACATATTCCTGTCTTGATTCTATCAGATAAGCATGCTCAAGCACATCTCTTTCTCCAAGCTTCATACCTCTTACACCCACGGATGTTTTCTTCATGGAAGACACTTCTGTTTTCGGAATACGCAGAAAATATCCGCCATGACTCTGGAATACCACCTGTTCCATCTCGTCTGCCTGACCTACAAAAATCAGCCGGTCATCCTCTCCCAGCTTGGTAGACGCAATGGTTCTCTTCGCTACATCAAATTCCTCACCTGCAACCAGCTTACACATAGAAGTCTTTGTAACGAATAAAAGAGTCGCTAATTTCACCTGTCCTACAGGAGCTACATAAAGGATCTGTTCCTGACTGCTGTCATAATTGCTCAGGTTGTCTGCCGGAATCCCCTTATCCCGGAAACGTACCAGCGGAAGGTCTGCCACCTTAATAGAATGCATACGCCCCATATCTGTAAAAATACAAATTTTATCCGTATTCATACAAGTAAACACATATTTATTCTCCGCATGGGCAGCCTCTTTATTTCGCTCATAAGCATTCTTATCAATAAGGCGCATATAGCCGAAACGATCCATAAGGAAACAAACTTCTGTTTCTTCCATTTTCTTCTCTTCGTAAACTGCCTCTTCTGCATTCTCAATCACAGTTTTTCTTTTGGTACTGTATTCCCTCTTAATTCCATCCAGTTCAGCAATGATCACATCACACATAGAATTATAATGATTCAAAACATCCTCATAGGATGCAATATTCTTCAAGGTCTGGTCATACTCTGCCTGAAGTGCCTCAATTTCCAGTCCGATCAGACGGTACAAACGCATCTCAAGAATCGCGGTTGCCTGATTTTCTGAAAACTTCAGGTTTTTTGCAGCCTTTTCACTGGCCTTAGACTTAAATTTAATTCCCTCCGTCACTCCTTCTACCAGACACTTCTTTACCTGGTCACGGCTTTTACTGCCTCGAAGGATTTCTATGATCAGGTCGATTACATCGCAGGCCTTAATAAGACCTTCCTGGATTTCTTTTTTTTCCAGTTCTTTTCCCAGGAGAGTCTTGTACTTGCGGGTCGTAACTTCAAAAACAAAATCCACATGATGCTCGATAATCTGCTTCAGGCTTAAGGTCTCCGGTCTTCCGTCTGCTACAGCCAGCATATTTACGCCAAAGGTATCCTCCAGTCTGGTCTTCTTATAAAGCATATTGGTAAGGTTTGTTACATCTGCGTCCTTTTTCAGTTCAAGGACAATGCGGATTCCCTCTTTAGAGGACTGATTGGAAATATCTACAATATCTGTAGTTTTTTTCGTTTCTACAAGGGATGCCACATCGTTAAGGAATTTTCCAATATTTGCTCCGATCATAGTATATGGAATCTCTGTGATCACAAGCTGCTGGCGTCCGCCTTTTAGTTTTTCAACCTCCACTTTTCCACGAAGACGGAGTTTTCCGCATCCGGTCTCATAAATATTCAAAAGATCATCCTTATTTACCACAAGCCCGCCTGTAGGAAAATCCGGTCCCTTCAGATAACGCATCAGACCTTTTACGCTGATTTCATTATTCTTGATATATGCTTTTACAGCGTCTACAACCTCCCCAAGGTTATGAGGCGGAATACTGGTAGCCATACCTACAGCAATACCATCTGCGCCATTAACAAGAAGATTGGGAATCTTTACAGGAAGCACTTGGGGTTCTTTCTCTGTCTCGTCAAAGTTCGGCATAAAATCCACTACATTCTTGTCAAGGTCAGCCAGAAAAACCTCCTGTGTCAGTTTCTCCAGTCTCGCCTCCGTATATCGCATGGCAGCTGCACCATCTCCTTCGATGGAGCCGAAATTTCCATGGCCATCTACCAGAATCTTGCCTTTCTTAAAATCCTGCGCCATCACAACTAAGGCTTCATAAATGGAGCTGTCACCATGCGGATGATATTTACCCATGGTATCACCAACAATACGGGCACATTTACGATATGGCCGGTCATAACGGATTCCAAGCTCATACATATCATACAGCGTTCTCCGCTGTACCGGCTTCAGACCGTCTCTGACATCCGGAAGCGCCCTGGAAATGATAACACTCATGGCATAATCTATATAAGATTTTTGCATCACGTCCGCATAGTCCGTGGCAATAATATTCTCCTGTTTCGTTTCCATATTTTTGTATTCCTTTCTTTCAAGCGAATATTCCAGATCCGCTTTGCTACTTGCTCATATCGGTTAAATATCCAGTTCTGCATCTGTGGCATGCTCATAAATAAATGCCTTTCTGGGGGGCACGTCGCTTCCCATCAGAATTTCTGTCACATTAGATGCCATACGGGCATCCTCGATTTCTACACGCTTCATTCTTCTGGTCTCAGGATTCAAGGTAGTCTCCCACAACTGCTGTGCATCCATTTCTCCAAGACCTTTGTATCTCTGAAGGGTAAAGCTGCCAGGTTTATGAGTGCGTCGATATTTTTCCAATGCCTTATCGTCATACAGATATTCTTCTGCCCCCTTCTTCGGCATTACCTTGTAAAGAGGCGGCATTGCAATATATACGTGTCCTTCATAAATCAGTTCCGGCATAAAGCGATAGAACAAGGTCAGTAACAATGTGGAAATATGGGCACCATCCACATCTGCATCTGCCATGATCACAATCTTGTCATAGCGAAGCCTGGTAATGTCAAAATCATTTCCATATCCTTCGGAAAATCCGCAGCCAAAGGCATTGATCATGGTCTTGATTTCTGCGTTGGCAAGAACTTTATCAATAGTGGCCTTCTCAACATTCAGGATCTTACCTCTGATCGGGAGGATTGCCTGGTAATTACGGTCTCTGGCTGTCTTGGCTGAACCGCCTGCGGAATCTCCCTCTACAATAAAAATCTCACAAAGTGAAGGATCCTTTTTCTCACAGTTTGCAAGCTTGCCGTTAGAGTCAAAGGAATATTTCTGCTTGGTAAGAAGGTTTGTCTTAGCACGTTCCTCTGTCTTACGAATCTTAGCGGCCTTCTCTGCACAGGATAAAATAGTCTTCAAGGTATCCAGATTCCGGTCAAAGTAAAGAACCAGCTGCTCAGACATTACCTTACTTGTAGCACGGGCTGCATCCTGGTTATCAAGCTTGGTTTTCGTCTGTCCTTCAAACCGGGGCTCCGGATGCTTGATGGAAACCACTGCCGTCATTCCGTTACGAATATCTGCGCCTGTAAAATTAGCATCCTTTTCCTTCAGAATTCCGATTTCACGGGCATAAGCATTCATTACCGTAGTAAAGGTAGTCTTAAAGCCTGTGAGATGCGTTCCGCCTTCTGCATTGTAAATATTGTTACAGAAGCCAAGCACATTCTCCCGGAATTCATTGGTATACTGAAAAGCGACTTCCACCTGGATGCCATCTGCCTCACCCTTCAGATAAATTGGCTCATGGAGAGCTTCTGAATTGTGATTCAGATCTTTGATATATCCCACAATTCCATCCGGCTCATGGTAAATAATATCCTCTGGCGTATCCCCCCGAAGATCCATGAAATGAATGGTCAGATTCGGATTCAGATAAGCAGTCTCATGAAGACGGCTCTTAACCTCTGTGGAGGAAAATCTGGTCTTCTCGAAAATCTCCGGATCCGGAAGAAAATTGACACAGGTTCCGGTCTGCCTGGTCTTCCCAAGCTTAGGAAGCAGTCCTTCTTCTAATTCTATAGTCGGCACACCTCTCTCATAGTGGTCGTGGTGTACATAACCATCACGGCTGATCTTAATATCCAGATAAGTGGACAAAGCATTTACAACTGAGGAGCCAACTCCATGAAGTCCGCCACTTGTCTTATAAGCTGAATTGTCAAATTTACCGCCTGCATGAAGTGTAGTAAAAACAAGACGTTCTGCCGATACACCTTTCTCATGCATATCTACAGGGATTCCTCGTCCATTATCGGTTACGGTACAAGAACCATCTTTCTCCAGTGTTACCGCAATGTTAGAGCAGTAACCAGCCAGATGCTCATCCACTGCATTATCCACAATTTCATATATGAGGTGATTTAATCCCTTCCTGGATACACTTCCGATGTACATTCCCGGACGTTTTCTTACTGCTTCCAGTCCTTCCAGGACAGAAATACTACCTGCGTCGTAAGTGTCTTTCTTTGCCATGGTGTTAATTCCTTTCTAAACTCTCATACTTCTATTCTGCCGCCTTTTTATTTCAGCGGTTATGAAAAGCGGACATACTCGTCCGCTTTTTACTCATTCGTTGTTCAAACATTCGTTCTATATCATACTCCACTTAATGGCATTTTTGCAAGTAAAAATTCCCTACTTAAATGTATTTTTAACTTCCAGTTGGCAAGAGTAAATTCCAGTCTCATAGAAATTACTTCTGCACATATATAT
>CAKRRG010000029.1 GCA_934394545.1 uncultured Blautia sp.
ATCGCAATTCTGCTTCTTATGGCTTACACACCTCTTGGCTACCTGAATATCGGGCCTCTTGCCATCACTCTTAATATTATTCCAGTTGCCATCAGTGCCATCACTATGGGACCTGTGGGCGGAGCCGTAGCAGGAGCCGTATTCGGACTTACCAGCTTCGGTCAGTGTATCGGTATCGGCGGTACAAGTGCTATGGGTGTTACCTTATTTGGAATCAGCCCGGTCCTGGCATTTATTCAGAGATTTGTTCCAAGACTTGTAGATGGACTTCTTCTTGGATATATCTTCCAAGGCCTTCGTAAAAAAACAAAAAATATTTATGTTTCCTGCGCAATTACAGGTTTTCTTTCTGCATTTCTGAACACCGTGTTCTTTATGGGAATGCTGGTTGGTCTTTTTGGAAATACAGAGTATGTACAGGGACTTATGGGTGGAAAGAATGTGATTCTGTTTATTTGTACATTCGTAGGAATCAACGCAGTATTTGAAATGATTTCTGCCACAGTTGCGACCGGTGCTGTAGGTGCGGCACTTTATAAAGCAAGACTTCTTCCCGGAACAGAGAAAAAGGCTGAGAAAGTAACAAAGACAGCATAAAGTTAAGCAATTTGTCTGATCAGGATAACGAAACGATGGAGGAAAAAAATGATCTTAGCAATTGATATTGGAAATACAAACATTGTGGTGGGCTGTATCGATCGGGAAAAAACCTATTTCATCGAGAGACTTTCCACTGTCCGTACAAAAACAGAACTGGAATATGCAGTTGACCTGAAAACGGTGGTTGATATTTACCACGTAAAGCGGACGGATATTGATGGCTGTATTATTTCCTCCGTTGTACCCCAGATCACCAATGCTGTGAAGCTTGCAGCTGAGAAGGTTCTGAAAAAAGAGCCCATGGTTCTGGGACCTGGGGTAAAGACCGGATTGAATATTATGATGGACAATCCAGGCCAGTTAGGCGCTGACCAGGTTGCAAATGCAGTGGCGGGAATTGCAGAATATCCGGTGCCGCTTGCATTGATCGACATGGGAACTGCAACTACCATAAGTGTTGTGGATGAAAAGAAGCATTATGTGGGCGGCATGATTTTTCCTGGAATGGGAGTGTCCCTGGATGCCCTCACAGCTCGCGCATCACAGCTTAGCGGTATCAGTATAGAAGCACCTAAGCGCATCATTGGGAAAAACACCATTGAGTGCATGAAAAGTGGTGTGATTTACAGCAATGCGGCTGCGTTAGATGGAAGTATTGACCGGATTGAGGATGAACTTGGCCAGAAGATCACGGTGGTAGCCACAGGCGGGCTGGCACGGAAAGTAGTTCCCCATTGCAGAAGAGAGATTATTCTTGATGAGGATCTGCTGTTAAAGGGATTGTTGGTTATTTATGAGAAAAACCGGAAAAGCTGTTAAGCTTCATACAAAATAAGATAGAAACAGGCCAGAATCTGCGTGATGAACGTGATTCTGGCCTGTTTCAGCTTTATGAGATGTCAGACTAAAATTCCTCCGGTTGTAAATGCGCTACGGAAATCCTCTGGCACAGGTGCCAGGATACACATTTGTTTCCTGGTAACAGGATGGGTGAATTCCAGCTGAAAGGAATGCAGCGGCTGTCTGTTTATGATCCGGTAATCCGGATTATAAAGAAAATCTCCAGGTAGGGGATACCCTAGATGCTTCATGTGTACCCGGATCTGATGGGTACGTCCGGTTTCTAAATGAAGCTCGATAAGGGAGACGCCGTTAGCTGTGTCCAGTCGTTCATAATGCGTGACTGCTTTTTCACCATTTATGAAATCAACCTGTCTTTCAATTGTAGAATCTGCTGCTCTTCCAATTGGTGCATCAATGGTTCCTCTGTCCGGGGGGATGCCCTGGACAATCGCCAGATATGTCCGGCGGATCTGGCGCTGCTTCATCTGGGTGGAGAGTACTGCCGCACTGTAAGGATTCTTTGCCAGAATGAGAGCTCCTGTGGTATCTCTGTCCAGACGGTTGATGCAGCGGTAGACAAAGCTCTGTCCTTTTTCTTTAAAATACCAGGCAACACCATTTGCAAGTGTATTGTCATAATTCCCCACAGAAGGGTGTACCGGCATATCAGCCGCTTTATTTACCACCAGAATATCCTCATCCTCATAGAGAATGTGAAGATCCATTTTCACAGGAAGAATATGGTCATTGCTGTCTGTTTCTGGAATATGGATGCGAAGCTGGTCTTTTGCATGAAGAACAGATTTCCCAAAGCCGCGGACCCCATTTAACTGAATGGCATTTTTATCCGGCTTCATGGAGGAAAGAATCCCCCGGGAAAAGCCCTCACTTCGAAGAAAATCAAGAAGCAGCATTCCTTCTTGTTCTTCCTGTATGGTGTATGTAAGAATTTTATCCAAATTAAAATCTCCCTAAATTAATTACTGCATTTTTTCGGCCTAAGGTGTATAATATCACAGATAATATGCCCATGGAAGTATTTGCGTGCTATTTGTGCAAAAAGAACTCTATGGGGAGGAGTAACAGATTCAGAAAAAATGAGGAAGTATATGGAACAGCAACAACATCTTTTTACAAACAAAATGCTTCGGGTACTTCTTGTGCCGATTATCATGGAGCAGCTTTTAAACGCATTGATGGGTACTGTGGACACTATGATGGTCAGCAATGTGGGTTCTGCAGCAATCTCCGCAGTTTCGCTGGTAGATGCCATTAATGTGCTGATCATTCAGGCCTTTTCCGCACTTGCTGCAGGAGGAACCATTATCTGTACCCAGTATCTGGGGCAGAAGAACTATAAGCTGGCCAACAAATCTGCAAGACAGGCTCTTTTTATCATAACAGCAATTTCTGTGTGTATTGTTGTAATTGGCCTTATTTTCCGGGCACCGTTGCTCAGCTTTATTTTTGGAAAAGTAGATGCAGATGTTATGGATAATTCTATGGTATATTTCTTTTATACAGTTCTGTCTTATCCTTTTATTGCACTTTATGATGCAGGGGCTTCTATTTTCCGTGCACAGGAAAATACAAGAGGTCCTATGGTAATTTCCATTATCTCCAATGTGATGAATATCGTTGGAAATGCAGTGCTGATCTGGGTCTTTCATATGGGGGTTGCAGGGGCGGCCATTTCTACTCTGGTTTCCAGGATTTTTTGTGCAGTGGTAGTTCTGTATCAGCTGCGGAAGGACAGACAGCCTATTGTAGTCAGAGATTATCTGAAAATCCGTCCGGATGGAAATATGATTAAAAGGATCCTGGCACTGGGAGTTCCCTCCGGAGTGGAGAATAGTATGTTTCAGCTTGGTAAGCTGGTAATCCAGTCTACCGTTTCTACTTTAGGAACTACGGCAATTGCAGCCCAGGCGATGACGAACATTCTGGAAATGCTTAATGGAACTGCAGTTATGGGTGTGGGGATCGGACTTATGACAGTGGTTGGACAGAGCATTGGGGCAGGCCGCAGAGATGAGGCTGTATACTACATGAAGAAGCTGATGGCTTTTGCGGAAGTATTTCTCATTGCCTGCTGTGCGATTGTGTACGCTCTTTCAAAGCCGATTACCATGCTAGGCGGCATGGAGCCTGCCAGTGCAAAAATGTGCCTGGATATGATATTCTGGATCACCATTGTAAAACCTATTGTATGGATGCCCGCTTTTATTCCGGCTTACGGTATGCGGGCTGCCGGAGACGTCAGGTTTTCTATGATCACTTCCTGTGCCAGCATGTGGATCTTCCGTTTCTGTTTGTGTGTTTATCTGATCCGTTGCTGCGGCATGGGTCCTATGGCTGTGTGGATCGGGATGTTTACAGACTGGACTGTCCGGGCCATTGTGTTTGTCCTGCGGTTCAAAAGCGGGAAATGGATGGAGCACCAAGTTGTGTAAACATTGACTTTTAGAATACAAAATTATATAATTTTATTCTATTTATGTTTGGCAAATCACTTGATTTTGGAGGCAGAGAATATGGCACATAAGACCGGTCTGGAAGATTATTATGTGTTCCGGGGACAGAAGAAAATGCGTTTTGGTTATACCACAGGCTCCTGTGCAGCAGCTGCCTGTAAGGGGGCGGTGCGAATGCTTCTTGGAAAAGAAAAACTGACATCTGTGCCTCTTATGACCCCGAAGGGGATTCTTCTGGATCTGGAGCTTCATGATATTCAGATCCATGAGAATCAGGTTACCTGTGCGGTAAAAAAGGATGCAGGAGATGATCCGGATACAACAAATGGTATTCTTGTGTATGCAACCGTGTCAAAAACTGACACTGCCGGAATTCTGATAGACGGTGGAGTCGGTGTGGGCAGGGTTACAAGACCGGGACTCTCTCAGAAAATCGGAGAAGCAGCTATCAATCCGGTGCCTCGCGCCATGATTCTTCGTGAAGCAGAAGAAGCAGCTGTTGCATACGATTATGAGGGTGGACTAAAGGTTGTGATATCAGTGCCGGAGGGAATTGAAATCGGGAAGAAAACTTTCAATCCAAGGCTTGGGATCACGGGAGGAATCTCCATTCTGGGAACATCCGGAATTGTGGAGCCGATGAGCGAGAAGGCTCTTGTGGAGAGCATTCATGTAGAGATGAAGCAGCATTTCACCCAAGGAGAGAACTATCTTCTTGTGACACCGGGAAATTATGGAGCTGATTATCTGCGTGAGCATATGACACTGCCCTTTGAGCGGAATATGAAGTGCAGTAATTATGTAGGTGAGACGATCGATATGGCTGTAGATATGGGTGTGAAAGGAATTCTGTTTGTGGCGCATATCGGCAAGTTTGTAAAAGTAGCTGCAGGAATCATGAATACACACTCTCACAGTGCAGATGCCCGTATGGAGGTACTGGCAGCCAATGGGCTTCGGGTAGGAGCAGATGGGGATACTGCAAGAGCTATCCTCAATTGTAATACTACAGATGATGCCCTTGATATTTTACAGGAAAAAGGGCTTTTGAAGCCGGCTATGGAGAAGATTATGGAGAAAATACAGTTCTATCTGGATCATCGTTCTTATGAACAGATCAAGCTTGGAGCTGTGGTTTTTAATAATGTATATGGCTATCTGGGAAAAACCAGAGATGCAGATGAGCTGATCCGGGAAATCCAGAAGCAGGATACCGAATGGAACAATTTACAATAAAAAGGGAATGTTAAGAGGAATCATACATTCCGGAAAGAGAGTCGCATGACAGGAAAATTATATGGAGTAGGAGTAGGACCGGGAGATCCGGAGCTGATTACGTTAAAGGCTATAAGACTTACCAAGGAAGCAGACATACTGGCTTTTCCGGGAGAGGATCCAAGAGAATCGGTTGCTTACAAGATCATGAAAGGAGCATATCCGGAAATTGACAGCAAGCAGATGATTTCCTTGCCAATGCCTATGATCAAGGAAAGAGAAGAATTAAAGCGTGTCCATGATGAGGGAGCAAAAATCATTTCAGAATGGCTTAAAAAGGGAAAAAATGTAGTATTTCTCACATTGGGAGATCCTACGGTATATTCCACATATATTTATGTACATAAGCGGGTGGCAAAGTTAGGATATGATACAGAAATTGTCAGTGGCATCACATCATTTTGCGCAGTCAGTGCCAGACTTAATGAAGGATTAGTGGAAAAATCCCAGCAGCTGCATGTGATTCCGGCGTCCTACCAGATCGAAGATGCGTTGAAGCTTCCAGGAACCAAGGTTCTGATGAAGGCGGGGAAAAAAATGCAGGATGTAAAAGCACAGATCAAAGCGTCCAAAAGCAAGGCCGTGATGATAGAGAACTGCGGAATGCCGGATGAGAAAATATATAGAAGCACAGAGGAAATTCCTGACAGTGCAGGTTATTATTCACTTATTATAGTAAAAGACGAGAGATAAGAAAGGAGATAAGTATGATTCATTTTGTAGGCGCAGGTTCCGGGGCACCGGATCTGATCACAGTAAGAGGTAAGAAATATCTGGAAGAAGCAGATGTGGTTATTTATGCAGGTTCATTGGTAAATCCTAAGCTTTTAGAGTATACGAAGGATATCTGTACAATTTATAACAGTGCCAAAATGACACTGGAGGAAGTGCTTTCCGTTATGGAAAAGGCAGAGGCAGCAGGCAAAACAACAGTCAGACTTCATACCGGTGACCCATGTATTTACGGTGCGATCCGTGAACAGATGGATGTATTGGATGAGAAGGGAATCGCCTATGATTACTGTCCGGGTGTCAGTGCGTTCTGCGGCGCTGCAAGCGCATTAAATCTGGAATACACTTTGCCAGATATTTCCCAGAGTGTGATCATCACCCGTATGGAGGGCAGAACACCGGTTCCGCCTAAGGAAAGCATTCAATCCTTCGCAGCGCATCAGGCAACTATGGTTGTTTTTCTTAGCACAGGAATGCTGGAAGAATTAAGCAGAAGACTGATAGAAGGCGGTTATACGGCAGACACTCCGGCGGCTATTGTTTATAAGGCAACCTGGGAAGATGAAAAGAAATTTGTATGCACCGTTGGAACACTGGCACAGACTGCGAAAGAAAATAACATTACAAAGACGGCGCTTATGATCATCGGAGATTGCGTAAATGCAGCTCATTATGATCGTTCCAAATTATATGATCCAGGATTTACTACTGAATTCCGGGAAGCGGTTAAATAAGAAGACTGAGGATAAGCAGATGAAGATTTCCATGATATGCTACACTCTGACAGGGCAGCAGACCGGTGAAACGTTAAAAAAAGGACTGGAGAAACAGGGACATATGGTTTCCCTTTTTACAAAAAGCAGATACCTTCCGGGTTCTGTTAAGGAAAGCTGCGTGGAATGGACCAGAGTACAGTTTGAGAGTGCGGACTGCGTGATCTTTATTGGAGCAGCAGGGATCGCAGTACGCAGTATCGCTCCTTTTGTACAAAGCAAAAAAAGAGATCCGGCTGTGCTGGTGACGGATGAATGCGGAAAATTTGTGATTTCCCTGCTGTCAGGGCATCTTGGAGGTGCCAATGAGCTTGCATATGTGGCTGCAGCTATTCTGCAGGCAATCCCTGTGGTGACAACTGCCACAGATATAGAGGGGAAATTTGCGGTAGATGTGTTTGCAAAAAAAAACAACTGTCACATTTTCCATATGAAAGAGGCAAAGGAAGTTTCAGCTGCATTGTTAGCAGGAGAGAAGGTGGGCTTTTTCAGCGAGTTTCCCTGGGAAGGGGAACTGCCGGAGGGCTTGGTATTATGTAAGGACAAGCCCCTTACAAAAATCGGAATCGCAGTGACGGTACATAAGGACTGTAATCCCTTTGCATCAACTACCCATATTGTTCCTCATGCTGTTATTCTTGGCATGGGATGCCGGAAGAATAAGGAGCCGGAAGCCGTGGAAGAAGCTGCTAGGAAATGCCTGATGGAAAATCAGATATATCCGGAGGCTGTTGCAGCCCTGGCCAGTATTGATATAAAAAAAGAAGAACCCGGGTTCCTTGCACTGTCCCAAAAGCTTGGCATCCCCTTCCGGACTTTTTCGGGAGAGGAACTTTTGACAGCAGAAGGAGAATTCACACCGTCTTCTTTTGTCAGTCAGACAGTAGGTGTGGATAATGTATGTGAGCGGAGTGCTGCAATGGCAGCGAGAAAAATGTCTGCAGATCCAGAGGTATCTTTTATACAGAGAAAACACGCAGAAAATGGGGTGACAACTGCCCTGGCGCTTGGAGAATGGAGGATGTATTTTGAATAAAGAAAAGAAAATCTATGTGGTAGGTATTGGCCCTGGTTCTTACGAAGGAATGACAGGTGCAGCAGCAGCGGCTCTTGAAAGAAGTGACGTAATTGTAGGATATACTGTGTATATCGATCTTGTTAAGGATCATTTTCCGGGAAAAGCGTTTCTTACCACACCTATGAGAAAAGAAGTCGATCGTTGTGTGATGGCTTTTGATGAAGCTATGAAAGGACAGACAGTCTCTATGATCTGCAGCGGAGATGCAGGGGTTTATGGTATGGCTGGCCTTATATATGAGATTGGTGCAAATTATCCGGAGGTAGAACTGGAAGTCGTAGCCGGAGTTACTGCGGCAACAGGCGGGGCAGCAGTTCTTGGCGCACCATTGATTCATGATTTCTGCCTGATCAGTCTTAGCGATCTTCTTACCCCATGGGAAAAAATCGAGAAACGTCTTCTTCTGGCTTCCGAGGCAGATTTTGTTATTTGTCTTTATAATCCATCCAGTCATAAAAGACATGACTATCTGAAAAAAGCCTGTGAGCTTATGCTTCAGCATAAATCTCCGGAGACAGTATGTGGTACGGTGCAGAATATTAACCGTGAGGGAGAAAATGCCAGGGTGATGACCTTAGAAGAGCTTAAGGATACCCAGGTAGATATGTTTACCACAGTATTTATCGGTAATTCACAGACCAGAAATGTGAATGGAAAAATGGTAACACCAAGAGGATATAAAAATGTCTGATGTTGTTGTATTTGCAGGCACCACAGAGGGCTGTGAAATATGCAGCTTTCTGGCAAGGCATAAGGTAAGTGTGCTTGCGTGTGTTGCTACGGATTATGGCAGTAAATCTTTAAAAGAAGATCAATACCTGAAAGTTCATGCCGGGCGTCTTACAGAACCGGAGATGGAAGAATTGCTAAAGGAGTCTGCGCCTGATCTGGTGTTGGATGCAACGCATCCTTACGCTGCCCAGGTGACAGAGAACATACGCATTGCCTGCTCAAACACAGGATTTTCCTATGAACGTGTATTACGGGCAGCAGGCGCCCACCAGGACAAGGCTGTTTATGTGGAGAACACAGAGGCTGCGGTAAGCTTTCTGGAGGGAACTACAGGAAATATCCTGCTTACCACAGGCAGTAAGGAACTGGGAAAATTTACGGCTTTAAGAGATGCCAAAGAGAGAATCTATGCCCGTGTTTTGTCCTTGCCTTCTGTTATGGAGGCTTGTAAGGCATTGGGATTCGAGGGCAAGCATCTCATCGGCATGCAGGGGCCTTTTTCCAGGGAATTGAATGAGGCCATGCTTCATCAGTACGATTGCAGATATCTTGTAACAAAGGATACAGGAAAGGCAGGGGGCTTTCAGGAGAAAATGGATGCAGCACTTGCCTGCGATGTGATTCCTGTTATAATCGGCAGACCATTGCAGGAGTCAGGACTTTCCGTGGCAGAATGTAAGCATATGCTGCAAGAAAGGTTTGGACTTACAATGAAACCCCATATTACACTTCTTGGAATCGGTATGGGCAGTGAACAAACCCTTACAATCCAAGGGAAAAAAGCGGTTCAGAAGGCAGATCTGATCATTGGTGCCAGAAGGATGGCAGATGCTGTCCGTGAATCAGGGCAGCCGGTAGTGTATGAATATCGCAGTGATGTGATTGCTGACTATATTAAGAATCACCCGGAATATGAGAATATTGTTATCGCATTGTCAGGAGATGTAGGATTTTACAGTGGCGCAAGAAAGCTTCTGGATTCGTTGAAGGGTCAGGATGTGGAGGTTTTGTGTGGGATCTCTTCTGTAGTATATTTTATGTCCAGGATCGGATTGTCCTGGGACGATGCAGTGATCACCAGCGCACACGGCAAAAACTGTAATCTGCTCTCCCTGATCAGGCACACTCAAAAGGTCTTTTCCATTCTGGGGACAGGAAGTGCAGTAGCAGAGCTTGCCCGGAAGCTGGTAAGCTATCAGATGGGAGATGTGCTTCTTTATGTGGGTGAGAATCTTTCTTATCCAGATGAAAAGATTTTCCGGGAAAAGGCCGGTAATCTGGTTTCTTATGAGGGTCAGGCCTTAAGCGTTGTTTGTGCTTATAATGAAAACCCGGAGCAGCCTTTTTCCACGCATGGTATCCCGGATGAGGAATTTATCCGTGGGAAAGCACCTATGACGAAGGAAGAGGTGCGATGTGTGTCCCTTTCCAAATTAAGACTTCACAGGGATTCTGTGTGTTATGATGTAGGAGCCGGAACCGGTTCGGTTTCAGTGGAGATGGCGCTTCGGGCGGATCAGGGTCAGGTTTTTGCAATTGAAAAAAAGGAAGAAGCTGTGGAGCTTCTTTATGAAAACAAACAGAAGTTTGCAGTGGATAATCTGGAAATTATAAAAGGTGAGGCACCACAGGCTCTCAAGGAACTGCCGGCACCTACTCATGGATTCATTGGCGGATCTTCAGGAAATCTGAAGGAAATCGTGGCTCTTCTTCTGGAGAAGAATCAGGATGTGAGAATCGTGATAAATTGTATTACTCTGGAAACCATCAGTGAAGCATTGGATGTGCTTAAGGAATATGAGTTCGCAGATCGTGAAGTGGTGCAGCTCGCAGCATCCAGATCCAAGGAGCTTGGAAGATATCACCTGATGATGGGGGAGAATCCAATCTACATCATTACCTGCCAGAATCCTCAAAAATAACAGGCTAAGAATTACAGACCAGATGAATATGGAAAGGCAAGGAGAAAACCATGGAAAAAAGAATACCCAGGATCCTGCTTGCGGCAGGAGCCAGCGGAAGCGGAAAAACCCTTCTTACCTGTGGCCTTTTGCAGGTGTTGGTGAACAGAGGAAAAAATACGGTTTCTTTTAAATGTGGCCCGGATTATATTGATCCCATGTTTCACACGCAGGTTATCGGTACCAGATCCCGCAACCTGGACACCTTTTTTACCGGAGAAGAGCTTACCAGACAGCTTTTCGTGAAAAACAGTACAGACTGTGAAATCGCAGTGATGGAAGGTGTTATGGGCTTTTATGATGGTGTGGCAGGAACTACCACCCAGGCAAGTGCCTATGATCTTGCCAGGGTTACAGATACGCCTGTTATTCTGATCGTAAACAGCAAGGGAATGAGTGTTTCCCTTGCTGCCTATATAAAGGGCTTTATGGAGTATAAAAAGGACAGCCATATAAAGGGTGTGATCTTTAATCAGATGTCTCCGATGTTGTATCCCAGGATGAAGAAGCTGGTGGAAGAAGAGCTTCCGATCAAGGTGCTGGGGTATGTGCCAAGGGTGGAAGATTGTGTGATAGAAAGCAGACACCTTGGGCTGGTACTGCCGGAGGAAATTCCGGAACTGAAGGAGCGGCTGCAAAAGCTGGCACAGGTGCTTGAGGGAAGTCTGGAAATAGAAGAAATATTGAAACTGGCAGAAGAAGCACCGACAGTAGAGTATAAGAAAGAGGAGCATTCCATATTTAACTGGAAATGTGGTGAAAGGCTTCGGATCGGTCTTGCCAGGGACGAAGCGTTCTGCTTCTTCTATGAGGATAATCTGGATCTCCTTCGTTCTATGGGGGCTGAATTGGTTCCCTTTTCCCCTATACATGACAGACATTTGCCAGAGCAGCTGGATGGACTTCTTCTCTATGGCGGTTACCCGGAATTATATGGAAGGGAATTAGAGGATAATATTTCCATGCGAAGAGAAATCGGGGAAGCGCTAAAGGGCAAAATGCCCTGCCTTGCAGAATGTGGGGGCTTTATGTATCTTCATCAGGAAATGGAAGGTATGGATGGCGCTTTCTATGAAATGGCAGGTAGTATTCCGGGAAAAGTGTGGAGAACGAAGCAGCTTACCCGCTTTGGATACATTACTTTGGAGCAGAATACGGAAATAGAACAGAAAATCCCGGTTCTGGGACAGGCAGAGCTTGGCATTAGCCCTGCTCATGAATTTCACTATTTTGACTCGGAAAACTGCGGCAATACCTTTCATGCTTCCAAACCGGGAAGCAAACGTGGCTGGGATTGCATACATGGCACAGACCATCTGCTGGCTGGTTTTCCACATTTGTATTATTATGCAAACCCGCGGATCCCACAGGCATTTCTGGAAAAATGCCTGGAATATAAAGATGTTGGGGTCAAAAATTTTTTTGACCCCTTTGATACCAGATTGCTACGTGCTTTGCACTCCCGCAATCTTCAAAAACATTCGTAATCCGCTCATTTTTCTTCGAAAAATGGCTACTTACTCATGTTTTTGGCGGGTCAAGAGGTCAAAAATCCTCTTGCAAGCGAGCTTGCATCGGCTTTTTGACCTTTTGACCCTGGTATCATCATCATATAAAGAAACAGTAAGAGAATAAGAAGTAAGGAGTTACAAAAATGATACGATTATTAACGCTTCCGGCAGGGTTTATTCTTGACCTGCTTATGGGAGATCCAAGATGGTTATATCATCCTGTATGTCTCATCGGAAATTTAATCAGTATGCTGGAAAAGGGAATCCGGAAAATTTTTCCGAAAACAGAGAAAGGAGAGCTGGCAGGAGGCATTCTGGAGGTAATCCTTGTGTGCCTGCTTACCTTTGGCATTCCTTATTTTGTGATGCATCTGCTGTATAACTGGAATTTCTGGGCTGGTTTTGTGCTGGAAACGTTCTGGTGCGGACAATTGCTTGCAACGAAATCCTTGAAGACTGAGAGCATGAAGGTTTATGACCGTCTGAAAAACGGAACTATAGAGGAAGCCCGTTATGCAGTTTCCATGATCGTAGGACGTGATACCCAGGAGCTTTCAGAGATTGGCGTGACGAAGGCAGCAGTGGAGACGATTGCAGAAAATTCTTCTGACGGAATCATTGCGCCCATGCTTTATATGGCAATTGGCGGAATTCCTCTGATGTTTTTGTATAAAGGTATCAATACTATGGATTCCATGCTTGGGTATAAAAATGAGAAATATCTGTATTTCGGAAGATGCGCAGCGAAGCTTGATGATGTGGCAAATTATATACCGGCAAGGATTTCCGGCTGGCTGATGGCACTGTCTACGGTTTTTGTGGGACTGAATACCAAAAATGCTGTGAAAATATACAGAAGAGACCGCCGTAACCACGCAAGCCCCAATTCAGCCCAGACAGAGGCTGCAATGGCAGGTGCTTTGGATGTGCAGCTTGCAGGAAATGCCTGCTATTTTGGAAAATTATACGAAAAACCAACCATAGGAGATCCTGTCCGTCCGGTGGAAATTGAGGATATACCAAGAGCGAATAAACTGCTTTATGCTACCTGTATTGCCGGGGCAGTTTTGTTTCTTGGTGTGCGTGTACTTTTGAAAATCTGGCTTAAATAAATGGAGACAACAATGGAAAAACACATACATGGCGGTGATGTCTATCATCACCAGGGATGCATTGACTTCTCTGCAAACTGCAATCCCCTTGGTACCCCGGAGGGAATCAAAAGGGCTATTATGAAAAGTCTGGAGCATATAAACGACTATCCTCAGGTTGGTTATTCTCCATTGAAACAGGCAATTGCAGAATATGAAAAAACGAAACCGGATCAGGTGATCTGTGGAAACGGGGCGGCTGAGGTGATCTTTTCCCTTTGCCGGGCGGTAAATCCCAGAAGAGCCCTTGTGCCGGCGCCAACCTTTGCAGAGTATCAGCAGGCTTTATACAGTGTAAATTGTCAGGTGGATTTTTTCCCTTTAGATGAGAAAAAACAGTTTGTATTAGATGAGAGCTTTGTACAGGCGCTGACACCGGAGCTTGATCTGATTTTTCTCTGCAATCCCAATAATCCCACTGGCATTCTGACGGAAAAGCCATTACTGGAAAAAATCCTGAAACGCTGCCGGGAGCTTGATATTATCATGGCAGTGGACGAATGCTTCCTGGATTTCGTTCCGTCACCGGAGCAATATACGTTGAAGGAGTATCTGGAAACCTGTGATCATCTGTTTCTTCTGAAAGCCTTTACCAAGCGCTATGCAATGGCTGGAGTACGGCTTGGTTATGGGCTTTGCGGGAATAAGGGACTTTTGGAAAAAATGGAAAGTATGTGCCAGCCCTGGAATGTTTCTTCCGTGGCACAGGCAGCCGGTCTGGCAGCTTTGCAGGAAGGGGAATATGTAGAAAGGGGACGCCAGGTGACTTTTAAGGAGCTGGCTTATCTGAAAAAAGAATTAGCAGCTCTTGGCTATCAGGTTTATCCATCTCAGGCAAATTATGTTTTTTTTACAGGTCCACAGGATTTGTATGAAAAACTGGAGCAGAAAAAAATCCTGATCCGGGATTGCAGCAATTATACAGGACTTTCCAAAGGCTACTATAGGGTGGCAGTAAAGAATCACCAGGATAATCAGCAGTTTATTAACGCTCTGAAAGAAATCAGGCAATAGAAAGATACAAGAGGAGGAACACATTTTGGCAAAAGCAATCATGGTGCAGGGGACAATGTCCAATGCTGGAAAAAGCCTTCTGGCAGCTGGCCTTTGCAGAATTTTTAAGCAGGACGGGTACCGGGTGGCACCTTTTAAGTCCCAGAATATGGCACTGAATTCTTTTATCACAAAAGAAGGGCTGGAAATGGGACGTGCCCAGGTGATGCAGGCAGAAGCAGCCGGAATTGCGCCTTCTGTTCTGATGAATCCTGTTCTTTTAAAGCCTACAAATGATGTAGGTTCCCAGGTGATCGTAAACGGTGAGGTGCTTGGAAACATGAGTGCCAGGGATTATTTCAAATATAAGAAAAAACTGGTGCCGGATATTCTGAAGGCTTACAATGCCCTTGCGGCAGAAAATGATATTATTGTTATAGAAGGGGCTGGAAGTCCGGCGGAAATCAACCTGAAAAGTGATGATATTGTAAATATGGGGATGGCAAAAATGGCGAAGGCCCCGGTGCTTCTGGTAGGAGATATTGACCGCGGCGGTGTTTTTGCCCAGTTGATCGGAACGGTCATGCTTCTGGAAGAAGATGAGAAGGAGATGGTAAAAGGCCTGATCATCAATAAATTCCGTGGAGACAAAACCATTCTGGATCCCGGGGTGGAAATGCTGGAGGCGAGAAGTGGCATTCCGGTGGTAGGTGTGGCTCCTTATCTGAATATACAGGTAGAAGATGAGGACAGTCTGACGGAACGTTTTGAGACAAACCGGACAGTAGACCTGATTGACATTGCAGTGATCCGGGTGCCCAGAATTTCGAATTTCACAGATTTTAATCCCTTGGAGAGCATCCAGGGAGTTTCCCTTCGTTATGTAAAAAATCCAGCTGAACTAGGCAATCCGGATATGATCATTCTGCCTGGAACCAAGAACACAATGGAAGATCTTTTGTGGATGCGGGAAAATGGTCTGGAGGCGTTGATTTTGAAAGAGGCTGCGAAAGGAAAGTTGATTTTTGGAATCTGCGGTGGCTATCAGATGATGGGCGAGACTTTAAGCGATCCCTATGGAGTGGAAGCTGGTGGAACGATCAAAGGCATGGGTCTTCTTCCAATGGATACCGTTTTTGCAAAGAAAAAGACCAGAACCAGGGTAGAGGGTTCTTTTGGTCAGCTGACGGGTGCGTTTGCAAAGCTTAGTGATACTGCTCTGGAAGGATATGAGATCCATATGGGTGAGACTGCCCTGAAAGGAGATGCAAAGCCATCTACCAGTATTCAGGATCGCGTAACCAAAGAGCGCAAGGCAGATGGTGCTTATCTTGACAATGTGTGCGGAACCTATGTCCACGGTGTTTTTGATAAAGAGGCAGTAGCGGAGGCAATTGTACAGATCATTGGAGAAAAGAAAGGACTGGACGTATCCGGAATGACTGGAATGGATTTTCAGGCCTTTAAGGAAACACAGTATGATATTCTGGCAGCAGAGCTTCGGAAACATCTGGATATGAAGAAGATATATGAAATCCTGGAAGAGGGGGTATAAATATGAAGGTAGAACTGGAAAATGTAAAACCAATGGACATAGAGAAAAGAAGCTTTGAGATTATTACAGAGGAGCTTGGGGATACCCCTCTGATCCCGGGAACAGAACTGGTGGTAAAGAGATGTATTCATACAAGCGCGGATTTTGATTACGCGAAAAATCTTTGCTTTTCCGAAAACGCAGTGGAAAAAGCAATTCAGGCAATTAAAGCTGGCGCCTGTATTGTAACCGATACCCAGATGGCAAAAGCAGGAATCAATAAGCGCGCCCTTGCCAGGTATGGCGGTGAGGTTTACTGCTTTATGTCAGATGAGGATGTTGCAAAGATTGCCAGAGAAAATGGTTCCACCCGCGCCACAGCCAGCATGGATAAAGCAGCCGGACTTGATAAAAAACTGATCTTTGCCATTGGAAATGCGCCAACAGCTCTGGTACGGCTTTATGAACTGATCGAGGAAGGCAGGCTGGATCCGGAACTGATCATCGGTGTGCCGGTTGGCTTTGTGAATGTGGTGCAGTCCAAGGAACTGATCATGCACACAGATGTACCATATATTGTAGCCAGGGGACGAAAAGGCGGATCAAATATTGCAGCGTGCATCTGTAATGCCCTGCTGTATATGATTGACAACAACCGGGGATAAAAAACAGCGTATACTCTGTCTGTGGTAAATGGCAAAGTATACGCTGTTTTTTAGTTCAAAACTACAGACTTCAGCAGTTCGCAGGCTGGCACAAAATCCTGTACAGGCATGGAAGAACAGGACATAAGGATTGTCACAGTTTCCGGCGTTTCTTTTAAAATTTGTAAATGCAGGCTCTTTTTGAGAGCCTGTTTTTTTAATTCCTCACCATTTTTGTTACAAGGCAGGGTAAGGGCCAGACTGGTTCCGGCTGAACCAACCTGAATTTCACAGCCAGTGCCAAATACCTGGCGGACGGAGCTGCGAAGCTGCTTTAATTTGGAAGAATAGAGCCGCTTCAGTCTTCTGGTCTGGGCTGCAAGATGACCGTCCCGGATAAACTGGCACAGAGCAATCTGTTCGGCTTTAGACGCAGTCTGGTTATAATTTTGGGATTTTCTTTTGTAAGCCTCAAGAAGCTCCTGGGGAAGGATCATGAAGCTGATTCGGATAGAGGGCAGCAGCAATCTGGAAAAAGAACCGATGTAAATCACACCCTGTCCGCCGGAAAGTCCAAAAAGGGAAGGGGTAGGTTTCTGGAAATAAACAAATTCATTTTCAAAGTCATCCTCGATTACCAGATGTTTTTGTTCATCTGCGTATTTCAGAAGCTCCAGGCGGCGTTTTACCGGCATGATCTCGCCCCATTTTGTCATATGTGCTGGGGAAACATAGACTACATCGCAGTCTTTGTCACGATAATGGATCTCATATCCATAGTCTCCCAAAATAGTACTTCCATGAACGAAAGAAGGATTTGGAAAGGATACCTGGTGAAATTCCGGATATACTTCATGGATAAGAGGACAGAGAATCTGCAGCAGACTCTGAAAACTGGCGCCCACTACAATGTCATCCGGGGAACAAAGAATGTTTCGCCTCTCTCGGATATAATCAGACAAAGTTTCCCGGAAATCCACTTCCCCCTGGGGTTCGCCGTAGGTCAGCATACGTTCATTCTGACGGAGGGCACTTTTCATGTAGCGGCTCCACAGATCGAAACGGAAGCTTTCTTTGTCTACACCTGAGGAAGCCAGGTCATAGCGATAGTGTGTGGTATTGTGTCTGCCGCACTGATCGCTTTTGGGCTGATGGGAGGCAATTTCTGTTACATAGTAGCCGCTTTGTGCTTTTGCCATAATATAGCCATCTGCAGCAAGCTGGAGATAAGCTGTCTCAATGGTAGTCCGGGAAAGCTTCAGTTCCTGGGAGCATTTGCGCAGGGAAGGCATTTTGCTGCCAGGTGTCATTTTCACATCCAGGATCAGCCTTCGGTAGTATTCGTATACTTCCATATAAAGATGTGTTGTTCGGTTTTTATTTTTGGAAATGTCTAACATAAAACTGTCCCCTCTAAAAAACTTAAATTTGGATATTTCTGTACATACACTTAGGTGATATTCTACAGTATAAACGAAAATTTTACAATAGAAATCAGGAGTGATACATTTGAAAAAAATAGCGGTAATCCAGGATCTGTCAGGACTGGGGAAATGCTCCCTTACGGCTGCAATTCCGGTAATCTCTGTTATGGGGGTACAGGCAGTGCCATTGCCAACTGCGGTTCTCAGTAACCAGACTGGTTATCCTTCCTATTACTGTGATGATTATACGGAACATATGGAACAGATCATGACAGAATGGGAGAAACGGAAGTTTTCTCCGGACGGGATTTATACCGGTTTTCTGGCAGATGAAGATCAGGTTGACAAGATCCTGGATTTTCTCAGAAGATTTTGTGGGGGGAATACCATGGTGTTGGTGGATCCGGTTATGGGAGATAACGGCATGGCTTATGGTATTTATACGCCAAAGCTTCGGGAAAAAATGGTTCAGCTGGTCAGAAATGCACAAGTGATCACGCCCAATCTTACGGAAGCCTTACTTCTTCTGTATGGCAGGGAAGAAATGGAAAAAAGATATGCAAGTCTTCAGAAAGCAGATGGGGAAGAACGGCTGAAGCAGATTGAAAAGCTCGGGAACCGGCTGGTTGAAGAATATGGTCTGAAGGCTGCGGTGCTTACAGGAATCGAATATGAAAAGGCTGAATTGCAGATCGGAAATCTGGTGGTGGAAAATGGTCATACTTCCTGGTGTTTTGCGCCGAAGACAGGAGGCAGTTATTCTGGAACAGGAGATTTGTTTGCGTCTGTTCTTAGTGCAGGATTAGTAAAGGAGATGTCCATGATGACCTGCGTGCAGATGGCGGTAAATTTCCTTTCCAAAGCAATCGCGGAAACCGTACAGGAGGGAACCGACCGGAATGATGGAGTCTGTTTCGAAAAATTTCTTGGAGAATTGTGTAAGAACCAGTAAATAGAGAGGAGAGTGTAAAAAATGGCAGATATTGTATATTGCTATCATGACGAGGTGTATTTTAATCTGACAAATAAATGTCCCTGTAACTGCACCTTCTGTATCCGCAATAACGGAGCTTCTGTTGGAGGTGCGACTACATTATGGTTTGAAAAAGAACCTTCAATGGAAGAAATTTACAAGGCAATTGATGCATTTGATTTTTCCGGTTACAAAGAAGCTGTTTTCTGCGGGTACGGCGAGCCGACTATGGCATTGGATAAGCTGATCGCAGTCAGCAGATATGTAAGAAGTAAATATCCGGCTCATTTAGACCGTGATGGCAGGCCTTGTCCGGGAATCCGGTTACGTCTGAATACCAATGGACTTGGTGACCTGATCAATAAGCGTTCTATAGCCAGGGAAGTCTGTCAGGCTGTAGATATTGTTTCCATCAGTCTGAATATGCCAGACGCAAAGTCTTACAATGAAGTTGTGCGCCCGGCTTACGGCGAGAAAGCTTTTGATGCCATGCTGAAATTTGCGCAGGATTGCAAAAAATATACAGAAAATGTGAAATTCACGGTTGTAGACTGTATCGGGGAAGAAAACGTTGAGAAAAGCCGTAAAGTGGCAGAGAAACTAGGAATTCCGCTGAGAGTACGAGAGTATACGGCGGAATAAAATTGAGGGAAAAAAGACATCAATGCAGATGCTTCATAAAATCAATTGGAGCCACTTTCAAACGTGCGCTGGATTTATCTATGAGATTTTATGAAATATGGAAAAATCTGCATTGGTGTCTTTTGATATCTGTGGGTTGTTTTTCAGCATTTGCAAAGCATTTGAAATGTCAGACCTGTTTTTTTATAAGGCTTTGCAAAATTTCCAGGAACTGGGGTACACAGGCCAGTATATCCGAATTCTCAAGATAAGGTGGCTCTTTATTTTCCCAGTCCGTGATGGTACCGCCTGCTTCTCTTAAAATAACGGTAGCCCCACTGTAATCCCAGGGCTTCAGATTTTGTTCCAGATAAGCGTGCTGTCTGCCGCAGGCTACATAGCAAAGGTCAAGGGCAGCAGAGCCGGTGCGCCTGAAATCTGCACAGTTCATAAAAATATTGTAAAATACCGGGAACAGTTCCTTTGCCCTGTTTTTTTCATAAGGAGAGGAGCCGAAAGACACCACAGCATCTTTGAATTTCGGCTGGTCGGACACATGGATAGGAGTTCCGTTCAGATAGGCACCTTCCCCTTTGGCACCGTAGAAGAGTTCCTCTGTAAAGGGATTATAGACCACTCCGAAAGTGATTTCCCCATTTTCATAAAGCCCCAGAGAAACTGCGCTTAAATGATAATCCCGGATTAAATTGGTGGTTCCGTCAATGGGATCCAGAATCCAGTAAGATTTATCTGGATCCAGTCCAAGGTTCTCTTTTTCTTCGGCAATCAACCGGATTTCAGGAAATTCTTTTTCAAGGGCTTCCTTCAGGAAATTCTGTACAGCTACATCTACGTTTGTGACGTAATCTGCAGCTCCTTTTTCGGTAATCTTTTCGTGGGCCATTTCCTGGAGAATCAAGGGCTTGGTCTGCTTGACTAGTTCTATGATTTTGGCTTGGTTTTCCTTATTCATATCAGTATACCTTCTAACGTATGTCAAAAAATTTCAACAATTTGTATGGTCTAGAGAAAATTTACCATAAACGGAAAGAAAGGGCAAATGAAAAATTAAAGTGTAAAAAAATACACAGATTGATTTTATTCGCGTTTTGGCGTATGATAACTTTGATTATTTATGTCTTGTTGAGAATGCGTTTCAACAGGAGGAATTCAAACCCTGTGCTCAGCAGGGGGAATCTCCGGTGCTAAAAAAGTTGGCTACTCATGGATTATACCTAACAATGAGGAAAAAACAGTTGATGCTTGCATTAAATCAGGAAAATACCTCAAGAATAAAAGAGGTTCTGAGGTTTCGGAATAACAAGGTTTAAGGAGGCTGCATACGAAAGAAGACTTTTCATGCAGCTAAATAAGTAGATGAAAATGAGTGCTCAGCTGAAAAAATTATAAAATAAAATGGATGTATAGAAAAAAGAGGTGAAATTAGTGGACTATTTTGAATATAGAGATTTGGCGCCAATTGACAATGTTGAAAATGGTGATAAATATATGGAGGCTCTTAACTGGGCATTTCAAAATAAGAAAATTAAAAATATTGCTCTGACTGGTCCTTATGGTGCAGGTAAGAGCAGTGTTATTGAAACTTTTCTTTCACAGGATGATAAAAAGAATTGTAAACAGTTTCGTTTTCGTAGGGATACCATCAGAAAGACCTCTCTTAAAATTTCTATGGCCACTTTTTTTAAGGGAAAATCTTCGGAAAAAAGTGAATCTACAGAAAAAATTGAAGTAGATGCTGACGAAGTCGAACAAGGAATTTTGAAACAGCTTTTTTACAAAGTTGAACCAAGAAAAATACCTCAAAGCAGATATAGAAAAATATATAATGTAAAATTTTTTTCAGTACTGGCGCATATCTTTGTTGCGCTGTTACTGATTACTTTTTTGTCCGCTATTTTCGCCACGGAAAAGTGTAGCAGTTTTGTTGAGGCAATAAACACTTTTCTTTTATTACATTTAAAGGAGAAGCCATCTAACATTAGGACATATTCTTTTATTGGAATACTTTTCTTGGGAATTTCGAGTGTAATTGCTTATCTGTATTGCACAGTGATTTCGAGATTTAGAATAAAGGAAGTAAAGTTGCCTAGTGAGACGACCATTCAAAGTGGGAGAGAAGAAGCAGATTCTGTTTTTAATAAAAATCTCGATGAAATTATGTATTTCTTTGAATCAACTGGATATAGGATTGTGTTTTTTGAGGATCTGGATCGATTGGATGATCCTAAAATTTTTGTTCACCTTAGAGAACTGAATAATCTTCTTAATAATGATGATGTTGTCAAACGAAAGCCAATCGTTTTTGTTTATGCTGTTAGAGATGATATTTTTTCCAAAGAAGATAGAACGAAGTTCTTTGATTTTATCATTCCTATCATTCCGGTAGTTAACTCAACGAATTCCGGGGAAATTCTTCTTCAGAGACTTCAAGAGGCAAAAGAAAAAGGTATTGAGCACAATATATCGCAGGGCTTTGTGTTAGATGTCGCACCTTATATTTCGGATATGCGTGTTCTGCAAAATATATACAATGAGTTTATTATCTATAAAGATACATTGAGGACAACACAGGAGCTATCTTTATCAGATGAACAAATGCTTGCAATGATAGTCTTCAAAAATATCTATCCGAGCGATTTCGCAGATATTCAAAACGAATCTGGAGTTATAAAAGAAGCTTTTGAAAATAAACGGCGGTTCATTTCTGCAAGAAAACAGGAAATACAAGATGAAATTGATAGTTATTCAACTACAGTAGAGCAATACCAAGCAGATAGCATGAAATCTGTGAGAGAGATTAAGTATGCAATGTTTGGAGAGCTAATGGGGCGATTGGGAACTCCGATATCATTGAATGTCAGTTATTTGGAGAATATTTCTGCAAAAACGATTATGAATGATAATTTTGACTTAACGCAATTACTTGTTAAAGATTATAATGAAATTAGTTATTATTATGGAAGTGGGAGTCCTGCAGAAAAAACGATAAAGAAGGAGACAATTGAATCCTATATTGAACGTTGGAGAGAAATCAACCGGGTAAGAAAAATTGGGCTTCAAGAAATACAAGATAAATTGCAAAAACTTAGAATGCAGCAGCATAATCTTTCGGGCATTTCAATTGCTGAGCTGTTGGAGAATTATCCACTAGAGGAAGCATTATCAGAAAAGGTTCAACGGAATAAATTACTTGTATTCCTTTTTCGTAGAGCTTATATTGACGAGAAGTATGCTAGTTACATTAACTACTTCAAGGGGACAAGCATCACCAAAGATGACATGAATTTTATCCTTTCTGTGAAGAATAGAGAGCCCCTTGCGTTTGATTATCAGCTGACCAAGACTTCGATGGTAATTCAAAGACTTCAAGAGTATGAGTTCGAGGAAAAAGCCATCTATAATTTTGATTTACTGGAAGAATTGTTATTAGAAGGAGAATCAATAAAGTTAAATGCTTTTATCGAACAGTTATCTAATGAAAAGGAAATCAGTTGGCGTTTTATTGATGAGTTTTTCAGTTGCACGAAGCAAAGAGAACAGTTTATTCAATTGTTGACGGAAAATTGGACCGGAATGTGGTCGTACATCTGTGCAGATGAAACAATGAGTTATGATCACAAAGTGGAATACTTATGTGAAATAATTACTGCTTCTCCGATTAAGACACTAAATGTGGATAACAGTATGACGGCATTTTTTGAACAGCATGAAGACATCCTTCAGAAGTTAGAACGTTGCGAAAATGAAAGAGTCATTTCGGCAATTCAGTGTTTGAATGTTCATTTTACGCGCTTGCTGATAGAAAATGTTTCAAATAATATTTTGGATGCAGTTTTCGATGGAAATTTCTTCGCTCTGAATCAGGAAATGATCGAAACAATAGTGCGGTATAAAAATAGTAGCATGGTTAATGAATTGACCACTTTCCCATATTCCACACTGATTAATCTTAAATACTTGCCTTTGCTTCAGTATGTTCAGGACAATATCGAATTGTATGTTCGTGAAATTGTTTTAACGAATGTAGTTTTGAAGGATAATGCAGAGGATATTATTGACCTTCTCAAGCGTTTGGATGGTGTGACAGAACTTCAGCAGCAGATCATCCGGCAGGAACAATTTACGCTAAGCAATATTGAAGATTGTGCAGGTGATTTGGTTCGAAAAGATAGGAAAAAATGGAATGCTATTTGGGATGAGCTTTTGACGGAAAATAATATTGAGCCTAATTGGAATAATATCATTCAGTATTGGAATATTTACAGCCTTACAGATACGCTGAAAAAATATGTATCCGCCCAGGTTGATGCGTTGAAAGAAGTCGATACCGCTGTTGTAAGCGATGCATTTATAAAGGAATTTATAAATTCTAAATTTGGCGAAGAAGTTCAAAGAAAGCTCATTCCCGTGCTGAAGATGGATGACTTTGATATGGATGTTTCGGAGATTGATCCGTTAATATTGCAGATCATGATTGATTGCAGATATTTTGCATTTTCTGCTGAGCACTACATAGATCTTGCGGCAATCTCGCCTGCCCTAGGTGTAGCTTTCATAACACAGAATCAGGCAGAGTTTATGTCTATAAGAGACAGTATTGCTATGTCGGATAGTCTATTTGAAAGTCTAATGAACAGTGAACGCATTCAAAAGGAATATAAAGATGAATTATTCACTGAATATGCAGAAAACTATATGACAGAAGGTGTAGCAATGAAAATAGTTACATCAAAATTTCCAGTTACAAAGGATATTGTGGAGGTTGCGCTGAAGTGTGTAGACCAGAGGAACCAAGCGAAGATTCTATTTGCAAACTGTGGTGTATATGATGCAGAAAATCTTCAGCAAAAATTCGATGAACTTGGCGGAAAATATGCTGACCTTGGTGACCGGACAAGACGTCATGATGTTATTCTATCAGCAACGCCGGAACACTATGTGTTGGCTGAATACCTGGAGAAGATTGGATATATCACAAGCAAGGAAGAAAAAATAGAAACCAAATATGATGCTGCATTAGAGCGAGAGGAAACTGAAAAGTTCTTAAAACTCCGTGTTAAGAAAGTGCAAGAAGAGGAGAAAATGAATGGATAAAATGAGAATGGAATCTCTGGATATAACTGCTCAAAATGTGGAGCGGATTGGGGCATTGTTCCCGAACTGTGTTACTGAGGCTGTTGATGAAAAGGGCAGTCCTAAGAAGGTAATTAACTTTGAATTGTTGAAACAGATGCTTTCTCCCGACGTGTTGGAGGGCGATGAGCGGTACGAATTTACATGGGTAGGCAAGAAGGCAGCTATTGTGGAGGCCAACAAGCCCATCCGCAAGACGTTGCGCCCCTGCAAAGAAGAAAGCAAGAACTGGGACACTACCGAAAACCTTTATATTGAGGGCGATAATCTGGAAGTGTTGAAACTCTTGCAGGAAAGCTACCTCGGCAAGGTGAAAATGATTTATATTGATCCGCCATACAATACCGGCAATGATTTCATCTATGCCGACGATTTCATGCGCTCGCAGGAGGAAGAAAATCAGCAGATGGGGATGTATGATGAGGACGGCGAGCGTCTGTTCAAAAACACCGATACTAACGGACGCTTTCATTCTAATTGGTGTAGCGTAATTTATTCCCGATTGATGTTAGCGAGAAATCTGCTAACAGAAGATGGAGTTATATTTATTAGTATTGATGACAACGAATACTCAAACTTAAAAGAAATATGTGATGAAGTATTTGGCGCACAGTGTTTCTTATCAACGTTTGTTTGGAAACGTCGTTCTTCTTCGCAACTTGACAAGAGTAAATGTTCGACAGATCACGAATATGTTCTTGCCTATACGGGAAAGAAATTTTGTGCATTTCGTGGAATTGACAAAGATTATAAGGGATATTCCAATCCAGATAATGATCCGCGTGGTCCATGGACAACAGGAGATTTGACGGTTGGTATGACTGGAGATATGCGACCAAATCAGTACTATGATCTGGTCAATCCTAAAACAGGGAAAGTCTATAAGCCAAATTACAATCGTGTTTGGTCATATATTCCAGAATCTATGGCGCAACTCATTGCTGATAACAGGATTGTTTTTCCGGAAGACACTTCCAAGAGGCCTATGAAGAAGAGATTTGCGTCTGAACTGGATTCGGGTACTAATCCTCAATCTACGTGGATGGATAGTGTAGGAATGAATACCGAAGGTACGAAACAGATGTATGACCTTTTTGGAAAGGCGTTTTTCTCATATACAAAGCCAGAATCGCTTGTTGAGACGCTTATATTACAGGCTACTGATAAAGATTCTATTATTCTTGATTTCTTTTCTGGTTCTGCCACCACTGCCCACGCTGTTATGCAGCTTAACGCTAAGAACAACGGACACCGTAAGTTCATCATGGTGCAGTTGCCAGAAAAGTGCGATGAAAAGAGCGAAGCCTACAAAGCTGGTTACAAAACCATCTGTGAAATCGGCAAGGAACGCATCCGCCGTGCTGGTGAAAAGATTAAATCTGAAAGTCCACTGACGACCGGGAACCTTGATGTGGGCTTTCGTGTCTTCAAGCTGGATGACACCAATATGAAGGATGTCTACTATGCACCTGATGATTACGACCAGGGCTTGCTGGCTGGCCTTGAATCCAATATCAAGGATGATCGCACGGATCTTGACTTGCTGTTCGGCTGTCTGCTTGACTGGGGGCTGCCACTGTCTATGCCCTATTCTTCTGAGCAGATCGATGGCTGCACCGTTCACACCTACAATGATGGTGATTTGATTGCCTGCTTTGATGAGAATGTGCCAGACAGCGTAGTGAAGGAAATTGCCAAGCGCCAGCCACTTCGTGTTGTTTTCCGTGACAGCGGTTTTGTAAACAGCCCGGCTAAGATCAATGTTACAGAGATTTTTAAATTGTTTGCACCGGATACCAGGGTAAAAGTGATTTGACGGGAGGCGCGGAGATGAAAAATAATGAGATTCACGAGGCAAATCAAAATGATTTTTTAAAGAATGTTTCCGATGTTCTTCTGCAAGCCCAGAAAAATGCAAAAACCGCTGTTAACCTCTCTATGGTTTATGCCTATTACGAGATAGGCAGAATGATTGTAGAGGAAGAACAGCATGGCGAGAATCGGGCAGCTTATGGCAAAAAGCTTTTGAAGGAACTTTCCACATATCTGACAGGCATGTTTGGAAAAGGCTATTCCGCTGAAAACCTGAAACTTATGCGACGTTTCTATAGTATTTATTCGCGTGATCAAATTGGGGAAACAGTGTTTACCCAATTCGAGAATCTTCCGGCGGTCAGTACAGGAAGAAAATTTTGCCTAAGCTGGTCGCATTATTTGAAACTTATGCGGATCGATAATATAGACGAACGGCATTTTTATGAAATCGAGTGTGTTAAAAACGATTGGAGCCTCAGTGAACTGAAACGTCAATATAATAGTGCTCTTTATGAACGGCTTGCTCTCAGTACGGACAAGGATAAGGTTTATCGGTTAGCATTGGAAGGTCAGAAAGTAGAGACACCGAAAGATGCAGTGAAAGACCCGTATGTGCTTGAATTTCTGGGATTGAAAGAGCTTCCAGAATACTCAGAAAGTGAACTGGAAAGCAGAATTATTGATCACTTGCAGCAGTTTCTTTTGGAATTGGGCACTGGTTTTGCGTTCATCGGGCGCCAGGTGCGCTTTACATTTGATGAAGAACACTTTATGGTTGATTTGGTTTTTTATAATCGTCTGCTGCGCTGCTTTGTTTTGTTTGACTTGAAAATTGGGGAACTCAAGCATCAGGATATTGGGCAGATGCAGATGTATGTCAATTACTATGATCGCAAAGTAAAGCTGCCGGATGAAAATAAAACAATCGGTATTGTTCTCTGCCGTGATAAAAATAACGCGGTTGTAGAAATGACGCTGCCGGAGGATAATTCTCAGATATTTGCCAGCAAGTACGAAACGGTTCTTCCCAAAAAGGAAGACTTAAAGAAACTTCTGGAAGAGCAAATTGCAGTTGAGAACGGAGGAGCGGAAGAATGAAACTTCAATTTAAGCATCAGAAGTTCCAGGCGGACGCTGCCAAGGCAGTGGTAGATGTCTTTACCGGGCAGCCTTATCTAACTCCAACTTATATGATGGACAGAGGTATCGGTAATTTCCAGTTTGGTATGAATGAAGAGGAAGACTTTACCGGATGGCGTAACCACCCACTTGTGCCGGAGCTGTCTAACCGTATGATCTTGGAACAAATCCAGAAAATACAAAGAACCTATCAAATCACGCCTTCTCAGAAATTAGAAGGCGAAGGTTATAATCTGACAATTGAAATGGAAACTGGTGTTGGAAAAACTTATACTTACATCAAAACCATGTTTGAACTGAATAAGCACTATGGCTGGAGTAAGTTTATTGTTGTGGTACCGAGTATCGCCATTCGTGAAGGCGTTTACAAATCTTTTCAGGTAACGCAGGAACACTTTGCGGAAGAATACGGAAAGAAGATTCGCTTCTTTATATATAATTCCGCTCAGCTTACGGAAATTGATCGTTTTGCGTCTGATAGTGCCATCAATGTTATGATTATTAACTCGCAAGCGTTTAATGCCAGAGGAAAGGATGCGCGTCGCATCTATATGGAACTGGATGACTTCCGTTCTAGACGTCCGATAGATATCATTGCGAAAACGAATCCGATTCTTATTATTGATGAGCCACAGTCTGTCGAGGGTAAGCAGACAAAGGAGCGCCTGCGTGAGTTCCATCCATTGATGACATTGCGTTATTCTGCAACTCATAAGGCTGACAGTATCTACAACATGATCTATCGCCTGGATGCTATGGAAGCCTATAACAAACGACTTGTAAAGAAGATTGCGGTTAAAGGGATTACAGAATCTGGCAGCACGGCTACAGAAAGCTATGTTTATCTGCAAAGTATTAACTTATCTAAAGCTGATCCGACTGCAACCATTCAGTTTGATTATAAAGGTGCTTCTGGAATTCGGAAAGTTACTAAGACAGTAGGAATTGGATTTAATCTCTACGATCAGTCTAACGGCATGGAAGAATATCATAATAACTTTGTAGTAAAGTCGATTGATGGTCGTGATGACTCTGTAGAGTTTTTGAATGGTATCAAAATTTATGCTGGTGATGTGATCGGTAGAGTTAGTGAGGAGCAACTGCGTCGTATTCAGATTCGCGAAACGATTCTATCTCACATTGAGAGAGAACGACAGCTGTATTACAAGGGAATCAAAGTCCTTTCTTTGTTTTTTATTGACGAAGTTGCCCATTACAAACAGTATGATGCAGCCGGAAATCCGAGCAATGGTATCTTTGCAGCTATATTTGAGGAAGAGTATCGCGACATTGTAGAAAATTTGCAGATGGGTGTTGGAGAGACTGAATATTTTCGCTATCTGGCTTCTATCTCTGCCGAATCCACCCACGCAGGCTATTTTTCGATTGATAAGAAGGGCAAGATGATTAACAGCAAGGTCGGGCGTAAGGAAACAACAACGGATGATGTTGACGCCTATGATTTGATTATGAAAAACAAAGAGTTGCTTTTGGACAGAGATCCGAAGCGTTCCCCGGTTCGGTTTATCTTCTCACATTCCGCGTTGCGTGAAGGCTGGGATAACCCGAATGTTTTTCAAATCTGTACACTGAAACAGAGCGGCAGTGATGTTCGAAAGCGTCAGGAGGTTGGCCGAGGTCTACGTCTGTGCGTCAACCAGGATGGTGAACGCCAAGATGCGAATGCTTTGGGAAATGATGTTCATAATGTCAACATTCTGACTGTCATTGCCAGTGAAAGTTATGATTCCTTTGCGAAAGGTTTACAGAGTGAAATCGCAGAGAATGTGGCAGATCGGCCTCGTACTATTACAGCTGATTTGTTTGTAGGAAAGGTCATCAACGATTTGGATGGTCATGAACAGGTGGTTGATAGGGATACTGCCTATGCCATCATGTATGATTTGACTATTAATCGCTATATCGACAAGAAGGGTGTATTGACTGATAAATACTACGAAGACAAATCCAATGGCATTTTACAAATTGCTGAGGAAGTGAATGATTTCGCAGCTTCCATTGTGGAACTCATCGACTCTGTTTACAACCCGAGGGTAATGCAGCCTGAAAATGCTCGCAGTAATAATGTTGAGCTTAAGGTTGATGAAGAAAAACTTGCTATGCCTGAGTTTCAAGCGCTCTGGTCAAAGATTAATGCAAAGTCTATTTATATCGTAGATTTTGATATTGATGAACTGATCCGAAATGCAATAGCTTCTCTGGATGCTAAGCTGAGAGTTGCTAAGATTTTCTTCAAGATTGAATCAGGTGCAATGGAAGAAATTAAATCGAAAGAAGCTTTGGAATGTGGAGCAGCTTTTACAAAGGAAACTTCTGCTTACGGTACGCAGACACGGATTCCTGTCAATAGTAGTGTGAAATACGATTTGGTTGGCAAACTGGTGGAAGAGACAAAGTTGACTCGTAAGGATGTTATTGCTATTCTGTGTGGTATCAAAAAGACTGTTTTTGATCAGTTTAAAGATAATCCGGAAGAGTTCATTATCAAGGCAGCTGCACTTATTAATGAGGAAAAGGCTACAGCCATTATCCAGCACATTACTTATGCAGCTTTGGATGAGCATTACAGCATGAAGGTATTTACTGATTCCACTATTAAAGGCAGTTTGGGCGTCAATGCAATTAAAACAAAGAAGCATTTGTACGATTATCTTGTTTTTGATTCCATCAATGAACGTGATTTTGCTATAGAACTGGATATGAGCACAGATGTGGCCTTATATGTAAAATTGCCGAATGGATTCTATATCTCAACACCAGTAGGAAATTATAACCCTGACTGGGCAATTGCTTTCTATAAGGGAAAGGTAAAGCATATTTATTTTGTAGCTGAAACCAAGGGCTCTATGTCCTCTATGCAGTTGCGTTTGATTGAGGAATCTAAGATACACTGCGCACGGGAACACTTTAAGGCTATCAGTAGTGGCAGCGTTGTTTATGATGTTGTGGATAGCTATCAGAGTCTTTTTAATATGGTGACGAGATAAGGCGTTAAGGGATAATATTTCCTCAACAATCATAGGAAGGCGTGCTGTGTATGTCAGCTTTTGTATCTCGCTGCGAATAGCACGAATGTAATTCGGTGTGAAAACAGGGACTAACAATGTGTATGCGATGTAGTCCCTGTTTTCAAAAAAGGTTCATAAAAACATTGTTAAAGAAATATAAAAACATTGCTAAAGAAATATCTTTACTTTATTTAAGGGGTAAGTTATAATAATTCTGCTTAAAAGAATAGATGTGCCAAGTGCTGAAAATATATATAAAAATTGTACTATTTCCAGAAGAGGGAATCAGGTGAGAATCCTGAACGATCCGGTCACTGTATTCAGTTATGCCACATTCATATCCATTGCATTTTTATGTGAGAAGGGAATGGGGATTTAAGCTGTAAGCCAGGAAACCTGCTTGGTTCATAGAAAGAAACTTCCGTGTAAAGTGCTGTCTTTCGTATCATGTTTTTTTGTGATGCCCGCTTTTTCATGGAAGCGGACTTTTTTCTTTTAAAAACAAAAATCCAAAAGAAAAAGTGAGGAAAAAACATGAAGAACTTCAAAGCAGCAGGGATGTTATGTCTTGCAGGAATTCTCAGCCTGGGAATGGGAACAACTGTATTTGCAGAAGATGGCGACAGCCATTATCCCGTAACGATCACAACCTACAATTATGAGAACGAACCAGTTGAAATGACATTTGAGAAAGCTCCTGAGAAAGTATTGGCTTATGCAAACTCCAATATAGAAGAGCTTCTGGCTCTTGGCCTTGGCGATAAGATTATTGCAGCCTGCGGCCTGGACGGAGATATCAGGGAAGATTTACAGGATGAATTTGCAAAAATCAATTACCTGGACACCAAGCCATCCAAAGAGGAAGTCGTTACAATGGAGCCGGACTTTATTGCAGCATGGTATTCTTCTTTCAGTGATGACTGGCTTTCAGATGTAAGCTTCTGGCAGGAGAGAAACGTTAATACATACATGTCCCTGAATAGTGCGGCAAAGGGACCGGCATCTGAGTTTCCGCGTACAATTGAGGACGAGTTTCAGGACATTCTGAACCTTGGAAAAATCTTCGACTGTGATGACAAGGCAGAAGAGATTGTGAACCAGATGAAGGATGAGATTGATAAAGTAAAAGAGCATGTAGAAGGAACAGATCCGTTATCCGTAGCAGTTCTTGAGGATGAGGGAGATTCTTTCCGTGTATATGGAACAGAGACACTTGGCGGAAATATTCCGGAGACACTTGGTGCAGAGCTGAAGCTTGGTGCAGAGAACTCTGAAAATGTTGGTGCAGAGGATCTGATCGCAGCTGATCCGGACGTATTATTCATGATCAACTATGATGGATTTATGACTGCTGAAGAGGCAATTGCGGATATTACAGAAAATCCTGCTTATGCAAGTCTTTCCGCAGTTAAGAACAACAAAGTATTCTCTGTAAACCTGAACGAAGTATACTGCAGCGGTGTGAGAACCTATGACGGAATCATGACATTTGCAAAAGCATTATATCCGGATCTGTACGAATAAAATGAAAAGAAAACCGGATTTTAAAAATGGAATTTTTCATGGAAAGCCGATCTATGTGCTGGCGGTGATATTACTGGCTGTGCTTCTGGTGATATCCATTCTGACTGCAGTTACCATTGGTTCTGTAGATCTTTCTGTGAAAGATGTGTATAGTGTAATTTTGTATAAAGTATTTGGAATCGGGGATCCGGAGGTTTATGGTGTAGGAGCCATGTCTGATATTGTATGGTTTATCCGCCTTCCCCGCATTCTTCTTGCAACAGCCGTTGGCATGGGTCTGGCTGTTGCAGGTGTGGTAATGCAGGCCATTGTGAAAAATCCGATCGCAGATCCGTATATTCTTGGTATTTCCTCTGGTGCATCTCTTGGTGCAACAGTGGCAATCTTTCTTGGAGTTGGAGCCGTATTTGGCTCCAACTCTATTGGAATCTGCGCATTTATCGGAGCTTTCCTTATTTCTGTACTGGTACAGATCACTGCAAATATAGGAGGCCGGGCAAATTCTGTCCGACTTCTGCTTGCAGGTACAGCACTTGGAAGTGTGTGCAGTGCATTTTCAAATTTTGTTGTCTATATTGCGGGCGACAGAGAGGGGATCCAGACAGTTACTTTCTGGCTGATGGGAAGCCTGGCAGGTGCAAAATGGGAAAATCTGGCGGTGATCATTCCCTGTGTCCTTATAGCAACCCTGTTTTTCTGTACCCAGAGCCGCATTCTCAACATGATGCTGCTTGGAGATGAGGTATCCATTACATTAGGCACTGACCTGCACAGATATCGTCAGGTATATCTTGTAGTGACAGCACTTTTGATCGGTTTTGTGGTATATTCCGCTGGTATCATTGGATTTGTAGGACTCATTATTCCTCATGTGGTACGAATGTTTTTTGGAACCGATCACAAGAAAATGCTTCCATTATCAGCACTTAGCGGCTCTATTTTCTTAATTTGGGCAGATGTTGCTTCCAGAATCATTATTCCCAAGAGTGAAGTCCCCATCGGAATCCTGGTATCTATGATCGGAGCACCTTGCTTTATTTATCTGCTGGTTCGCAGATCTTATGGATTCGGAGGTGAGAAATCATGAAACTGACAGCTTCGGATATCCATGTAGAGCTTGGCGGAAATGAGATTCTCAAAGGAATCGATGCAGCCATAAAGGAAAAAGAATTTGTAGGAATCATAGGACCAAACGGAAGTGGGAAAAGTACACTGCTGAAATGTATTTACCGTGTACTGAAGCCGGATACCGGCGTGATCATGCTGGATGGAAAGTCTTTAAATGAGTACAAGGTGAAGGATTCTGCAAAAGCACTGGCAGTAGTCTCCCAGCACAATTACTATAATTTTGAATTTTCCGTACAGGAAATTGTTATGATGGGAAGGGCTCCTCATAAGAAAACCATGGAGCGGGATAATGCTGAGGATTATAAGATTGTAGAAGAGTGTCTGAAAAAAGTGGGAATGCTTCCCTATCGCCACCGTGTTTTTTCCAGCCTGTCCGGCGGTGAGCAGCAGAGAATCATTCTGGCAAGGGCACTGGCGCAGAAAACAGACTGTCTGATCCTGGATGAGCCAACTAACCATCTTGATATTAAATATCAGCTTCAGCTTCTGGATATTGTAAAAAGTCTTGGAGTCACCGTGATCGGTGCTTTGCATGATCTGAATATTGCAGCAGCATACTGCGACCGGATTTATGCCATGAAGGACGGTCGCCTGGTGGCTTGCGGAACTCCGGAAGAAGTCATTACAGAAGAGTTTATACATATGTTGTATGAAGTAGACGCAACTGTAAAAAAGGATGAATATGGCATGCTGAATGTTACATACCATCCTTTGCATGTGAAAAAATAAAGGAAAAGTGGAGGAAATCTGAATGAGCGATACAGCAAAAAAAGGGATCCTTGTAGTCAGTTTTGGCACTAGTCACGAGGACACCAGAGCAGTGACTATTGATGCAATTGAAAAAAAAATTGGAGCTGCTTTTACAGATTGTAAAGTTTATCGCGCATGGACAAGCAAGATGATCCTTGCCAGAATTGCAAAGAGAGATCATATTCACTATGACAATGTGGCAGAAGCAATGGAGCGTATGAAAGAGGATGGAATTACAGAGGTGATCGTCCAGCCTACGCATGTAATGAATGGTGTGGAAAATGACCTTATGAGAAAGGATGTTCTGGTATGTGCGGATCATTTCCGGTCTGTGAAATTTGGAGCTCCTCTGCTTACAACAGAAGAAGATAATGAGTATGTGGTGAAAGCGGTTGCAGATGAGTTTCCTGTAATTAAGGATAAGGAAACGGCACTTGTGCTTATGGGGCATGGAACGGAGCACTACGCAAATGCCGTTTATGCTGCACTGGATTACAGATTCAAGGATATGGGATATGAAAATGTGATCGTAGGAACTGTGGAAGGTTATCCTGAAATTGACCAGGTCCTGAAACAGCTTGGAAAATGCGGGGCAAAAAAAGTGGTAATCGCACCGTTTATGATCGTTGCCGGTGACCATGCGAAAAATGACATGGCAGGAGAGGAAGAAGACTCCTGGAAAAATATCATCAGCAAAGCTGGCTATGAAGTGCAGACAGTTCTGAAAGGACTGGGGGAATATGAAAGTATTCGAAAACTCTTTGTGGAACATGCGAGGGAAGCGGTATGATTAAAATTGGAACACTGACCTGCTTTCATTCCAATAATGTATGTGCCAGAGTGGGATGTCTGAAGGCCTTTCAAAACCGCAGTGATTTTTTTGAAGGATATTCCTCAGATACAGTTCTTGCTGCAATGATGACCTGCAACGGCTGTAAAGCAGAAAATCCTTCTGAACCAGATGAGGATGAAGGAATTTTGGAAAAAATAGACAGGTTGGTCAGTGAAGACATAAAAGTTATGCATGTTGGTGTATGTCGTCTGAACAGGGAGAAAAAAGAGTGCCCAAGAATTACCGGGATATGTAAAATGATAGAATCAAGAGGTATTCGGGTGGTAAGAGGAACTCACAGAGAATCCTGAAAAAAAGCAGAAAAATCATATATGGGAAGCTTCCAGGCAGAATGTAAAAAATAGTCTGTCTGGAAGTTTTTTATTGCTGTGTTTTTCATGGCTTTATTGACAATATACGCAGGAATTAGTAAAATCCTTTCTTTGACAGTTATTAGAAGAAAAAATCGCTGTATCCCTTGATTTTACTGGGGTTCAGCGATTTTTGCCGTTGTTTTGAAGTATAGTAATTTATTCCTTCCCTTTACTTTTTTTCTGTATTGTTTTCATTTTGCTCTTTGTTATAAATTGATAGTCTGTCCTAAAACCACAGCTTTCATGAAGGGCATCCGTAATCTTTTCGCGTTTATACAGTGGGATGAATCCCTGTTCGTGTATTTCTGCAAAATTCATTGCCTTTAGGGTGTCCAATAATTCTTCACAGGTATATTGCAGATTTAACTTTTTCTCAAGATAACGGTAGATTGTTAATGAGAGAAAACAGATTAGAAAATGAGCTTTGATCCTGTTCTCGTCCTGTAAATAAACTGGTCTTGCAGAAAAATCAGTTTTCATGATACGAAAACATTCTTCAATCTGCCATCTGCCTTCGCTTACTTTTAAAATATCATTGACATCATCATCCAAAAGATCTGTACAGACTGCGTAAAGGCCATCATACTGTGCTTCTTCCGCAATCTTGTCCTCATCCAGGTATTGTTCTATATCTGCAGCTTCCCCATCCTTGGTGACAGCTTTCTTCCCTATGAAACGTGCCGGATCGTTTGGATTCTTACGATTCTTTTTCGTACTTCCGGATTCCAACATTTTTTGTGCCCGCTCTACCTGTTTGTCGCGGATCGTCTTCTGATAAAGGGCATATTTAGGAGAATAGGTGATGATTAAACGCTGGTGCAGTTTTTTGGTGGTGTACGGTTCGTCTTTATAATAAAGTCCTTTGTCATCTTCCTCTTTTTTCAGCTTTTTGATCGATTGGGTTACGATATAAGCACGTTTACCCATATGGTTGTATTTGCGGATGG
>CAKRRG010000030.1 GCA_934394545.1 uncultured Blautia sp.
ATTGATGAAACCGCAGACGGAATCACATACAGGCCTGTCTGGAGCTTTCGCTGCCCTTACCAGTGGAAAGATTCCCCAGACGAACAGGAACTGTTTTACATAGACGGGGAAACTGGGGCACTGATTCGTGATGCATTTGGCTGGTAGGTATGAAAAAAAGAGCCGGATCCATTCTGAATTAGAATAAGTTCAGAAACTCCAGTTTATTCAGTAAGTTGTCGTAGAAACATGGAGCTTGTATAGGAGAAGAAACTATATTAATCTGTTATAAACAAACGGAAGAAAAGGAAGATACGGAAAAGGAAAGATTTGTGTGAACCCTATGTTGTTTTTATTACAGAAAATGATATAATTCTTGCAGATCGGGTTCGATATTTCAAAGAAGATGAGAAAGGAGTAGCGACTATGTGTAGAGCGATAGACGAAAAAGTGATTGCTTAGCATGAAAATGCTACATAACGGGGTGGCAGGTTATATATGAATACAATTAGTGTGGAAAATCAAGATTTTCAGAAAGACAATCAAGGACGTTGATAGGGAGAAAGAATGATGACAGCAAAATATGCATTTAAGCAATCTGTCCCGATTATGGCGGGATATATTGTGCTTGGTATGGGATTTGGTGTTCTTCTGGAATCAAAGGGATATGGTGTACTCTGGGCCATTGCCATGAGTGTGTTTATTTATGCGGGATCTATGCAGTATGTTGCCATAAATCTGATCACTGGCGGAGCATCTTTGATCGCAACTGCGCTGATGACCCTGATGGTAAATGCGAGACATCTGTTTTATGGAATTTCCATGCTGAATAAATATAAGAATATGGGAAAGTATAAACCATATCTGATTTTTGCATTGACCGATGAAACCTATTCTCTTGTATGCAGTGGGAAAATTCCGGAGGGAGTTGACAGGAATAAATATTATTTTCTGGTGTCTTTATTTGATCAGGTTTACTGGGTGATTGGAAGTGTGATCGGTTCTGTGGTTGGAAGTGTACTGAACTTTAACACAGCCGGAATTGATTTTTCGATGACAGCATTGTTTCTGGTGGTGTTTGTGGAACAATGGAAGAGTACGAAGAATCATGCAAGTGCGATCACCGGGGTTGCAGCATCGGTAGTGTGTCTGTTGATTTTCGGTGCCGGGAATTTTGTTATTCCGGCGATGATCAGTATTACGGTAATATTGCTTTTGATGAAGAAATTCAGAAAAGGTTCAGAAAAAGTGGCAGAGAAGGGAGAGGTGGAACATGTTTGATATTCATGCAGCAGGTGTGATTGCTGTAGCTGCTATTGTAACGATGCTGATCCGATTTTTTCCATTTGCAGTTTTTGGCGGAGACAAAAACAGACCAGCCGTGATTGATTATCTGGCAGATGTACTGCCTTATGCAATTATGGGAATGCTGGTGGTTTACTGTCTGAAAAATGTGAGCCTGATTACAGCACCTCATGGACTTCCGGAGCTGACCGCGTGTGTACTGGTTGTTTTGCTGCATTTATGGAAGAGAAATACACTGCTCAGTATCATAGCGGGAACAGCTGTCTATATGTTTCTGGTGCAGGTGGTGTTTTAAGTTTCAAGCGTTAAAGGATTAATGTTTTTCTTGTGTACAGTCGAGCAGTAGAGTATAATAAAACCAGTTTTCTTTGTATAAGTTGTTTCCAGTATTTATGCAATATTGCAGATACCGGATTTTTAAGCTCGCTGGATGGAAGACAGTGGCGGAAGGATTATCTGTCAGGGAAAGCAAATGTCAGTGACACGGAAGGCATGATGGACAGCATGGAATATATCCGGAAATGGAAAGATCTCGGTATGCTTGATGGCAGCAACAGTGATCCGATCGATGATGCAGTAACAAGAGAGGATTTTATTAAGGGAAATACGCTGTTCATGCTTGGATCACAGAATGGTATCACAGATTCAGATGCTACAACAGATGAATTTGGACTAATGCCGTATCTGTCAGAGGATGGAAGTAAGAATGTCTACATATTGTCAGTAGGACGTTATTATGGTGATATTGCAGACGCGATCAATGCAGGAAATACTGCACCCCTTATTTACTCCGGCTGGGAAAATACACTTGTCACTACAGGAACAAAAATGCTGGAGTATATGCAGGATAAAGCAGCCATAGAAGATGTGGTAAAGCAGCTTGAGAATGACCAGGAAAGCGTGGTAAATAATAAGCCGGAAGTCATTACCACAACAACAGAAGTCATTTCGCAGGAAAATTGTGCAAAGCTGGTAGGCAGATGTTTTGCACAGGCAACGGACAGTGATCTGGCACTTGTTTCCTTGGGAACGTGGATCAGTGGCAATGGACTGAATCAGAACAATGACGGCGTAAGTTCAAAGATGTATGCAAAAGATATTACAGTGGATGATCTCAGTGCGATCATTTCAACAGGCTGGTCGAGGACAATCCAGACGGTCAGTTTAACAGGAAAACAGATAAGAGACCTATATAAAGAGGGATATGATGCAGTCGGTACAGGAAACAACTACCCTTATGTAATGGTAAGTCCGATGAAACTGGAAGATGATAAGACTTATCAGGTTGCGATTTCCGGAATCAGTGAAAAACTGGCATCAGAAGCGGAAGTGACAGACAGCGGAATTTAATATTGGGTTGCTGTATGACTGGTATAGCGATGTTTCTTTCATTCTTTTTCCTGTATCATACTTATATCCAGGATATTATTTATGAAGAACGATTGAACCAGATGGAAGAGATTACCCGTCAGATGTTTCAAAATCTGGAGGATGTGATCGATTCCCACTGGAATCGGGTAACGGAAGAATGTAATTATCTGAGAGATGCAAACGTACAGACTACAGATGAGCTTTGCAGACATATGAAAAAGAAATATGAATTATCCGCATATGCAGATCAGAAGATCACGTTGATGGCAGTGGATTCAGAGGGCGGATATTATACAGAATCCGGAAACAGGGGACTTTTACGGGATCTGGATTATTTTGAAGAAAGCCCTGAAAAAATCAGTTTTGTTTTTGATTCCATGACAGATAACCAGTCTGAGATGGTATTTCTGAATCGTCTGCCGGAACCAATATATCTTCAGAATGGAGAAAAGAAAACTTCAATTCTATACTTTGGAATTGCCCAGGATATGGAACAGCTGAATCCTTATTTTAACTGCGATGCATATAATGGGAACAACAGTGTGTATGTACTGGATGATAATGGATCTAAACTGTTTAACAGCAATCAGGTGGAACTGATCAAGGGGCATAATGTATTTTCTGTTTTACAGAATATGAAGTACCTTCACAATTCTTCTTTTGAGAAAACAAAGGCGGAACTGGAAGAAAAAGGCTGCCTTTCTGGTTCCTGCAACGTATGTTGCTACGAATACATTAAAACTTGTCAATTTTGTCATGATATTTATCGTTATCTTTACGGTTATGGCAGCCTCCTGTGTTATGCTGGGAATTTCTTTTATTATGCACAGAAACCAACAGGAAGCAAACAGATCCAAGAGTAGTTTTCTTGCCAATATGTCTCACGATATACGTACTCCTATGAATGCGATCATTGGTATTACGTCACTGATCAGACATGATGCCGGTGATAAAGGCAAGGTAATAGAATATGCGGATAAAATTGACACTTCTTCACAGCATCTGTTAGGGATTATTAATGATGTTCTGGACATGAGTAAGATTGAAGCGGGAAAAACGGTTTTCAAGTATTCTGACTTTTCTATTCTGGATTTTATACAGGAACTCGATACCATATTTCATTCTCAGATATATGAAAAGAAGCAGACTTTTACAATTATAAAAGAAAACATCCGTCATGAGTGGGTGAATGGGGATCAGGTTCATTTGATGCAGATTTTCAGTAATCTGCTGTCGAATGCAATGAAGTATACGCAGGAAGGTGGAGAAATTCAGCTTTTGATAGAGGAATGTGAATCAAATTCATCTGTTTATGCAAAGTACCACTTTTTAGTCAGTGACAATGGTATGGGAATGTCGGCAGATTTCAAGGATATGATTTTTGATACGTTTACCCGTGAAGAAAATTCCCTGACCAATAAGATACAGGGAACCGGACTTGGAATGGCAATTACCAAAAATCTGGTTGATTCAATGGGCGGAACCATCGATGTAGAAAGTGAACCGGGAAAGGGCAGCTGTTTCGAGATTTTTATGGATCTGAAAATTGCAGAAGAAAGACTTGTTTCTCCGGCGTCACAGACAGAAACAGATGAGCAGGAGGGCAATATCCTGCAGGGAATGAGATTCCTGTGTGCAGAAGATAATGAGATAAATGCAGAAATACTGATGGATGTGCAGATGCCTGTCATGAACGGCTATGAGGCAACGAAGGCAATCCGCAGAAGCTCTCATGAACTGGCAAATACAATTCCGATCATTGCCATGACCGCCAATGCATTTTCAGAGGATATACAGCATTCTCTGGCAGCTGGTATGAATGCACATATTTCAAAACCGGTTGATATGAAGACGTTGGAAAAGACGGTAAGAAGCATTAAATCTGGCCGGAGGGGGGACCGAAATAAAAAATATGGATAAAGGCAGAAAAAAATCAGCCGTATTATTAGCAGGTATCGTTTTGGCTTTCGGAATGTGTATGATATTTCCAGTACACTGCCAGGCTGCGGAAACGAATCATGATGAAAAACAGCCACAGATCATCCGTGTTGGCTCATTTGAGGATACCTTTAATTATGTCGACAAAAACGGTGTCAGACACGGATATGGATACGAGCTCATGCAGGCCCTGGCAGGCTATACCGGATGGAAATTTGAGTATGTGAAATGTGACTGGTCCAACTGTTTTGCTAAGCTTGAAAATGGTGAGATTGATGTCATGGGTGACATTTCTTACACCGATGAACGTACACAAAGGATGCTTTTTTCGGATGAACCGATGGGTGAGGAAAAATATATCCTTTATGCTGATTTGTCAAAGATGGATATTGGGACATCTGATTTCAAGTCTATGGATGGGAAACGTGTAGGTGTGCTCATGGATACAGAACCTGAAATCATGCTGACAGAATGGGAAAATAAAAATGGCATACATACAGAACATGTAAATGTGAATAATGATGATGTTGAAAAGAAATTAGCAAATCATGAGATTGATTGTTTTGTATCTCTGGAGGAATCCATCTGGTCTGAACAGGGAATATCATCCGTTACTACGATTGGCAAATCAGGCATATATTTTGCAATAAATAAAGAGCGCAGCGACATCAAAGCAGAGCTGGATCATGCCATGCGTCAGTTGGATCAGGATAGTTCTTTTTTTAAGGCAGACCTGTATAAGAAGTATTTTACACTTGATTATTGTCAAAGTCTTACTGGCGAAGAAAAGTCTTGGATGGAAGAACATGGCGGTATTCAGATAGGATTTCTGAGCAATGATCCGGCGGTATTTTCCCTGGACGAAGAGACAGGAGAACTTACCGGTATGCTAGCAGAATATATTTCCTATGCCAAAGACTGTCTGGGAAATCAGATACTGGAATTTAATATGCAGGCATATGATGATTACGACGAAATGCTTCAGGCACTGCAGGATCGTGAGATTGACATGATATTTTATGCCGGCAGGAATCCATATTTTGCAGAAGAAAACGGATATGCACTTACAAACACAGCCTGGACCTACAGCCTGATGGTGGTAACGGATGAGGAATATTTTAATGAGGACGAGGTGTATACAGTAGCTGTGCAAAAGGAACAAGAAGCTTTAAAACAGCATATTGTATTCAATTATCCCCAATGGAAGCTTGTAGATTGCGATTCGCTTGAGGATGCGGCAGATAAGATCATCAATGAAAAAGCAGACTGTTTTCTGATGGGAACCAGTCAGGCATTGAAATTTGATAACGATCGAGATTTCAAGAGTGTTCCACTTACAAAAACAATGGAGGCATGCTTTGCAGTAAGATGTGGAGAGGGAACTCTTTTGTCGATACTGAATAAAACCTTGAAGGCCATGCCGTCTGACATGCTTACAAGTGCACTTGCTATCTATGACAGTACGGCAGATAAGGTGACTTTTTATGATTTTGTAAAAGACAACATGCTTGCTTTTTTTGTTGCTGTAGGATTTTTTGCACTTAGCATAATCAGCATTATCCTTGTACTTTTACGGAAGGCAAGAAAAGCAGAAGCTGTCGCAAAGATTGCTGCAAATGATACACAAAAACTCAATGACAAACTGGAAATCGCTTTGAAAAAAGCAGAGGAGGCCAGTCTTGCAAAGACTCGTTTTCTTAACAATATGTCCCATGACATCCGTACTCCTATGAATGCAATTCTGGGGTATGCACAGCTTATGGAGGATGAATTAGAAGGAAAGAATCTTCCTGAAACTTCAGAGCATTTGGAAAAGCTGCAACAGTCCGGAAATCTTCTCCTGTCAATCATAAATAATGTACTTGACATGGCTCGGATTGAGAGCGGAAGGATGGAGCTTGATGAGAATCATTGCCGAATTGAAGATGTTTGGAAGTCTTTGTTTGCAGTATTTGATGAGAAAGCAAGGAAAAAGAATATTACGCTTCATTACACGATGAATGTAGAGCATGAGCATGTCCTGACAGATGTTACCAAGGTAAAAGAAATATTAGTCAATATCCTGAGCAATGCCATAAAGTATACTCCGGCCGGTGGTTCGGTTATGATAAACGTAGACGAATTAGCATGTGATGAGCCCGGGTACATGATTGTGAGAACCAGGGTAAGGGATACCGGAATCGGTATGAGCCAGGATTACCTGACAAAGATTTTTGAAGCATTCACACGTGAGCGAAACACCACAAAGAGCAAAATCACAGGAAGCGGACTTGGAATGTCAATCGTAAAGAAATATGTTGATCTGCTCGGTGGAACAATTAATGTAGAGAGTGAGCTTGGAAAGGGCAGTACTTTTACAGTTACATTAAAACACAGAATAGCGGATAAAAGCTATTATGTAAAAAAACACGTTGAAAGTTCTGGAACAGGCAGTGAAATACTTGAAGGAAGGAATATCCTTCTGGCAGAGGACAATGATCTGAATGCAGAGATTGCAGAAGCAATCCTTGAGCGTGCCGGTCTGAAAATAGATCGTGTGGAGGATGGCATTCAGTGTGTGAACAGAATAATGGAAATGCCAGCAGGTACATATGATATGATCCTCATGGATATCCAGATGCCCAAAATGGATGGTTATAAAGCAACACAGGCAATCAGAAACCTGCCGGATAAAGATAAGGCAGGCATACCGATTATCGCAATGACGGCAAATGCATTTGACGAAGATAAGCGAGATGCGCTTGCAGCTGGAATGAATGGTCATATCGCAAAGCCGATCCAGGTTGATAAGCTGCTGTCGCTGTTAGCAGAAATCATAAAGCAACAAGAAAATGATTAATTGTATGTTGTACGGAATGGAGTATCACTCTGGAAAATATGTTATAGATAGGAATAAGGCTCTTTGAAAATGGATTGTTTTCAAGGAGCCTTTTTTGGTGGAAAAATATAGGGAGGATACCAGTGTGAAAAGGTCTTTTGACGCTGAGTCCATAGAATGCTACGGAACACTTCTTGCAAAAATTCGCATAGGATATTTTCAGTATTTGTACATTATATAAAAAATAAAGAAGTATATACTATAATTTAAACTTTGCTGGAGGGCTAACATGAAGAGAAAAAAGGCGTGGCTAAGATGGATAGCCTGGATGCTTCTATTGGTTTTGTGTATGAATAGTGCGGGAACAACGGCTATGGCAGATTCTGAGGAAGAAAACATATGGGAAGGTTTCATTTCAGAAGAGAAGTTTACTTCGTCACCAGAAGAAATCTCTCCATTTCCGGAAGAAACTTCGGAGACAGAGGGTTTTCAGGGAATTTCTGAAGGGGTTGATATTGATTTCTATGTTATTATCGATGGAAATAAGGTAAAGCTTCAGCATAATGACATTACCGATATTGCTACATGGAAAGCTGGAAGAACTACCTGTCATGGTGTTTCCATTGAAGATCTGCTCCTGATATATGAAGAATTTGGATTTGTGAAAAATAGTGAGGATCAGAATCCTGATGCAACGGATAAGTTTGTATCTGCATACCGGGAGGAAAGTGAGATAGAATACGGAGAGGTTTATACTGACACAGATTCCGGAAAGACATATGTTTCTTATAATTCTGGACAGAATAAACAAGGGGAAGCGGTAGATGTTTACTATCTTCCCAATGGAAAAGGAAGTGCATATAAATTAAAAGATTCTGTAAAAAACGCCAATTCATTCTACTCCGTGGAGGTAAAGGGAGAAGGTCAGGACCGGATTCGTTATGCATTAACAGGAACTGTGATCGAAGAAGTTGTGTCTGATTTTAATCCCGAATTGCCAGAACAAACAGATCAGATTGAATGGATCTGCATGGGAGCAGACGATAGGGTAATAGATGGCATACGAGAATCGGAGAATCAGACGAGGTTTACGATCGGAAAGATCACGCAGTCTTATGTGGTCCAGAGAGCGGGTGAGCCAGCTGCGATAAAGGAGTCAAATATCAGTTCTGATACATCTATAGATGTTGTCAATCATTCCATAGAAGGTGGCGTGACAGTCAAGATTACCATGGAAGTTACAGGTCCCTTTGGAAATCGAGAAGAGCCATTTGATATGGAAATTGTCTATTTTGAAGACGGACAGAGTTTGAGTAAGACGATAGCCGCATCTCTGAAAGATGGAGATGTGCTTGCAATACAGCATGTGGATCAAGATTCAGACATTAAGATCACAGAGGCTGTTGATACATCAAAATACGCTGTTTCGGTTTCAACAAAAATTCTAAATGAAAGTTCTTCATCAGAAACACCAGCGCTGTTAGATAAAATCAAAAATGAAGCCATTATGACTTGCAAAATTTCTGAAATGCAAGGAGATGTGGTAGAAATTAAAGTTACAAACAACAATTTAGAAAATGATGCACCGAATACAGGAATTCATTTAGAAAAGAATCTGTATATAGGGATGCTGATCTTTATAAATATTGCCGTTGTCTTGTTTTTTATGAAACAAAAGAAAAACAAAATAGAGAGAATAATGAAAAGGGAGGGAGTGTGATGGATTCCAGAAAAAATATAAAAAAAGAGCTGGAAAATCAACCGGAAAACAGGATTACTGAATTTCTAAAAAAAGTAAAGTTCAAAAAAAGGCTCTTTGGAGTGGATGAAGCGGATGTCTGGAAGAAAATACAGGAGTTGAACCATTTATATGAGGAAGCCCTTGTATGGGAGCGAAAAAGATATGATCTTTTGCTTGATGAACGCATCAACGTCCGTGAGGAGAATTCTGACTGATGATGAAAAAAAGCCGAAGTTCTAAGCTGACAGCAGAGCAGGTCATTAAGGGGCGCAGAAATGCAATTCTTGACAGAAGAGGCTGGCTGGAGCTTGGAAAGAGGCTGGCAGGACTGGCACTTCTGTTTTATGTCCTGTTTTCAGAAGTGTTTCTTATCTGTCAGCTGGATGGGAACGCAATGTTTCCATCATTGAAGGATGGGGATCTCGTTCTTGGATATCGTTTAGAAAAGGAAATCTATAAGGACGATTTGATTCTGTATGAGATGGACGGAAAAATCTGTGCATCCCGTGTAGTAGCAAAGGGAACGGATTATGTAGATATGGATGAAGAGGGACGCTTGTATGTTAATGGTACGATGCAGTCCGGGGAGATTCTATACCCTACAGAACCTAAGACACTTCTGAAGTATCCCTTTCGGGTACCAGAAGGCTATGTCTTTGTTCTTGGTGACTACCGCACACAGTCTTCTGACAGCAGGGACTTTGGTCCACTGCCTGAAGAAGCAATTATGGGAAAAATTATTACACTTGTCCGTCGCAGAGGATTATAACGTAGCGGAGAAACTTGTAAATTGGTTGTGAAAGGAGCGTAACTATGAAGAAAAAATTGACAACACTATTGGCTATTGTATTAGCGATATTTATGAGCATCCCGGTATTTGCAGATCCATCCGATTATCCTACAGGAGGTACTCCTGCGAATGCACCTTCAACATTTACTATTCAGAAAAAATACGTGAAATTAGATGGGAACGATGTTGCAGCTCAATTTCCAGCTGAAACGTTAGCATTTAAGTCTGAATGTACAGCAGCACCTATGGATATAGTTGAAGTACCAAAATTAGTTATAAATCCTTTAGTTGTGAAAACAAATAATCCAGATATTGAGATAAAAGTACCAAAATACACTGTTCCAGGTAAATATAATTATAAGATTACAGAATTGTCTCCTGATAAACAAATTTCAAAGCTTGCCGATTCCGCAGGTGTTCTATATGATACAGATCCTGTTTATATTCAGGTTGTTGTAAAGTATGTTACTGTAAAAAATAGTGATGGTAAGAATACGTCCGAATTACAGAAATTTGTAACCGTTACATCTGAAAATGCCGGAATTGGAAATGGAAATGATAAAAATCAGAGTAATGCAGAGAAGAAAGCGGATTTTAGAAACAAATATCTATTAGATGGAGAAATTGATCCAACTGATCCAAGCCCAATTCCAATACCGAATCCAACTCCAGATCCGGAAGAACCAGATCCGATCAATCCGATTGAGCCGGTTAATGATAAGGCAAAATTTAAAGTTATGAAACAGGTGCGAGGACCTTTTGCAAGTCGAGATCAGAGGTTTGACATCACAGTAACATTAACTTCAGACAAACCGGTGCGTAGTGATATTAAATATGATAGTGATAAGAATATCATAGTAAAAGCAGAGGTTCCGGAATCTAACTGGACAAAAGATACAGAAGGAAAATATACAGCAGAGGTTCAACTTTCATTGAAAGATAATGAGACAATTACATTTACTGGTGTTCCGGCAGGAGTATCCTATAAAGTACAAGAGGATAGGAAACATATTGGAGAATTAACATCTGAGAACGTGAATAAACCAGCTGAAGGTTATACGGTATCTTATTACGGTGGTTCAAAAGTAAACAATCCTACAGCAGATAATACCGGGGATTATGGAGTATCACTTTATGCGTATGGCACAGTTGGAAAGAACATAGACAATAACATTATCATTGCAAACCGTAAGGGATTGAATGATGCGGATAAAGATATTGCAAAACCGAACACAGGTATCCGTTTAGATTCTCTTCCATATATCATGGTTCTCGCGCTCGTTATACTTGGAGCAGGTATGATGATCGTGAAAAGTCGTAGAAGAGAAGAGTAAAGAAAAATAGAAACTACATAACAAGTATAAAAGTAAAAGAAAGAAGCAGCATAAGGGAGCAGAACAATGGGTTATAAGATTTCTGAGTATCTACAACGTTTTCTGAATTTCATAATCAGTTTTTGTCTTATTCTTATTTTCATTGTTTCTGCTTCCTATGCATTGTTTGTGTTGAATGATAATCATAGGATTTATTCTGCAGCAGAAAATGTTCAAGAGGACATGCTGAAAATAAAGCCAGATAAAGAACATCCCGATTTTTCCAAATTACTATCAATGAATCCGGATGTTCGTGCCTGGCTTACAATGGACGGAACGCACATTGATTTTCCGGTAGTGCAGGGAGAAACGAACCATACCTATATCAATCAAGACGTTTATGGAGAATTTGCTCTTGCGGGAAGTATTTTTCTGGACAGCCAGAATGCAAAGGATTTTTCAGATTCTTATAATCTTCTGTATGGACACCATATGGATGGTGGAAATATGTTTGGGGATTTGGATTTATATAAGAAGCAGGAGTTTTTTCAGGAGAATGATACAGGAACACTGCTTTTGCCAGATAGGGTCTACCATCTGAAGGTTGCTGCCGTATTGATTACCGGAGTTTCGGATGATTCTATTTTTCGTTTGGCAAATTGGCCCAAAACATGGGAAGAAGGGCAATTGGATTATATCCGAAGCAATGCTCTCTTTTTTAAAGAAGAGATCTTGAGTGCCGTAGAGAAGAGTGAATATCCGCAGCTTGTAGCTTTGACTACCTGTACGTCAGAATTTACAGATGCAAGAACTGTAGTCTTGGCACAGATGGTGCCAGAAGAGAATTTGAACGCAGATAAGCATTCCCTCGCTTCAAGTGTGCGAAGCGCTAAGCGGTTGGTAAGGGGGAGGCTTATGTCCGCTTTGCCAGGGAGAAATAGCTTGTGAAAATGATTAAAAAGACTTTATTTTCTGTGTTGATTATAGTGTTGTTATCAGGTAAAAATCCTGCACAGGTATATGCAATGGAAATAAGTTTTCGGCTTCCTGTTGAAATCGTTTTGGAAGGTGATAAACCTGTGCAGACGGAAACATTTGAAATACAAATGAAAGCATTAACACGAAATGCGCCTATGCCGGAACATACAAAAGGTCAGCAAGCCATAATCGAAATTCAGGGACAAGGTAAGAAGGAATTTCCGGTTATAACATTTACACAGCCGGGAACCTATCAGTATGAAATTATCCAGCAGAGGAGAAATACAGAAGGTTATATATATGACTCCTGCGTATATAACGTGACGGTGTATTGTACTGCAGATGTTTCCAGGGAACTGGAAATAACAGTGGTTGTATTGGAACAAAATGAAGGGAAAGTAAAAAAAGAGGCAGTTCGTTTTCTTAATAAATATGAAGTGTCGAAAGCTCTTTCTGAACAAAACAAACCAGCACAGTCTGAAAATATTACGCCAGTGAAAACAAGTGATAACACTCCGGTTCGTACATGGCTATGCATTTTTGTAATAAGTGGTTTTTTGAGTTTATTTGTTACCTTCAAAAAGCATCGTGCAAAATTCGGTTAAAATAGTCATTATATAAAATTATTCAAAATAATTAAGAAATATGGCTATTAAATATTGTATTGATATAGTAAAATGATGATAAGCAAATTCATTAGCTAAGGAAGGTATTATAAATGGGATATACAGTAAAGGACTTGCTTGAATCAAAAAAATTTTCAGAAATGCAGCTGATAAGTGACGAAACGGGGGTTAATCGGGAAATTGTAGGTGCTCGGATTATTGAAGTGCCAGATATGGAGAATTTCCTGAAGGGTGGGGAGCTTCTTCTGACAAGTATGAAAGCTTATGACAACACAGAGGAACCTGCTTTTTTACATCATTTGGAAGAATTGGATAAAAAGCAGATCAGTGGATTTGTGGTAAAAGATCCTAAGAGAACAGAACACTCCAAAAAGTTATTTGAGGTATTATTACAGTTTTCGAAAGAACGTCATTTGCCGGTTATGGAAATTCCAGGAGACCTATCTTTCTGGGGAATTATAAAGCACATAATACTTCAGTTGTATGATATCGAAACTGCAGAGTTAATGTATTTTAAAATGACCCACGACAATTTAAGTAATATTTTACTGAATGTAGCAGATTCGAGAGAGGCAATAGAGAGTGTGCTTTTTATGACGGACACCATGCTTGGAAATCCAGTTAGTTTATGGAATGGCGATGGGGAGTGCCTTTTTACAAGCAATTCGGATAAACCATGGGGAAGCATATTAAATCAAAATATTTCGGAATATAAGCCTAATATTATTACAAAATATCAATACTGGTGTCGAAGAAGAAAAGATGTTGATTATGTTGAATACATAAAAAAACTGGATGTCTTTCAACGAAGAGAAATCTATCTGGTTATTTCTGAGAAGTATGAGCCACTGAAAGAATTGGATTTTATTGCATTAGAGAACATCATCATTACACTGCAAAATAGTTTGATGCGTCTTATTATCGAAGAAGATCTTGAAAAACGATACCGAAGAGATTTGGAATATCGTTTGCTGAATGGCTCGTTGTCAAATGATGAAGAAAAGGAAGTTGCAGGCATACTTCATTTTGCGGATACTGATAAATTTCAGGTTGTTACTTTCCGCATGGAGACACTAGAGAATAGCGAAGCTTTCTCTAATGCCCAAATAAAAGAAACAGAGCAGGTTGAAAAAGAACTTTTAAAGCATTTACCAAAAGAGTATATTTTTTCTCAAACCAATCAGATTGTTTATATTCATAAAGTAGCGGAACAGGAGAATGGATTAGAGTTCCGAAAAAAACTGGAGGAACTGCAGCTTACCATACAGGAATATCTTATTCGTAAAAAGGTTGAAGTAAATTTCCTGGTTGGGATAGGGAAGATTGTCACAGGATACCATCTATTAAAAGAATCCTTTAAATCCTCTAAAATAGCACTTAACTATATTAAAATTATCAGAAGAATAGTAGGAGATGAGGATAAATCTATCATAGATAGTTCTAAGATAGGATTCTTTTACCATGTAATGGAAAAGATGAAGGATAAATCGGAATTGCGTGGGTTTATACCGGAATCCTTGAATAAGCTTTATCAGTACGACGTACAGAAAAATGGAGAACTGATTAACACATTGGAGTGTTTTCTGAATAATAATCAAAGCTTAAAAAAGACTTCTGAAATATTATTTGTTCATTATCGGACAGTTTCTTATCGTTTGCAAAAAATAACAGAAATAACAAATATGGATTTTAATAATGCAACGGAAATGCTGGGAATTCGAAATGGACTGATAGCAATCAGAGTGCTAGAGGTAATGTAAAATAGAGCAACGAATCATGTCATTGTTTGGAGGTCATGTTTTTATGTGGAATGAAATAAGGGATTTCGCTGCACCGGAGCTGGATGTATATACCAGAGCATCTGAGGTGCAGCTTTTAAGATATTACGAGCCAGAGCCGGGAATTTTTATTGCAGAGAGCCCTAAGGTAATTGAACGGGCTTTGAATGCAGGATACAAGCCGATTTCCTTCCTGGTGGAGCACAAAGATCTGGAAGGAGAGGCAAGGGCTATTCTGGAGAGGCATCCGCAGGTGCCGGTATATACAGCAGAGTATGAGATTTTGGTGAAGCTTACCGGATTTGCACTTACACGGGGAATGCTCTGTGCAATGAGGAGAAATCCACTTCCTTCTGTAGAGGAAATCTGCAGAAATGCCAGCCGCATAGCGGTGCTTGAGAACGTGGTAAATCCTACCAATATTGGTGCTATTTTCCGTTCTGCGGCAGCCCTTCATATGGATGCTGTGCTTTTGACCGGAGGCAGCAGTGATCCCCTTTATCGCCGTGCAGCCAGAGTCAGTATGGGAACTGTTTTCCAGATTCCCTGGACATATTTTGACAAGAAGGCAGTCTGGCCCCAGGAGGGAATGCAGCTTCTGCAAAGAATGGAATTTAAAACAGCAGCAATGGCATTGTGTGACGACTCCGTAGGAATCGATGACAGCGCACTTCAGGCAGAAGAGAAGCTTGCAGTGCTTCTTGGAACAGAGGGGGACGGGCTTGCTTCACAAACGATTGCAGACTGTGATTATACGGTAAAAATTCCTATGTCCCATGGGGTGGATTCTCTGAATGTGGCGGCGGCAAGCGCCGTAGCTTTCTGGGAACTGGGGCACAGATACAGTCGTGAAAAGTTATGAAATTAGAAACATAAACATGTGATATTTGCGAAAAAACAAGCTTTCTATATAAAATTGTAGAAATAATCCCCTGATATCTGGTATAATAAAAGAAAACTACCGGGGGGATCTATGAAGAAGACGACATTTCAACTGAAGAATTATGTGATCGCTACAGGCATCTTTATTGCATCGGTTGTGGTAGGCATCCTCATCTTTTTCACCTGTGTACAGCAATCTGTGGAGATAAATTCAAGAAGTATTATGATGACCGATATTTCCAGGCAGAGTGAGCATTTACGAAGTATTCTGAATATTCATTATCAGTATTTGAATGAAATAGCTTTCGTGCTGGGAGAGGCGGAAGAGCTTTTATCCCAGGAGAATCTGGACAGGTTGGTAACTGTGCATGAGAAGACAGAGCTAGAGAGAATCGCATTGATTGATGAAGAAGGGAATGCTTACTATGATAATGGCATGGTCAAAAATGTGGCACACAGGAAGTATTTTCAGGATGCATTGGAAGGAATGCAGACCATAAGTGATCCTCTGGAGAGCAGTGTTGACCAGGAAATCCGTGTGGTTCTCAGTGTACCGGTCTATAAGGGGGACGATATTATAGGAGTATTTGGGGGCTCCTTTAATGTAAGTGCCATCAGCCGGCTGCTTTTTGCCGGTTTGTTTGGCGGCGAGGGAAATTGCTGCATTGTTACCAGTGTAGGTGAGCTTATTGCTTTTGAGAGCGGGGATGCTTCTGAGGAGATGTTTGACTATAAAACGAATATGTTTGAGTTTTATGAGGAGAAGAATCTGAAAGAAGAGGATACTACGCTGAATTCTCTGAAAGAGGAATTTCAAGAAGGCAATGCCGGTATTGTGAGGCTTGATCTGAAGGAACGGAATGAATCTGACCGTTATCTGGCATATGTTCCTCTTGGATACAATGACTGGATGATCTGTTATACAGTGCCTGTGGAGACCGCGCAGGAGGATTACGAATTTATTCGGAAATATGAATTGATTTTTATGGGCTGCTTCTGTATTCTGGTTGCCATTCTGGTGTTGTATACTGCGTTTCGTAATAAAGAAGAGAATGAGAAACTGGCCCGTTCTGCACAGATGGATGCTCTCACCGGGTTATACAATAAGGAGAATACCCAGAAGGTTATCGACCGTATGCTGAACAGGAAGAACCAGCAGAATGAGAAAGTGTTTAGTGGGTTTATGATCCTTGATATGGATCATTTTAAGGATATTAATGACACTTTCGGACATGCTGTGGGGGATAGGGTGCTTCAGGCATTTGGGGAACTTCTGCAATCTCAGTTCCGCGATGAAGATGTTGTAGGACGTATTGGCGGAGATGAGTTCGTGGTACTTCTATACGATATTGGTTCCGAAGAAAATATGAAATTAAGAGTGAAAGATTTGCAGCAGAAGATTAAGACACTGGATATCCCGGAACTTCAAGGACATAAGCTGACCAGCAGTGCAGGGATTGCCTTTGCTCCCAAGGATGGAGAATGCTTTATGGAGCTTTACCGAAGAGCGGATAATGCCTTGTATCAGATCAAGCATGGCGGAAGAGATGGCTATGCAGTTTATGAGAAACTGATGTAAATAATAAAAATTTTAACTTTACTTAACATTACCAATATCCAGAGTTTAACAAAGACGGATATAATATCTTTCAGTAAAGAAAAATAACAAAACTGATATTTTGAAGCAAGGGGGCTTCTTTATGAGAAAGATATTACAGAGAAATGAGAGCGTTGAACTGAATGGGTTTGTAGATGGATTTGTAAAGGCAAGACAGGAATATTTTACACCAGGTCAGGAATGGCTGGAGGCAGAGCTATCCGGGGAAAAAATCAGCGTATGTGTGAATAGAGCTAAGCTGGAGAGAGAACTGGATGAACTGGTTAAGAACAGCCTGGCACATGGAAGCGTAAAGAATCTGATCATGCAGATCCAGGTTAAGAAGAAAGCTGATGGAGCAGAGCTGTGCTACTCAGATAATGGAGCAGGAAGCTGGAGAGAGAGAAACATTTTTGTTTCCGGAACACCTGACAGAGGTGTGGATAAAAAGAAAAGCTGGGGCGTACAGATGGCCTGATGGTATATAAAAAAACACTGCACTTGCAATAATGTCTGGGATTTGTTATTCTATGAAATACGAAGTGACGAAAGCTGCATGATATGATGATATACAAAGCTTAAAGAACAGAGCAGCTGTGTTGGTGGGGTGTTTTTATGGAAGAGGAAAAAAAGATATATACAATTGAGGATATAGCCAGAGAACTTGGAGTCAGTAAAACTACAGTTTCCAGGGCAATTTCCGGAAAAGGAAGAATCGGACAGGCTACAAGGGAAAGAGTTCTTCAATTTATTAAGGAACATGACTATCGTCCAAATGTTATGGCGAAGGGGCTTGCTCAAAGAAAAACGTATAATCTGGCCTTGCTTTTACCAAAGGATTATATCGCTACAGAGTTTCCGTTTTTTAAGGATTGTATGAATGGAATCTGTGAAGTTGCGTCTGGTTTTGATTATGATATTATTATTTCTATGATTGAAGAAAATGATCTTTCTCAGCTTAAAAGACTGGAATCCAACAAAAAAGTAGATGGGATGATCTTAAGCCGTTCGGTGGAGAACTCTCAGGTGCAGAAGTATCTGAAAAGCTGTAATGTGCCATTTGTTGTGATTGGTCCCTGCAAGGATGCGGAAATTCCATCCGTAGACAATCAAAATCAGGAAGCCAGTCAGGAAATGACAGGTGTTCTTCTGACAAAGGGAATAAAAAAGTTAGCTCTGTTAGGCGGGAATGAGTCTTATGGTGTAACCAAAAACAGATACCAGGGATTTATTAGGGCTCATGAGCAACAGGGAATTTCCTTTGATCCGGATATGGTTTATATGAATACGGATAATCAGTTAAAGGTTACCCAAGCAGTAACAGAGGCCCTGGCACATGGAGTTGAAGGTTTTGTATGCATGGACGATGTGATATGCAATATGTGCCTTGGAAGTCTGCGAGAGAAGAAGCTTCGCATTCCAATTGATATACGGGTTGCCAGTCTTTATGATAGTATAAATCTGGAATATAACAATCCTCCGGTCACCAGCGTGCGATTTGATACAGTACGACTGGGACGAATGGCATGTGCGAAACTCTTGCAGTTGTTGGGAGAAAATCCAAGAGAAGAGTTGCTGCCTCTTAGTTATCAGATTGTTTTACGAGAATCCACACAGTAAAATGTGTGGATTCTTTTGCGTGATAGGAGCGTGCCCGGCAAAGCTGGGGCACACCAGTCGGTGGAAGTCCGACTATGGGAATCACCGGTGAGCCACAATGTGAACAAACGATTGCGCAAATAAGAGAATATAGAAAAACTATTGTGCAATATAGCTTAAAAACAAACTATAAATTGGATAATAGTATACAATTGACAATATGATAATGATGCCTTATACTAAATACATGAGCAAACGGTTGCGCAATAAAAAATCAGGAGGACGAAATCATGAAAAAAGTAGTGAAGAAAGTAATCGCACCGGCATTGGCTGTTGCTATGGCAGCATCTTGTACAGTATGTGTAAGCGCTGAGGAGAATGAAACGGTTAAATTAACAGTATGGGGTGCAGAAGAAGATCAGGACTTATTAAAAGAACTGACAGACAAATTCCAGGAAACTTATAAAGACCAGACATTTGATATCCAAATTGGAGTAGAATCTGAGTCTACCGCTAAAGATACTGTTCTTACAGACGTTGAGGCCGCTGCTGATGTATATGCATTTGCAGATGATCAGATTTCAGATCTGGTAAAAGCAGGTGCACTTCTGAAGCTGGACGATTATGCAGATGCTCTTCAGCTTGCAGGGAAAACATTAGATGATGTGAAGGCAGCGAACGTAGACGGCTCCATTGAAGCGGCTACCGTAGACGGAAGCCTTTACGCATTCCCAAGAGCAGCGGATAACGGATATTTTCTTTATTACGATTCATCCGTACTTACAGAAGAAGATGTAGCAAGCTGGGATAGTCTTCTTGCAGCTGCGGATAAGGCAGGAAAGAAAGTTGGCATGACACTTGCATCTGGATGGTATAATGCCTCCTTCTTCTATGGGGCTGGATTTACCACAGGCTTGAACGAGGATGGAACAACCTCTATGGACTGGAATGGAACAAGCGCAGATGGTTATACCGGCGTTGATGTTGTAAAAGGAATGCTTGATATTACTGGAAACTCTGCATTTATGGCAATTGCAGACGGTGACATCTCTAATCAGCTTGCTTCAGGAAACCTGGTAGCATGTGTATCAGGCACATGGGATGGAATCACAGCGCAGGACGTTTATGGTGATGGATATGCAGCAACCAAGCTTCCAACCTTTAAAGTTGGTGATGCGCAGGTTCAGCAGAGTTCCGTAGCAGGTTACAAATTTGTTGGTGTAAACGGATATTCAGAGAATTCCGGATGGGCCGTTCTTCTTGCAGATTATATTTCAAATGAGGACTCTCAGCAGGCATTCTTTGATCAGAGAGAAAGTGGTCCTTCTAATAAGAATGTAGCTGCTTCTGATTCTGTTAAAGAGAATGTAGCACTTGGTGCACTTGCACAGCAGGCTGAATTTGCACAGGCTCAGAAAGTGGGCGGAAAATATTGGGATCCTTCACAGACATTTGGTGAGCTGATCGCACAGGGAACTTTGTCAGTTGATGACGATGCAGCTATTCAGGAAGCTCTTGATAATCTTGTTGCTGGTGTAACCGCTTCAATAGAGTAATTAACAGAGTTGAAAAAATAACAGGAACGGCTCATATGCAAATAGCATGTGAGCCGTTTCAAAACTAAAAATGAGGAGGAGAGATATGGCAGCACAGGAAAAGAAATCCCTAAAAGCGGTTGGTGGATTTTTTAATACGATTGGTGAATTTTTTGCTGATTTTGGTACTGCGGTAATAAAAGGAGATGCATTTGTTAAGTTGTCCCTGCTCTGGATGGGAGCTGGATATGCAAAACGGAAGCAATATATCAAAGCAATTCTGATGACTCTTTTGGAAATTGGAATTATTTTATTCACTGTAAAATTTGCGCTGCAGTATGTACCGAAATTCGGAAGTCTTGGCACTGTGAAAATGGAAAAGGTTTTCAATATGAAGACCATGAAAAGTGAATTCAATGATTATGATAATTCATTTACTATTTTGCTATTTTCTTTGTTTAGTTTTGTTGTCTGGTTCGCAGCAGCAATTGTCTGGTTCAAGAACGTAGTAAATGCATATGAGCTTCAGAAGCTGTCAGAAGCGGGAAAGCATATCAATACGTTTAAAGAAGATTTGCGATCTCTTACAGAGGAGAAATTTCATATAACTCTCCTTACGCTTCCGGTTCTTGGCGTTGTGATTTTTACTTTAATACCGATTCTTTTGTTGATCTTTGTTGCTTTTACCAACTATGATCAGCAGCATATGCCTCCTACGGAGTTGTTTTCCTGGGTTGGACTTAGCAACTTTGCAAGTTTATTCGGAGGCGGCGGACTGACCTCTACTTTTGGTTATGCGTTTGTCCGTGTTTTGGGCTGGACGCTTGTATGGGCCTTCTTTTCTACATTTACTACTTACATCGGAGGTATTTTGCTGTCTATCTTACTGAATAGCAAGAAAACAAGAATGCCTAAAATGTGGCGTACACTCTTTATTGTAACCATTGCAGTTCCGCAATTTGTTTCTCTTCTTTTGATAAGAAACTTTTTTTCAAACGGAGGAATCGTAAATACTATTTGCAGCAATATTGGACTTACAGGATTTTTAAGAAGCGTAGGATTGGTTTCGACAAGCTATATTCCGTTCCTTTCAGCACCAGGCTGGGCGCATGTAATGATTATTCTTATTAATATCTGGATTGGTGTTCCTTATCAGATGTTGATTGCAACAGGTGTTCTTATGAATCTGCCTTCTGATCAGTTGGAAAGTGCAAGAGTAGACGGAGCTACAAATTTCCAGATTTTCCGAAAGATTACAATGCCGTATTTGCTGTTTGTAACAGGACCGGCGCTTGTAACTGATTTTGTAAAAAATATAAATAATTTTAATGTAATTTATCTTCTGACCCAGGATGTGTATACGACTACAAATCAGGCAATGGCCAGTTCTCAGGCAAAGGAAGTGGATCTTCTCGTAACATGGCTGTTCCGGTTAACTCAGGATTATTATAATTATAAAATGGCATCGGCAATTGGTATTATCGTATTTATCATTTGTGCAGTGTTTACTTTGTTTGCGTTTAACAAAATGATCAAAGGAGATAAGGAGGGAACATATCAATAATGAAAAAGATGAAAGACAGCAGAACTTCTTCTATTGTGCTGCATAATCTTTTAATTGCAGTACTGGCGTTTATCTGGTTGATACCGATTATCTGGCTTTTATGTACTTCCTTCAGTTCTTATCCGGGAATGAATACAAGTACCTTTTTTCCAAAGGAGTGGAGTGTAACCGCATATGTAAAGCTGTTCCATCCGGATTCTGTTGCGCAGTTTCCGCAGTGGTTTTGGAATACCTTTATCATTGCTTGCTTCAGCTGTGTGATTTCTACTATGTTTGTACTTATGGTAGCATATGCAACCTCAGTTATGCGGTTTAAAATGAGAAAGCCGCTTATGAACATGGCAGTTATTCTGAACCTGTTTCCAGGTATGCTGGCTATGATAGCTGTGTATTTTACTTTGAAATCATTTAATTTAACGAATAGTTATGCTGGTCTAATTATGGTTTATTCTGCATCCTCAGGTTTGGGGTATTTAATTGCAAAGGGATTTTTCGACACTGTGCCAAGAGCACTTTGCGAAGCGGCACGTATTGATGGCTGTAGTGAGGCGAGGATTTTCTTTCAGATGGTTCTTCCCATGAGCCGGCCCATTGTTGTATATACCGTGATCAGCAGTTTTTTGGTTCCGTGGATGGATTTTGTATATGCAAAAATGATTTTAAATGCAGGTATTTCTGCGAAATATACAGTTGCCATTGGGCTTTATAAAATGCTGGATAAGAGTTTGATCAATAATTACTTTACACAGTTCTGTGCCGGTGGTGTTTTGGTATCTATTCCGATTTCTATTTTATTTATGATCATGCAGAAATTTTACGTGGAAGGAATTACAGGTGGTGCTGTAAAAGGTTGATGTAGTATGCTGGGAAAAAGAGGCGTTGTCTGGAAAACACCGGACATTACAGCAGATGGCTTGAAAATGTTTGCATGTATTGTCATGCTTATTCGGACGATAGGTATTGTTGTAATTGAAAAAGGGATGATTCATCTGGAATCCTATACGCAGAGCAGTCTGAATGAGGCAATGGCTCAGGATCCCCATCTTATGATGCTTGCCGGCTTTGGGTCTGTTTTCCAGCTGGCAGGCGGACTGGCAATTCCGATATTTGCTTTTTTACTTGTAGAAGGTGTAAGAAATACTTCTGATTACAAAAAATATCTTCTGGCAATGCTGGGTACAGCAATACTTAGTGAGATTCCATATGATCTGGCTATGAGCGGCAGGCTCTTGGATTTTTCTGCACAGAACGGAATGTTCACAATGACAATTTGTCTGATTCTCTTGAAATGTCTGGAATTGACAGAAACGGTTGGAGGGGCTGCAGGTAAGCTTGTACGGCTTCTGGAGATTTTGGCTGCGGTGTTATGGACCAGCCTTTTCAAATCAGAGTACGGTTCCTGTATGGTACTTTTAACTGCTGTATTCTATGTGTTTTATAGCAAAAATGTAATGAAAACGATTTTGGGAGGGGCAATCAGTCTGATGTACGTTACAGGACCACTGGCCTTTTATGGTTTGTGGTGTTATAACGGGGAAAGGAAAAACCGTATCAATAAGTATATATATTATGCTGTTTATCCGGTCAGTCTTCTGGTGTTGTTTATATTGGTAAAAGGATTGAATGCTGCCGGTGTGATTGGATAAAGAGGATTATGAGGAGACAAACTATGGAATTTAAGACAGACAAGCTGCTTCACGGCGGCGATTATAATCCTGAGCAATGGTTGAAAAGACCGGATATTTTGGAAAAAGATATAGAAATGCTTAAGGAATCAGGCTGTAATGTGGTCAGCCTTGGGATGTTTTCCTGGTCCACATTGGAACCAGAGGAAGGCGTGTTTCAGTTAGAATGGCTTCAGAATGTAATCGACAGGTTATATCAGAATGGGATTTCTACTATTTTATCTACGCCATCCGGTGCAAGACCCATTTGGATGGCAGAGAAGTATCCGGAGGTTTTAAGAGTTGATGAGACGAGACATAGAAATCTTTTCGGATTTCGTCATAATCATTGTTATACATCTCCGGTATATAGAGAAAAAATCCGTATCATGAACAAAAAGCTTGCCAAGGAGGTGGCGAATCATCCGGGAGTGATTCTGTGGCATATTTCCAACGAATATGGCGGAGAGTGTCATTGCCCGCTGTGTCAAAAGGCATTTCGTAAATGGCTGAAAGAAAAATATGAGACCATAGAGAATCTGAATGATCGCTGGTGTACTACCTTTTGGAGTCATACGTACCAGAATTTTGATCAGATTGAGAGTCCGTCAAAGATTGGTGAGACACAGCTGCATGCCCTGAATCTGGATTGGAAACGTTTTGTCACACATCAAACTGCTGATTTTCTTCGCCATGAAATCTGCGCAGTAAGGGAGGGGGGAAGCCAGCTTCCCACAACAGCAAATCTGATGCATTATTTCGGAGGGCTGGATTACTTTAAGCTTGCGAAGGAAGTTGACGTAGTTTCCTGGGATACTTATCCTACCTGGCATAAGGAGGCGCTTATTGATACTGCTTACGATAATGGAATGTGTCATGATCTGATCCGTTCATTGAAGAGAGGCCAGCCATTTTTACAGATGGAATCCTGTCCTTCTTCTACAAACTGGCAGGGGGTAAGTAAATTAAAAAAACCGGGAATGTTATTTGCACAGTCCATGCAGGCTATTGCCCATGGAAGTGACAGTTCTTTGTATTTCCAGATCCGTCAGAGTCGTGGTGCTTCCGAGAAATTTCATGGCTCAGTGATCGATCACTATGGCGGTAGTGATACCAGAGTGTTTAAGGAAGTATCTGAGGTTGGCGAAGCACTGAAAAAATTAAAAGAATTAACCGGAACAATCGTAAATAGTCAGGTGGCAATGATTTATGACTGGGATAGTCAGTGGGCTATGGAGGATAGCCAGGGACCGCGAAATAAAGGTCTTCATTATCTGGAAACGATGCTGAAATATTACAGAGGTTTCCGTAAACAGGGATTGAATGTAGATTTGATAGACATGACCTGTAGTCTGGATTCTTATAAGATACTGGCAATGCCAATGGTCTATATGTTTAAGGAAGGTTTTCCTGAAAAGGTACGTCGGTTTGTAGAAGCCGGCGGTACGCTGATTACCAGCTGTTGGTCTGGAATTGCAGATGATACAGATCGTTGTTATCTTGGTGGAACTCCGTATGGTCTTATGGATGTGCTGGGAGTAAGAAGCATGGAAATTGATGGACTTTATGATTGGGAGGAAAATCAGATGATCCCGGTTTCTGACAACAGCCTTGGAATGGAAAAAACATATACCTGTCAGTATTTATGTGATCTTATAGAGCTTCGTGGAGCGGTTCCTGTGATGAGTTATGGAAGTGATTTTTATCAGGGGTATCCTTGTGTAACAGCGCACGAATATGGAAAAGGAAAAGCCTGGTATGTAGCTGCCATTGCGCAGAAGGAATTTTATACAGATTTCCTTAAAAGGGTGGTAAAAGAAAGCGGTGTATCCTGCGGAATCGAGCAAGCAATTCCGGAAGATCTGGAAGTTACGGTAAGAGAAAATGAGACTGAAAAGTATTATATTTATCAGAATTTTGGAACAGAATCTGTGAAGGTACCTGTACCGGAGGGAAAATGCACCTGGATTTACGGAAATCCGGAAGGGCAGTTGGACGTTTACGGATTGGCAGTTGTTAAACAGAGTAAATAGAAATATAGGAGTCTTTGCAAAATAGATGAGTAATCATTTATGGAGCAGAGGCTCCGTTTTTATGTTCTGAAAATAGAAAACGAACCCCGAAGAGTCCGTTTTCTATGTGACTAAATTTTACTATAACGGGCGGAAGCTTTGCAAGCTTATCAGATGTTCAGCAGATCGCTGAATACTTTAAGTGCACCGTCTGTATTATGTGCAAGTACACGTTTCGCAAGAACTTTACCAAGCTGAACGCCTTCCTGATCGAAGCTGTTCAGGTTCCATACAAAGCCCTGGAACATGATCTTGTTCTCGAAGTGAGCAAGTAATGCACCAAGGGAAGCAGGAGTAAGCTGCTCACCGATGATAATGCTGGATGGACGTTTACCCTTGAAGTTCTTGTTCAGATTCTCATCCTCTTTACCGCAGGCAAATGCAATGATCTGAGCTGCAACGTTGGCACAGAGCTTCTGCTGGCTGGTGCTGTTCTCAATATCCACATCTACGCCAAGCTGGCTGTTCTTGAAGCCGATGAACTGAAGCGGGATGATATCAGAGCCCTGATGTAATAACTGATAGAAGGAATGCTGTCCGTTGGTTCCTGGTTCACCGAAGATAACCGGACCTGTTACGTAGTTAACCGGCTCGCCGAAACGGTTTACAGTCTTACCGTTTGACTCCATATCACACTGCTGAAGGTGCGCAGGGAAACGGCTTAATGCCTGTGAGTATGGGAGAACTGCAGTGGAAGGATATCCCTGTACGTTTCTCTCATAGATACCGATAAGGGCATCCAGCATATCCGGGTTCTTCATAAGGTCACGGTTAGTTGCAAGCTGATCCTCTGCTGCAGCGCCATCAAGAAGCTGTGCAAATACTTCCGGTCCGAATGCCAGGGAAAGGATTGCTCCGCCTACACCGGAAACAGAAGAGTAACGGCCGCCTATGTAATCATCCATGAAAATGGCGGTAAGGTAGTCCTCGCTCTTTGCAAGTGGAGAAGTCTCACTTGTAACAGCAAGCATATGTCTGGATGGATTCAGGCCTGCTTTCGTCAGGGCATCCTTTACAAATGCTTCGTTGGTCAGTGTCTCAAGAGTTGTACCGGACTTGGATACAACGATGAATAAGGAGTGTGCAAGATCTACAGAGGCAAGCACTGCAGCTGCATCATCCGGGTCAACGTTGCTGATGAATTTCGCTTCCATCTTGAAGGTGTTATTAGCCTTCGCCCAGTTCTCAAGTGCAATGTAAAGAGCACGAGGACCAAGGTCACTTCCACCGATACCAATCTGTACAACGGTAGTAAATTTCTCACCGGCTTCATTGGTGATCTCACCAGCATGAACCTTGTTAGCGAAATCTGCTGCCTTCTTCTGCTGGGCAACGTAGAATTCACGTTTGTCTACACCATCTACAACAACCGGGTTACCAAGCTGCTTACGTGCAAGGTGATGAAGAACCATACGGTTCTCACCGGTGTTGATCACTGCACCATTATATAATTCCTGGAATTTGTCGATCAGCTGTGCCTCGTCAGCCAGCTTCGCAAGTGCGGATAAAACGGTTTCGTCTACTTCTTTGGCTGCATAGTTGTAAGAAAGACCAGCTGCCATCGGTGTACTATAATCAGCTACACGCTTGCCACCTTCTTCACCAGACAGAGCTGCTGCAATGTCTACGTGATTCTTAAGCTCTTTCAGTTTGCCAAAAGAATCAAGTGTGTCAAGATTTTTCCATGTTGCCATAATATAATTCCTCCTTTAGATGGTTGAGATTATGCTCTCAGGGGAGCTTTAACGTAAGCCCCACATTAATGCTATTATACTGAAAAAAAACAGGAATTTCAATCTATGGATAAAGATTCGTGAAAATTTAACATTAATATAGAAAAGAAATGAAAAAATATGAAAAAAAGAGCATAAAAAAGCCCATCGACATTTTTGCCGACAGGCCTGCAGGATTATTCCTGAGTGATTCCGGTTACTTCATAACCAGCGTCTTTGATCACCTGGCGGAGCTTGTCTTCGTCTATTTTCTCCGGAACTGAGAAAACGGTGGTTCCAGCCTCGTGGGAGGATACAACGTCCTGTGCTCCAAATGCTTCCTGAACTGCTTTGTTTACATGTGCTTCGCAATGCATGCACATCATTCCTGTTACATTAGCTGTTACTTTGATCATGGTATTATTCTCCTTTTGGTTATTATTGTTATTAATATCACTGCATTCGTTAGAAGGACTGCAGCTGTTATTAATCGTCTGTTCGGCTTCTGAAACCGGATTCTTGATCTTCTTGTCTTTGCTTGCGTCATGGATCTTGAACAGGTTCAACCGCAGAGCGTTGGTGACCACACAGAAGCTGGAAAGGCTCATGGCAGCAGCACCGAACATGGGGTTCAAGGTCCAGCCGAAAATCGGGATCCATACACCGGCAGCCAGAGGAATGCCGATCACATTATAGAAGAACGCCCAGAAAAGATTTTCGTGGATATTCCGAAGGGTGGCGCGGCTCAAACGGATGGCAGTAGGGACATCAGAGAGCTGACTCTTCATCAGGACCACATCTGCGGCATCGATGGCCACATCTGTTCCGGCGCCAATTGCAATACCTATGTCTGCTCTGGTAAGTGCAGGTGCATCGTTGATTCCGTCCCCGACCATGGCAACCTTGCCTTTCTCTTTCAGGGAGCGGATGACGCTCTCTTTTCCGTCCGGAAGTACACCTGCAATAACCTGGTCAACGCCTGCCTGTGCGCCGATGGCTCTGGCTGTGCGCTCGTTATCACCGGTAAGCATGACTACGCGGATTCCCATATCCTGAAGCTCTTTTACTGCCTGGGCACTGTCTGGCTTGATTACATCGGCAACTGCGATGGTTCCAAGAAATTCTCCGTCTCTGGTAAAAAGAAGGGGTGTTTTTCCCGTTTCTGCCAGTTTCTCTGCCTGGTTCCTCTGTGCAGGTGGAATTGTCACCAATGTGCTGATATAGTTCATGCTTCCACCTATCAGTGAAGAGCCGTTCAGACTGGCAGAGAGTCCGTTGCCTGGAAGAGCCTGAAAATCAGAAACTTCAGGAGCCGTAAGGCCAAGAGCAGAGGCTTTCGCCAAAATCGCTTTTGCAAGGGGGTGTTCACTTTTTTTCTCAAGGGCATAGGCAAAGGTGAGAAGCTCATTCTCAGATACTCCATCTGCTGGGAGAAGGTCTGTGACCTCAGGCTGTCCGCTTGTAATGGTTCCTGTTTTATCCAGGGCGACGATCTGGACTTTACCTGCTTCTTCAAGGGACACTGCAGTTTTGAAAAGGATTCCGTTTCTGGCTCCGACTCCGTTTCCAACCATAATGGCAACTGGGGTAGCAAGGCCAAGGGCGCAAGGGCAGCTGATGACAAGTACGGAAATTCCTCTTGCAAGGGCATAGCCTAATTCGTGCCCGGTGAGAAGCCAGATGATAGTGGTTATGATTGCAATGGTGATAACAGCAGGTACGAAAATGCCGGAAACACGGTCTGCGATCTTGGCAATGGGAGCCTTGGTAGCTGCCGCGTCACTGACCATTTTTATGATTTGGGAAAGGGTGGTGTCCTGTCCCACACGGGTGGCTTCACACTTGATAAAGCCGGACTGGTTCACTGTGGCTGCGGAAACCATATCACCGGCAGCCTTGTCAACGGGGATGCTCTCTCCTGTAAGTGCAGATTCGTTAACAGCAGTAGTGCCTTCTATAATTATGCCATCTACAGGAATATTTTCACCAGGGCGGACCAGGAAGGTATCTCCTTTTAGAACCTGGTCAATGGAAACTGTGGTTTCCTGGCCATTTTGGATGACAACGGCAGTCTTGGGAGCCAGCTTCATAAGACCTTTTAAGGCGTCAGTGGTCTTGCCCTTGGAACGGGCTTCCAGCATTTTTCCAATTGTGATCAGGGTCAGGATCATAGCTGCAGATTCGAAATAGAATTCCATCATGTAATGCATGACAAGCTCAGAATTGCCGTCCACCTGTGCTCTTGTCATGGCGAACAGGGCGTAAACACTCCATACAAAGGAAGACATGGAGCCAAGGGCTACCAGAGTATCCATATTCGGAGAGCGGTGCCACAGACTCTTGAAGCCGCTGATAAAGAATTTCTGATTGATGACCATAATGATTCCTGCAAGAAGCATCTGGACCAGTCCCATGGCAACATGGTTTCCGTCGAACCATGCAGGTAACGGCCATCCCCACATCATGTGTCCCATGGAGAAGTACATCAGTATCAGTAGAAAGCCTACAGAGGCAATAAGTCGTTTCTTAAGAATAGGTGTTTCGTGGTCTTCCAATGCTTTCTCTGCATCGGTAAGGGCTTCTGTCTGTCCGGAAGAGCCCTTCAGGCTGCAGCCGTATCCGGCTTCTTCAACCGCTGAGATTATGGCAGATGCTGTGGCGGTTCCCTCTACGCCCATGGAATTAGTAAGCAGGCTCACAGAACAGGATGTAACACCTGGAACCTTATTTACCGCTTTTTCCACACGGGCACTGCAGGCTGCGCAGCTCATGCCGGTGACGTTGTATTGTTCCATAATAAATTCCTCCTTCTAAAATGTACTCCGATAGCCGCGGACTGCTCCGTACTGGCGGAATATATTTATTTCATAAGCTTCTGTAATGTTGCAACCAGCTCATCAATGGTTTCGTCTTTGCCTTCCCGGATATCTCTTGCAACACAGGTGCGGATATGGTTGGCAAGCAATTCCTTATTAAAGGCGTTTACAGCGGCATTTACTGCGGCTGACTGGATCAGAATGTCGTTGCAATAGGCATCATTCTCCAGCATTCCGATAATGCCTCGTATCTGACCTTCGATACGCTTCAGGCGGTTAACCAGCTTCTTTCGTTCGGCTTCGGATCGATCTGTGTGCCTGGTACAACAGCAGGCTTCGCATTTATGTTCATCTGCCATAAGCATGCTCCTTTCTTTGTATACTTCTTTTACAATATACCCCTTAGGGGTATCTGGTTTATGAAAATAATATATACCCTTAGGGGGTATTTGTCAATATACTTTCTTGCTTTTGAAAAAATTATTTTTTGGGAATTATTGGAGATATGTGGCAAAAACAATTGATTCTTGTAAAGTATTATAGTCCTGTCTTTGACAGTTTAGAACGAACAAAAACGCTGAGAAACCTGTAAATATAAGTGTTTCAGCGATTTTTGGTAATGAATTTATAATCCGTATCAAAACCACAAATTATATGATGTGATAAATGTAAAGAAAGAGAGTGAGTTATTTTAAATAAAAAATAAGAAGTGAGCACCCCGCTTTAGCGCAGTACATTTACGGTATAAACCAACTTCTTAAGAGAAAAGTATAAATGGTATGTCAAGGAAAATAAATTGACTTGAAAATCTTAACTTTTAGAGTATACAAGTCTGTTATTTTATAAAATTAAGAGGTATAATAAAGAAAATTTTATGAAGGAGGAAGTTAGTGATGAAAAGAAAAATTGCCTGGATTATGGCAGCACTTCTGACAGTTTCTTCTGTGGAGCCTGTGGCTGTGCTTAGCGTCAGTGCACAGGAAATGACGGAAGCAGATGGCTGGACAGATACTGAAAGTCTGGTAGGAATGGATGAAAATGAATCTGTTGAGAGTTTTGCATCCGCAGAAGCTGTAACAGAAGGTGCAGAAGGTATTATGGCAGAGGATGAATTTACATCTGAGACAGATGGCTTCGTAAGTTATGACAATGAATGGGAGGGGGTAAACAGCAATAGCATACTTCCGGCACAAGATGCCATTACCTCCATGGAACTGGAAAAATTCTACAACGCTCAGGTCCATGAGGGAGAATCTGTATGGTTCTTTTTTGAGCCATCAGCAGACGGAAAGTATAGTTTCTCATCGCAGGGAGAAAGTGACACATTTGGTGCTCTGTACAATGCCGGGGAAAAACAGCTTGCCATGAACGACGATGGCCAGCTGGACAAAAATTTTGAAATTTCTTATGACCTTGAAGCTGGAAAGCGCTACTACCTGGAGACAAGCCTTACCGATGTACAGGAAGGTACATACACAGTAAGTGTGGCTCAGATGGAAGAAGGCAGCACGGATGAAGTGGAGTTATCAGACTATGATGGTTCTTATGATTATAAAACTGTTTCCAGCGTGTCGATTATTCATCGCTCCAAATATTACACAAGAATAGACAGGGTTTCTCCAGATGATATTCTTTTAGATATTACATATACAGATGGAAGCACAGAAGAATTTTACGCTTCAGATCAATCTGATGAAAATGGAAACTTTTTTAAACTAAAGATAAAACTGGCAGATAAGAACGTAATTCTCACCGGAAGCGGTATTGGACTGGATGAGGATGGTGTTCTGGAAGAGCCAGGTGTTCTGTTCGGAATCGCAGGAACTTATAAGCTCCAGCTGTACCTGAATCAAGATGCACAGCCAATTGCCGAAAGTGATATTATTGTAGAGGATTTTCCAGAAGAGAGTGATCTTCCCTTAATAGAAGAAGGAAAAGAATTTACAGTTTCCGGTGGTGTAGAACATTTTCGCTTTATACCTGAGAAAAACGGATATTATTATTTCTCTAAGGCACCGAAGCATGATGTAGTGGAACTTGTTGATGAAGATTTCCATCAAAACCTGGAAAGAACGTATCTTACTGCCGGAGAAGAATATATAATTAGATATGAAGGCGAGGCAGGAATTGCAATGATAGAAGAGATACCGAGGCTTACAGGTATTTCCTTCAAAAGCGAACCTCATTTCCTTGAACATTTTTCTAATGCATATTCTGCAGTGAATTCAGTCCTTATAGGACATTATTCAAACCAGAAAGATTATGAAATACAGTATGGACGTGACCATTGGGGAAGATATTTAAATTATGATCTTGTAAAAGATTCAGATGGAACATACCTGGATCCAGAGTCCATGCTGTCAGCTGGCAATTATACATTGAAGATGTATACAGAAGGATACGATGAAACAGAGGAAATTGCGGAACTTAAATTTTATGTCCACTCCTTTAAGGAGATAGCAACACAGAGCATTTCCACCGGAAAACGTCAGGTTCTGAAGCACAATGAGGGATTCTTTGGATATGTTATGTTTTCTTATACCCCGGAGGAAGATGGTGAGTACCGGTTTGAATCCTATTCTAGAACCTATGATATGCTCTGTGTTGATGAAAATGATAAGGCTATAAATGTAGAGCGCCAGGATAGCTATTACGATGATTATGGAACGGTAGCAAATAGCAATTATTACTTCACTACGTTATCTAAGGGGCATACTTATTATTTCGCAGTAGAGCATCTTGAGAAATATATTGCTTGGAAAGTGGAAAAAGTGGGAAAATCAATCCAGTCATTTGTTTTGCATAATGACAATATCTATTATGAAGGTATAGATAAAATTTATATAAATGATTTTTATCTGGATCTTGTTTATGAGGACGGAACAACTGGAAGAGTAAGAGGTGGAAAAAAAGGCCTAAATGGAGAATGTTTCCGCCTGGAAATTGAACAAGCAGGGAATATTTCAGTTGTAACGGGTGGAAGCATCAAACTGACAGGTGGAGAATATGTGGTGAAAGCATATTTAGGTGAATCATCCACACCTGCTGCTCAGATGACCTTACAGGTGAAATCTGTAAATGCTAAGCAACTTGAGATTGTGAAAGAGGGCGAACCCTTCCATGTAAATGGTGGAAAAGCAGCAGAGCTATTCTATTTTAGCCCGGCAGAAGCCGCATCTTATTATATTGAAGGTATTCCAGAAGATTGTGATGCGGACTTTTACAGCTATACAAAAGGTAAGTATCAACTGGTAAGTAACCCTAATAAATATCTGCTAAAAGGAGAGACTTGCCTGGTAAAATATACTGGCGAACAATCAGCAGATCTGCTTGTAGGAAAACACGCAAAGGAAAGCAGCGAACCCTTTGAGCTTGAGTTGAATAAAAAATATGAAAATCTGGCAGTGGGAAGAATTGGGCATAAGTATATTGAACTTATCTATATACCAGAGGAAAACGGAGTTTATCAGTTAGATCTGACAACATCAGCTGGGACTGAATTGAGTGTTTCTATTAATAATGCAGATCAGAATGGCAAAAAATATAATGAAAAGGATAAGATGCAATTTGTTCTGAAAAAGGGTGAGAAATATAGCTTCTTTATTTTGTGCAGCGGTGAATTTAAACGTGGTTCCTATATCTTTTCAGCAATGCTTACCAAAATGGAGAACAGTTCTGCTGCACCAGTAGATATATCAATCTTGCCAAAGGCCGATACTTTCTCCGTATGCGGAATTGAAGGTATAGATTCTCTGGACAGTATTTTGAAAAAAATATATATACGTTTTGATTATAATGAGACATTCTATGATTGCTGGAATGAAGCAGAGGTGAAGTTCGGTGAAAACACAGACCGGTATGGAAATACGTATACGGTTTCAGTGGAGGATGTTTCAAAAAATCCAGATATCCAAAAAGAATATAAGCTGAAAGTAATTTGTGGAGATATAGTTGCGGAAGAAAAGCTTGTTCTATACAATCCTGAAAAGCTAGAAGAAATTACAGAAGGACAGAAAATAAATCTCAGCTACAGTGAGGAGAGCGGCTATTTTTATCAAGAAAACGTAAAGTGTTATCGTTTCCTTGTAGGGGAAGATAATTATTATACTCTCTATCTTGACCCTGCAGAGAAGGGGTATGGTGATATTCAAGAGACGGTTTACGATGAAAATGGAAAGATAGTTGATTACAGAATCAAGTACGACGGCTACCAGCTGAAGGCAGGGAAAACCTATTACGTTAAGCTTGTATGTACCGCTAAGCGATCAGAAAATACATCTGTCAGCATTGGTAGAGTGAAAGATATTGTGGATATTGAAGTGATTCAGGAACCAGACGAGGTTTATGGAAGTTATAGTTTGCTTGATCCATCGTTTACAGGTGTAAGATTCCGGATTACGTATTCAGATGGAACTCAGTCAGAAGCTGGTCTTTATGAAGCTTTCCGCATTGGTTTAAGAATTACCTCAGCTGTATACTGGTCAAGTGATAAGAAAACATTTGATGTTCAGTATGGTATTACAAATATGTATATCCGTTCAAATACGCATAAAACAGAAAAGAAAACCTATGCTGCGATATCAACAGAGGAGATAGAAGAACTTACAGTTGGTAAAAAACAGTCCATAGATTTCGGAAATGGACAGCACCGAAGATTGTTTAAGGTACAGGTTGATAAAGATGGTAACTATGACATTAAATCCACAAATGAGGAAAATGTAGGGGGCTATTTTATTTCAGCGGACGGCTATCCAATGTATTACGATAGGAAAAATGGTACTCCGTTGAAAAAAGGGGAACAGTACTATGCCGTTGTCCAGGGTTCCGGAAGTGCAGTTATTACACTGGTGGATACTATGTGCGCTCATACTTACACTTGGGTAATTGATAAGGAAGCAACCTGCGTAGCAGCAGGAAGCAAACATGAAGAGTGCACCAAGTGTGGAATAACTAAGGCTCCGGTAGAAATCCCAGCAACAGGAGTTCACCAGTATCAGGCTATTGTTGATAAAATCGCAACCTGTGGCGAGGCGGGAAGCCAGCATGAGGAGTGTACGGTGTGCCATGTCAAGAAAGCTCCGGTAGAAATCCCAGCAACAGGAACTCACCAGTATCAGGCTATTGTTGATAAAGCCGCAACCTGTGGCGAGACGGGAAGCCAGCATGAGGAGTGTACGGTGTGCCATGTCAAGAAAACTCTGGTAGAAATTCCGGCAACAGGAACTCACCAGTATCAGGCTATTGTTGATAAAACCGCAACCTGTGGCGAGACGGGAAGCCAGCATGAGGAGTGTACGGTGTGCCATGTCAAGAAGGCTCCGGTAGAAATC
>CAKRRG010000031.1 GCA_934394545.1 uncultured Blautia sp.
AGCTCATTTGCAACCTCAAATTTAAAACGATTTAATGCGCCCTTTGCTTCTGGTACAGCTGCTTTGTTAGAAGAAGTATTGTTTGACATAATCATTTTCCTCCTTGGTTAAGTCATGCTTTGTTTTGATGTTACACTGCTAGTATGTGCCCTGAAATTAAAAATACACTGGGAATGTTTAACAGAATTAATAAAATAGTGTTAATAATTCCCAGCTTTTTTACTGCTCTTCATTTTCCATCTGGGCCTTGGCTTTACGTCCGATTCCTGCATGACTGTTCATAATACTGGCCCGGGTAATCTTGTCATTGCCAAATTTAATGCGGATGGAATCCAGGGCTGCATCCAGCTTCTGACGCTGTTCTTTCTTTTTTGTATCCTCAAAAAGCGACAGTTGTTCGAATCCATCCTCTGTAAGCCCGGTAAGCGCTACTCCAATTAAACGCAATGGCTGCCCTTTCCAAAATTCTCCAAACAGCCTTCTGGCATTTACATAGATTTCATCTGTCACATCTGTGGCATTTGCCAGCTTTGTCTGGTGAGATCTGTTTTTAAAATCCAATGTACGAAAGGTGACGGAAATACAAGTACATTTTTTCCCTTTTCGCCGCATTCTGGTTGCTAATACATCACATTGCTCCAGCAAAATAGGCTGAATCTGCTCCATTAAAATAATATCGTCATTGAAGGTTTTCTCTACACTGAACCCCTTACTTTCCTCTGGAATTTCCAAAACCGGAGAATTATCAATCCCTCTGGCATACTGATACAACTGATGACCTGTCTTTTCTCCAAGAAGGACCTGGATAGTGGATTCTTTTTCCCTTGCCAGTTCTCCAATCGTGTGAATACCAAAATCATTCAGCTTCTTCTCCGATGCTTTTCCTAAAAATAACAGATCTCGTATTGGAAGTGGCCACATTTTTGAAAAAATTTCATCTGGAAATAAGGTATGGACTTTATTGGGCTTTTCAAAATCTGATGCCATTTTCGCAAGAAGCTTATTTACGGAAATCCCTATATTCACTGTAAAACCAAGCTCCGTATAAATCTTGTCTTTTATTTCATGTGCAAGAGCAACAGGATCGGGATAAATAAAGGAAGTACCTGTCATATCCAGAAATACTTCATCTATAGAAAAAGACTCCATGACTGGCGCATAAGATTTACAGATTGCTTTAAATGCCTGGGAATTTCTGGTATAAAGGCTGAAATCACTGGGAACCACCACCAGATTCGGGCATTTCCTAAGAGCCATTGCCACTGGCTCACCTGTCTGCACTCCAAATTTTTTCGCCGGAATAGATTTGGCAACCACAATGCCAGTCCGGGTCTTAGGATCACCACCTACTGCTGAAGGGATTTCCCGCAGATCCGGCAGTCCCTCCTTTACTCTCCTGGCAGCCTCCCATGAGAGAAAGGCGCTATTTACATCTACATGAAAAATCAAGCGTTCCACGCCATTCACCTCCACATTCTGCGAAGTTATTCAGGCTTATTGTACTTAATCTCTGCGCAAATGTCTATAGTTGGAAAGAAGTTATAGTCTCACCGACATGAGAAAAAGCATTTTTTGCAAATGCGTTCTTCACTTTATTACCCCAACGGCAACGGTTGTATGCTGGCAGCAAACAAGCTGCAAGGTGAAATGCCATTCTGTTAATTTGTCTCCATCTGCCCATGATTCGTAATAGGAACATTACGGAGTAATGATCTATTACATAAAAAGAGCCCGGAAAACCAAGGTTTTCCGGGCTCTTTCGAGCTTTTTCTTAACCAATATGAGCCGCACCTACTGCACGGATATCCATTGGGTAAACATTTTCTTTTCCAACATAGCTTGAAATATATTCTACATAATTCTCCATCTCATTCTCAGGAACGATTGCTGCAATAACACCTGCAAATCCGCCACCGTGTACGCGGCAGATACCACCACCAATCTTATTCAGGAACAGCTGAGTAAGAGCAAGAACAAGAGGAATCTTCTGCTCATGGCAGTCTTTGATGCAATAACAGTTCTGAAGCAGTTCCCAGGAAGAGGTTCCGGACTCTGCCATCAGCTTCAGGAATTCATCATAATTCTCAGCTCCGATAGCATCAGCAGCACGTTCCACACGAGAAGTCTCTTCAAAGAAATGAATGGCACGAAGAATGGCTCTGTCATCTTCAATTTCATTTACATGTGCAAGCAGACTCTCAAGAGTTGTTTCATGAAGAAGCTCTACACCGAGCACTTTCGCAGCTGCCTTCATCTCTCCTGGGATCTCAGAATATTCCTGGCTGAGGTCTGCATGACCCTTTCCTGTATTTACAATTACCAGTCTGTGTCCGAATTTTCCGAAGGAGAAGTCAAGCTTACTATATTTCAGGTCATTACGATCTGCAAAGTCAAAAAGAACCGGGCCGCCAACCGCACATGCCATCTGATCCATCATTCCGGAAGCTTTATCCCAGTAAACATTCTCCGCATACTGACCGATCTTTGCGTAGTCTGTGTAGGTCATCTTACTATCATTGAAGAAATAGTCAATGATCACGCAAATCAGCATTTCAAAAGATGCAGATGAGCTTACACCGGCAGCTGCAATTACATTGGTGCTTACATACGCATCAAATCCGGCTGTCTTAAATCCGTTCTTTCCGGCACCCTCCATCATTCCTGCAAGAAGTGCAAATGTTCCTTTCGAATAGTTCTCTTTGCTAAGCTTATCAAGATCAACTACGATCTCATCTCTGTAACCTTCACTTGTAATATGAATCACATTGGTTCCATTAGGTGCTGCTGCGCCAATTGTATCCAGATTGATACTTCCTGCGATTACTTTACCGCCATTATGGTCTACATGATTTCCGATAATCTCAGTTCTTCCCGGAGAAGTAAAGAAATCTGCATGATCATGCTTGTAAATTTCAGCAAATTTCTCTGCAAGCTTCTGGAAACGCTCTGCACATTTCGTACTCTCTCCATAAATTCTCTCAAGGTTTACTTTTTCTGGTAAATTCATGATTCCACTCTCCTGTTTTGTAAATATTGTTAAGTTTATTGTAACACTTTCAATAAAGATTACCTTAAATAACTTGCGAATATAAGTAATATATTGCGTTTCTATCTCCTGTGGGTGTATAATACAGGTAAATTTATGCGATTTTATTAACATTCATCCTAGGAGATCTGATATGCAGATTATTACAAACCAATTTCAAAAAGAGCTAAAACAGCACGGTAATGAACATTTTCCATTTCTTGTCAGTTATCATAAGCTTTCTGAATATGAATCCGGTTCCTTTATGTGGCACTGGCATCCGGAAATAGAAATCACCTATGTGCAAAAAGGCACAATGTGTTACAAGGTGAATAATCTTGTTTATCATCTAAAGGAAGGGGATATAGTATTTCACAATTCCGGTGTTCTCCATTCTGGTATTATGGAAAATCAGGAAGATTGTTCTTATATTCCGGTAACCTTCGATTCTCGCTTAATCTATGGCTTTTTCCAAAGCACGATCAACAGCAAATACGTTGATCCGGTAATTCAGGATTCCCGGCTTCCTGCCATTTGCATTGATCAGAGTGAATTATGGCATAAACAATTCCGTGAATATCTTTTACACATCATCTCTCTGGACAGGGAACACCCGGAATTTTATGAGCTTGATATCTGTATTTGTCTCCAGTCTATGTGGCGGCTTCTACTGGAACATATCACATATGAGCCTAATGTTTCCGGCGAAAATTCATTGGAGTATGACCGGATCAAGAAAATCTTATCCTATATGGAAGAAAATTATAAAAATAAAATCACTTTAAAGGACATTTCCGAACATATCCATCTTTGTCAAAGTGAATGCACGCGATTATTTAAGCGCTACATGAATACGACTCTGTTCTCTTTCCTGCAGGAATATCGTATTGAACGAAGCCTGGAATATTTAAAAAAAGATACCCCGGTCACGGATGTGGCAAGTGCCGTAGGATTTGAAGATTCCAACTATTATTCCAAGGTATTTACAAAAATCAAAGGCTGCAGCCCCCGGGAGTATCGCAAGCATCATTAACTGTTCGGCTTCAATGATCAGGAAATCTCTTCCGGGTAGGTTACGCCCTCCGGAAGCGGATCCCATTCATTTAATCCAAGGCTCTGCTTAAACTTCGCCTGCTCCAAAGTAAGTCTGGGAATATCTTCTGCAAGATACTCCATCAGCTCATCAATTCCCTCTCTGGTTACATTATTCACCATAAATATACGCTCACAGCCGGCATTGATCAGCCACTGCTTTACCATAGGAATATTGGCGTATGGAGAATCAATCTTCGTGATGATTCCAATCAGTGGACGCAGGATAAACGAACGACAGCTTGCGCCAAATAGATTAAATGGCTCATCTGCCGCCTGTACAATGGCAACCACATCAGCCTCAAAGGAAAAGCAGGCAAGTCCCACACTAAAACGTTTAGACTCTGCATATTCCCCTGGAGAATCAATGGTATCTTCATTGGAATTGGTATATTGTGTCTTTATGTAATGAAGTTCTTCGCCCTTAAGCACCTGTGTCAGGGAGGTCTTCCCGGCTTCACTTCTTCCCATTAAAAACATCTTCTTCATTTAACTGTAGCTCCCCCATTTTCCGGAATATTCTCATCAGCTCTTATTCACCTGACAAACCTTAAAACCAAGCTCCTGGTCAAAAAAGCGTACCACTTCTTCTACAGCAGTCTGTACCTGGGACAATCCACCGGTCAGAATCAGGGAACCGCAGAAGCGATCCATAAAACCGATCTGTACATCTGCACTTTTCATAGCCACATCTGCAGCTACCACAACCGCCTCCCATGGGGTAAAGCGAATCAGCCCAATGGATTCCCCCGTGTGATCCTCTCCCTCATGGACACCGATATGTAGTCCAAGATTCTCATAGATACATGCCTGAGAAGGACTGAGCACATGAGCCAGGCAAACCTCCTTACCAGGAACGCGTACGCGGGTCATACGAAGTCTCTTGCCCTTAAGATGTTCATAATCGTCGTGGAACAGCATTTCCAACAGTTCTTCCTTCGTTATTCGCTCCATGCTCTTACTTCCTATCGTTTCGTAATATTGCAGACTACATATCCAAGGGAATCGCGGAAATAGTCTACGATCTCGGTCATAGCAGACATCACATCTGAAATCTCACCGGTAATGATCAAGGTACCGGTAAAACGATCTGCAAAGCCAAGATATACATTACCACTCTTAACTGCAATATCAGATGCGATAACAGCGGATTCCGGTGGTGTCATATTCATAATCCCAATCGCTGAGGAACGGTAATCCAACTGGGGATTCAGTCCTAATTTCTGATAGATGATCGGTGCAGGACCTCCCATTACATGTGCAAAGGTAATCTCCTTACCTGCAACCGTTTCCTGCACAATTCTGATCTGATCTCCATTGTTATTTGCCATTTATATAGTGCCTCTCTTTCGAAATATTCTCTTCATACATTATCTTTTATTTTAACATTTGCGTTCATAAATAGCAAGCAGAAGAGAATATTTCGAGTAGGAATATTTTTTCCAAAAAACTTCCGTCAATATTCCCAAATAATCTCTGAAATCGAAGCTGGAATTTTCTAAAAATAGCATGATGACAGACTGACATTCCTGTGATAAAATAACTCTCGCTTCTAATATATGCTGTATAAACATTTGAGGTTTATAATAGCAGGCTATTTAATGTTATTGTATTTTTTACAAGAGGGGATATTTATGGAAAAAGATATGACAAAAGGCCGGCCTTTGCCGGTAATACTTAAATTCATGCTTCCGCTTATAATTGGTAATATTTTCCAGCAGTTATATAATATGGCGGATACCATTATTGTAGGACGTTATGTGGGCTCGGATGCTCTTGCCGCCGTAGGTTCCACCGGAACTATTATGTTCCTCATAGTTGGATTTTCCCAGGGAATCACAGCCGGATTCTCAGTTCTTACCTCTCAGCGTTTTGGTGCGAAGGATAAAGAAGGAATCAAGTCCAGCGTGGCAAATGGAATCCTTCTTTCTATTATTTTTACCATTATACTCAGTGCTTTGAGTATGTTAAGTATGCACACCCTGTTAAAGATCATGAACACACCGGAGAATATTTTCCAGGATGCCTATACTTATATTATGATCATCAGTGCAGGGCTTGGTGCCACTATTTTTTATAATCTGCTTTCCTCTTATCTCCGTGCGGTGGGAAACAGTAAAATTCCCCTTGTTTTTCTGGTGTTTTCCGCAGCACTGAATGTAATTCTGGATCTTGTGCTGATCATTCGTTTCAAGATGGGAGTTGCAGGAGCCGGTTACGCCACTATTTTTTCCCAGGGAATATCCGCTGTTCTGTGTCTGATTTATATTTATGTACGTATGCCTTCTCTTGCACCCAAGAAACGGCATTGGAAGCTTCATAGCACAGAAAGCCGTTATCAGCTTGCTATGGGTATTCCTATGGCACTTCAATTCGCCATTACTGCCTCAGGCACCATGATCATGCAATCAGCCATTAATCTGTTCGGCTCAGATGCGGTAGCTTCTTTCACAGCAGCCAGCAAGGTGCAGAATCTTGTAACTCAGGGAATGATGGCTATGGGACAGACTATGGCAACCTACAGTGGACAAAACTTTGGAAAAGGGGATATCAAGCGTATCCGTCAGGGTGTAAAGGCTTCCCTTGAGGCTTCTGTTGTGTATGCCCTTGCTGCGGCTGCTGTTGTCTGTCTGCTGCTAAAGCCAGCTCTTGGCCTTTTCTTTACCGGAGATGTGGATATGAGCAGCATGCTTCCCTGGGCGAAAACCTATATTTACATGAGTGTGATTTTTTACATTCCCCTTAGCAGCATTTTTGTATTCCGCAATACCATGCAAGGCTGTGGATACGGCTTTCTCCCTATGATGGGTGGTGTTGCAGAATTACTGGCAAGACTTATCGTGGCCCTGATTTCCATGGCTGTTGGAAGCTATGCACTTGCATGCTTCTGTGACCCTGCAGCATGGATTGCAGCCGCTGTTTTCACCGGTGTGTCCTATCTGTTTGTTATGAAAGACATTCGTAGAAAATACGAAAAACCGGAAACCCCTGATACAATTTCCGCTAAATAAGTTTAATTATAGAGATATCTGCAGCCACAGATATCTCTTTTTAACCGAATCAAGTAAGTCCCCTGCTGGGATTGCGAATATCCGCTTAACTACTCATATCTCATTTAGTGAAAAAATATACTCAAGAGGAAGTACATGCACTTCTTCATATGTAACCTTTCTGTCCTCATCTCCCACACATTCTCCCAGAGCGGGAAGCTTGATGCGAAAAGCCGGCTGCATTTGTGTCTGAATATAATACTGCTCCACAGTTCCCATTCCTTTGTGTTTTTGCCGGGAAGTCTCTGCAAGCTGTTCCTTTTCAAGATGATAAGAGGATGACTTCTGCATATGGCGGGCAAGCCTGTATGACTTCGGAAGATTTCCGGCTCCTTGCTGACTATGATAATAAATGATCTCTCGTCCGCACTGATCAAAGTTCAACAATCCCCGCCCTCCATATTCTTGTATAATATGGATCAGGGCCTTTGTCTCATTCTCACTGGCAGGCTCTTCTCCCATTCGTGAACGAATATAATGAATCGTTGGAAAATTATGTGAAATATCCATTCCTCTTGCATTATAATCAAAATCCTTTGCCGGAATACTTTGCATCCGAAGCATTTGTCTGTAAATGGGATTTCGAATGGTGCCAAAGCCATTCAGACTAATTTCATAGCCATCTGGATTTACTAGCGGGATCATACAGACTCTGGTTTTATCCAGCAGTTTTTTTACTTCATAAAAATCATCCAGCTGCCAACCGCATTCATAAGCACGGCAATACTCTCCTGCCATTTCCAGAAGCATTCCAGGCAAAAGCGGCTGGGTTCCATTGATTCCGGCTATACAAAAAATCAATTGTGATCCTGTTCCAATCTCCAGCATTGGAATCATTCTGTCGTCGTGGCTGTTTCCGATCACACGGAACTGACAAAAGGCACTGTATCTTCCTGCCATCTCCCACAGGGAATAATATATGTCCTCATAGGATGATACTTTTTTGCTTACAAGTGTTTGATTTGATTTCATATGATAACCTCCTGCAGCGAGAGAAAAACTCAGGCAGTATTGCATTTTAAGTACCAGCCTGTCCCCCGCCGCTGGTATATTATATGCAAAAAGGCAGGTCCAAAGACCTGCCTTATGTAAAAAATATCATTCTTAGATTTCTTTTTTTCTCTTTCTGACAATTACATAACCACCGGCAATCAGTGAAAGACTTGCCAGCATCATCATGGTAGCAATTGGAGAATTATCAGCTGTTCTTGCATTTGTTGCAGAAGAAGAACCTGTGTCACTCTCTGTTCCATTATGATTCTCTGCATCGTCACTGCCATCTGATCCGTCATCACTTCCAGATCCACCATCATAATCGTTACCGCCACTGCCAGAACCGGATCCGGAACCATCTGTTACAGTAGGGGTAATCGTACCGGTTGGTGTTAAGGAGAAGTCGATCGCTTTGGATTTAAACTCTGTGGCAAGTGCTTCCTTCACACTGGTAGCTTCCCACTCCGATCCATTATAAATGTACTTCTGTAAGAAAATGTACATCTTAAATGTCTTCGCCTGCTTGATACCATTTACATTACCAATAGACCAGCTCTTCTGATATCCTGTATCAATGTTCTTAGCAGACATACTCCAGCCATATGGTATCCACTTTGTATCACCCTTGATCGGGTCTGTATTGTCTGTTCCGGCACCCTTAACAGAGAAATTGTACATTTGCTTCGGATAAAATGCCAATGGTTTCTCCAAACCACTTACTGTACTTTCACTGACAGAAGGATTGATCGTCGCACGTGTAGTCGGAGTTGGTGTCGTAGAAACAGGAGTTTCTGTTGGTGTACTGGATTTCGCCTTTAAGGTTAAAACAAGAGGGGCTACAGCCGCAAGTCCCTTGGCATCCTCTGCATACACAACTACCTTAATAGCTGTATCATAAGCTACATCTGTCAGCTGTACAGTTGCAGAGCTGGCTATACTTCCAGAGCTCTTAGGATTGCTCTTTACAGCCTCAAATCCAGGAGTCGCATCGGATTTCTTTACCCATGTTACATAATATTTTCCACCGACTCCGGCGTCATTCGTATGGAAAGCCAAATCTACTGTATGGTCATATCCGTTATTCCAGGATATGGAGTCTCCAACCAGTTCCATGGTGCTGACAGGTGCAGTAACAAGCTCCAACACACCAGTCTGGCTATTAATCTTATATTCATTGGCATCCAGATAGTGAACATGTGCCAGAATATTCTCCATGGTAGTAAGAGCCGTACCATTCGCATCCGTACCGACCTTTACAATAATCTTTCCGGCAGCTGCATCACTTCTTCTTACCTGAAGGTCTGCAGTCTCAGCAAGATCACCAATTGCAGCAATATATGCATTATCACCACCTAAAACAATACTATTATCATTCAGACCGTCATCCTTATTATCCTTTACGATAACGGCTCCTGAAACACGAATTTCACCTAAACTGTAAATAGCGCCACCGGTAAGCTCAGTCGTTGTATTTACAATACCCTCGGATAAATTCCCGGTGATGGTACCACCTGCCAGTCCAATGCTTCCACCTGAATTACAGATTGCAGATCCCGGTGCCGTGGTTCTGTTTCCAGTCAGTGTTACACCATCAGACATACCAAAATAACCGCCCTCCAGGGAAATAATAGAGCCTGTGGAATCCCCTTGCTCCAGTGCTCCAGTTACAGTCAGGTTCAAAATAGTTTCACCATTTTTACCTGTTCCAAACTGGAAAGAAGTCTCTTCTCCGCTTATCTTAAACATATCTCCTAAGAAGTCAGCTTTACGCTTGATCGTGGTTCCTTCTTCTGCTGCTGCAATGGAGATATTCTTATTGTGATCGATCAAAACGGTCTCGCTCAGTTCAATGGTTCCGGTTACAAGAATCTGTGTAACTTCACCATCCTTGCCAACATTAACCGGTGCTTCTTCTACAGCTTTCGCCAACGTATCATAAGATTTAGTAGTGCCATCCGCAGCCTTCACAACAATCTGTCCGGTTGTCCCCGCCGGTGCTGCCGCTTCTTCCGCTACTGTCAGAGCGTCTGTCTCACCGCTGCTGAATCCATCGTCAATTACCTCATCCTCTGCCTGTGTAGGCTCTGCTGCCGGGGTATCCACCGCCTGTGTGGGCTCTGCCGCCGGAGTATCAACCGCCTGCGTAGGCTCTGCCGCCGGGGTATCCACTGCTTCCTGTACCGGCTCCTCTGCCGGAGCTTCCTGTGTGGTATCCAGTGTATCCTGCACGGTCTCTGCAGCTTCCCCTTCTTCTGATTCTGCGGCAACAGCAGCTGTATTATCATCTATTGTCATGGCCTGAGTGTCAGCCTCTGCAAATGCCATTGTCACCGGAGACATTCCGGCAGCAAGAGTTCCTGCCATAATCAGTGCCAAAAGTTGCTTTCTTTTCATTTTAAAAAGTCCTCCTTATAAACGAGTCCCCCGCATTAAGTATTAACATCGAAGTCAAGTATAGCACATATGAATCCAAAAATCAAACCTAAGGACGAATCTGTCCACTGCCATATATGATATATTTTGTGGAAGTAAGTGCCAAAAGTCCCATAGGTCCACGGGCATGAAGCTTCTGGGTACTGATTCCGATCTCCGCTCCAAATCCAAACTCGAAGCCATCTGTAAATCTCGTGGAAGCATTCACATAAACAGCAGCCGCATCTACTTCATCCAGGAATTTCTGTGCATTCGTGTAATCATTGGTAATAATTGCCTCGGAATGACCTGTGTTATAGCGGTTGATATGGCGGATTGCCTCCTCTACAGAGCCAACTACTTTAATAGAAAGTATGTAGTCCAGATATTCGGTTCCCCAATCCTCCTCTGTAGCAGTCACTGCATCCGGAATCAAAGCTCTCGCCTCTTCATCTGCGCGCATCTCTACATTCTTGGTACGAAGCCGCTGTGCCAGTACCGGAAGGAACGCATCCTTAACCTTCTCATGAACCAGAAGGGATTCACAGGCATTACAAACGCCTACTCTCTGCGTCTTGGCATTCATTACAATGTCAGCAGCCATCTGAAGATCTGCACTTTCATCTACATAAATGTGGCAGTTTCCGGTACCCGTTTCAATAACAGGAATCGTGCTGTTATTTACTACAGCCTTGATCAGACCTCTTCCACCTCTTGGAATCAGTACATCTACATACTCATTCAGCTTCATGAATTCTCCTGCTGTCTCACGGGAGGTATCTGTAATAAGCGAAATAGCATTCCCTGTAATTCCGTTTTCTTCTAAGGCTTTACGGATACAGTCTACAATGGCAGTATTGGAATGGATGGCATCACTGCCGCCCTTTAGAATCACTGCATTACCAGTCTTAAAGCAAAGAGCAAATGCATCTGCAGTCACATTCGGTCTTGCTTCATAAATGATTCCCACAACACCTAGAGGTACTCTCTTCTGTCCAATGAGAAGTCCATTCGGACGCTTCTTCATTCCGGTCACTTCACCGATCGGATCCTCCAAAGCAGCCACCTGTCTGATTCCCTCTGCCATACCCTGGATTCTGGCCTCCGTAAGCATCAGTCTGTCTACAAGACCCTCTGGCATGTGATTCTTCCTGCCAGCTTCTACATCCATCGCATTCGCCAAAAGAATCTCTTCTGTATTTGCCACCAGGCTGTCAGCCACGGCCTCCAATACCTGATTCTTCTTCCCGGTGTCCAGATTTCGAAGAATTATTTCTGCCTCTTTGGCATTTCTTCCAAGTGTTTCCAACATTTTATTCAAGCCTTCGTCCTCCCTTCGGTAATAACGTTCGTCTGAGTCACAATAATCTGAGGACAAATGTCCGTAGGTTCTGTAGGTACCCTGTCAAGGATCTGAAAATCAAAAGCCACCGCCAGTCTGAATATTCCAGAATGCTTCTCCAGGAAACGGTCATAGAAGCCACCGCCATAGCCGACTCTGTTATTCTGATGATCAAAGGCGACCCCTGGCATTACCATAAGTGCATCCTCCCAATCAACGATCTCTCCCTGCACAGGCTCCGGTATTCCGAAATAACCAGGTTCTAGCTGGGAAAAACTGGTGAGACGGTAAAATATCATATCCTTCCCAACAACCTTAGGAACTGCTACTTCTTTCCCAGCCTTCCATGCTTCTTCAATAATATACCTGGTAATTACCTCATGATTGTAGTCTGCATATGCCATGACCCTGCCTGCAGCCGCAAATTCCGGAAGTCTGATGACCTGATCCGTCACCTGATGGCTCCATAGCTCAACCTGCTGATCACTGCATTGCCTCCTGGCTGCAAATATCTGCTTTCTAATGAGTCTCTTTTCTTCCATATTTTTCTCCAAGATTTACAATAGTACCATCTGCTTCCTTCACATCAATATTATCAAGCTGATTGCGAAGATTCATCTTAATCGTCGCAATGTATTCCTTACGAAGCTCTGCCTGCTCTTTCTTTTCTTCCTCTGTAAGACCTACGCTCTGTGCTTTGTGATGAAGTGTGTTGATTCTGTCGATTTTTGTACTGTCCATAATACTCCTCCAATATTCTCTCTGTGTAATCTATACTTTTTTACAACAATTTTTCTATATAATCTATGAGGAAAAATTCTTCTTCTTTTTTTCCTACGAATAATGTGCCGCAGGTATCTCCTTCCACAATCCTGTGAATATTGTGAAAATCTCCGCCATTGGCAATCACCATGTCTGTGCCGGCTGCTGTGGCAATTCTGGCTGCTGTAAGCTTGGTGGCCATTCCACCGGTGCCTACCTTACTTCCTGTGGAGCCTTTCCCCATATCAAGAAACTTCTCATCCAGAGTCTCTACGGTATCAATGAATTTTGCTTCCGGATTGGTATTGGGATCATCTGTAAAAAGCCCGTCAATATCCGACATGAGAATCAAAAGATCTGCTCCGATCAGGGCTGCCACTACCGCAGAAAGGGTGTCATTGTCTCCGAATTTCTCCAGTGACTGAAGCTCATAGGTAGAAATGGAATCGTTCTCATTTACAATAGGAATCACGCCCATTGACAAAAGCTCGTTAAATGTATTCTCCGCATTCTTACGGTTCGCATTATTTACCATCGTGTTCTTAGTCATCAGAATCTGTCCGGCCATCTGGTTATATTCTCCAAAAAGCTTCTGGTAAATCATCATCAGTCGGGCCTGTCCAACGGCTGCACATGCCTGCTTCTCACGGGGAAGCTGAGGTTTCTCTTTAAATCCAAGTGCCGCTGCACCAACTGCAATAGCTCCGGAAGATACCAGAACCACATCTTTTCCCTGATTGCGAAGATCTCCCAGCTCTCTTACCAGAATTTCCAGCTTTCTGAGATTCAGCTTTCCAGTCTGGGAATGTGTAAGAGAAGAGCTTCCGATCTTGATTACAATACGTTTTTTATCTTTCAGTTTTTCCCGATCATTCATTTTATCTTTCAACTCCGATATCATCATTATATTTCAGTTCACTATCTTACATCATTTTCCCCAATTCGTCCACGGTTTCAGAAAATTTTCATAAAAAGTATCCATTACGAAAAAGGAACGCCGAATTCTCAGCGTTCCCATTCTATTCTTATTCTTTTCTTATCAGATGATGTGGGTCAAAAATCCTTTTGACCCTGGTATCATCAGATTACTGTAAAGATACAGAATCAACTGTGTCATTTAACACAATTGCGATCCAGGTTTTTCCAGGATTCAGCTGGATCTCCTGATTATTGGAATCATAATAATGCGTAATTCCCCACTGTGAATCCTTGGTCCAATGAATATCAATTGCCTTACCTCTGGTGATATACATACCCTCACCACCAGACTGGGTATCTACATTCAAATAACCATTCGGGTCGTATGGAACATAGTTGGAATACTGTAAAATAATATTTTCACAGGTCAGCTGGTTACCGGTATTCTGATCAATGTGAGGTGCGTTAAACTGGAAGCGGCTGTACTCCTTAGTCTCAGCATTGTATTCAAACCACGGATGATTGTAAGCAAAATTATCAAGCTTCACAATATTTGCGGAAACTCCTCTATCCAATGTGGTCTCCGTTCCTTCTGGTGCAAACTGGAAATGTCCTGAATAATCTTCCTTGTAAGCCTGGCTATATCCCTGGCTCTGGATTCCAGCCTGAAGATGGGCAAAATCAGTATAGGCATTATGAGGTGCCACACGATCTGTGCTTCGATAGTAAGCATTTCCCATCGTAAGTCCGTTCAGATTATCGATCAGATGCTGATCCAGATACTGAAGGGCGTATACAGCCTGTCCGTAATGGGAATAGATGGCATCATACTCATTGGCATAAAACAGGAAATAATCACGGCAGCTTCTTACAGAGCCGATTCTTGGAATATTATCATAATCCTCAATGATAGCCATAAGACGTGTGATACTTCCCTCAACAGGTGCCTCATAAATCACTCCCGCATTCTCAGTTCCGCTCTGGGGAGCACCGTTGGTATCATTCCCAAGCATGACTGCGATGGGACGTCTGCGTCCAATACTGGCAGATACATCCTCTCCGGTAAGATAACTCTTCACGGTATTCTCCTGGGCTTCCTCGGCCTGTACCGCTACAGTGGATCCTGCAAGTGCGCAGGAAAGCAACATTCCTGTGAGAAGTTTAAATAATTTTCTCTTCATGTCTTCTCCTCCTTCATGCATATATTTATTTAACCTTCTAACTGAACAGGAAATCGTATGATTCAGTTATGGGGTTATTTACGGATTAACGGGTGATGCCAAGCTCATCTAATGCCCTCGCCTGACGGGCTTCCATGTCAGAAGCCTCCTCCGGAGTCATATGATCGTAACCCAGAAGATGAAGCATACTGTGCGCAACCAGGAAACAGAATTCCCGCTTCACACTGTGTCCGTACTCCTCTGCCTGGGCGTAAGCACGCTCAGCAGAAATCATAATGTCTCCAAGCAACAGCTCTCCACTATCCAGGTCAAAGCAGGATTCGTCATCCTCTGCGATAGAATAGTCTGCCGGTGTTTCAAATGGAAGCATAGGAAAAGAAAGTACATCCGTAGCTCTCTCAATTCCCCGGAATTCTGTATTTACTCGTTTAATCTCTTCGTTATCTGTAAGAACCAGATTTACCTGTGCATCCCATGGACACTTCTCCATATCAAGCACCTTCTCTGCAACGATCTTCGCAAGAGCCGGGCAGTCAAGTCCCAGGTCAAAATCGGTCTCGCATTCATATTCTATTGTTACCAAAACTTATTCCTCCTGTATGACATCTGCCAATGGTTATCCCATGGACAACACCATATTTCTGATTTTACTATTTTGTTTGAATTATTCTGTAAAATTCACTTTTCATTTTCGAATTATGGATAAATTTGTCAGATTCTACTCTGTTTCACATCATCTGCTTGTCCTGCGGGCTGCCCGCTTCTGAGTCTTCTCCTGTGCTTTCGCTTCCTCCTTCTCAAAGGCCTTAACAATATCCTTAACGATCTTACAGCGCACAACGTCACGGTTCGTCAGGGAAATCGTGGCAATGTCATCTACATTTTTCAAAATAGAAGCACATTTCTGAAGTCCGGAATCTGTCTCCTTGGAAAGGTCGATCTGCGTCACATCACCGGTCAGGATCATCTTAGAGCCTGCACCAATACGGGTAAGTGCCATCTTCAGAATCGGAAGTGTAGCATTCTGGCTCTCGTCAATGATGATCATACTGTTATTCAAAGTACGGCCTCGCATATATGCAAGAGGCGCAACCTCAATGATTCCCCGTTCTCTTAGCTTCGCTGCCTGATCTGGTCCGAACACATCGTTCAACGCATCATAAAGAGGCTTCAGATAAGGGTCAACCTTCTCCTGCAGATCTCCCGGAAGGAAACCAAGCTTCTCTCCTGCTTCAATTGCCGGGCGGCTTAAGATAATTCTCTCAATCTCATCATTTCGATACAACTCGGCCGCATAAGCAACTGCCAGATAAGTCTTACCTGTACCAGCAGGTCCGATACAAATGGTAACGGTATTGTTCTTCAAAGCATTGATATAATTTTTCTGTCCGATCGTTTTCGTTCGAATAGGAATATTCTTATAATTCAGAGTAACTGCATCTCCAAGTACCTTGCGGGTGCTGTCTGCAATATCCTCCTGGGCATCCTCTTCTTCCTCTGTTTCATCCAGGAAACGATGTATCATATCCACGGAAAGCTGCTGCTGTTTTCCAAGAGCCTCCTGCATGGCTTCAATAATATTCACAGCTGAATGTATCCTGCCGTCATTTGTCCCACTTACAGTAATGCAGGAATTCCTCTGGATAATGGATACACCAAGGCGATTCTCGATCACCTTGATCAGCTTGTCATTGATTCCAAAAAGCTCCTGTAAAATATCTAATGAGTCAATCTCTATATTCGCGGATTTCAAAAAACTGTTCCTCCTTACTACTTGTCATAATCTGATTTCATTCCAAATCTCTCATCTCGTTTTTTATCTTTGTCTTTGTTTTCCTGAGTATTTTTTTCTCTCAGCTGCCTGATAGCCTCTCTAATCGCAGTCTCTTCCTCTTCCTTTGCAATTTTTCGCGCAAGGGATATGGTCTGTACAAAATTTGTCAACAGAATAACAGCCAGAGGCACCAATATAACAGGAATAAAGATAAGAGGATTTGAAGCCAGTCTGGAAATCTTTCCCAAAAGATTAGACGACCAGATCACTTTCCCAATAAGATATTCTGATTTGACTTTATATGGATCAGCAACATTATTTCCGTCTCCCTTGGTTGTATAAATATACTGGTCTCCATCTTGTTCAATTTCCACCACACGATGTGTATTCACCGCTCCATCCAAAGCCGGATCTGAAGAGTAGAAGGAAATCACATCGCCTTCCTGGATCTCAGACGGCTCCGTCTCTTTCACAACAATCATGCTGTCTATCTCATAAGTAGGAGCCATACTCCCTGTGGTGATCCTAAATAAGGTAAAACCAACTATACTTGGTGCCTTCCCAGGCTTCGTCAGCAAAACCATGATCAGCACGAAAATAGCTGCTGCAATGATTAAAACTGAAATTGTATTTATTATACCATATACGAATTTTTTGATCATCTGTTACTTGTCGTCCTCTTTGGCTTTACGATCACGGCGCTCCTGCAGTACATTTACAATATAATGGGACAATGTATTTGACTGCATCTTTGCAAGAGCCTTATCCTTCTCATTCAATGCTGCGTCAAGCTGTTTCTTCACTTCCTCAAGAGCTTCCTGAGACTGCTTCTTAATCCTTTCCACATCTCTCTGCGCTTTCTTCTGTGCGGAATCTACTTTATTTCTTGCATCCTGCTGCGCTGCCCGTACCGCCTGATCTGCTTTCTTCTGCGTATCAGAAATATCTGTCCGGGCTTTATTTCTGGCCGCTGCCAGTTCCTTCGCAGCCTGGCTTTTTGCCTGACGGACTTTTTCTTCCGCCTCTGCCCTGGCTGCACTTACCAACCGGTCAGCTTCAGTTTTCCTCTCCTCTGCCTCTTTTAATGCCTTGCGGATTTCTTCCTGAACGGACTGGGCTTCTTTCAGATTCTCCCTGCTATCTTCCAGCTGAATCTCAAGAGTGGTTTTCTGAGCTTCCAGCTGGGATTTTTGTTCTTCCAGCTGGGACTTCTCAGCTTCCAATGCATCCAGCTGATCCATAAGAGACTGCATCTGCCATTGAAGATCATTCAGAGAATCCTCCAATTGGGATTTCTCAGCTTCCAGATCCCTGGAATGGGCTTTCTCCTGCTCCAATGCTGCCTCTGCATCCAACTGTGCCTGGGTCACTTCCTCAATAATGACTTTGCGTACTTCTACATCCGGAATATTGTAATCCTCTACAATCTCCTCTTTTATTTCCTTAATGAATTTCGGCTTCACCGGATCTGGATGTTTGGTGGCTATTTCTGACATCTTTCTCGGATCCGACTCAAGAAGACTTTTGAATACAGTATAATTCGTAATCAAATTTGTATACATCTGGAGCAGATACTCTTCATCAAATTCCAGAGCAGAATCCCGTTCTTCAATGGTGTATCCCACTTCATCATAACTCTCAATAAACTGCCAAAGCTTATAACAGGTACGATAATCAGGATCCTTCATCATAAGGTTTGTACGCTGGATTGGACTATGTACCTTAGAACAGCCATTCATAATATCACAAAAAGGACTGGTTCTTAAAGTCCTCGCCATCCTGCGCACACGGTCGATCCTTTTGAAGACATCCATATTGTCGCTGTCATTTTCAACAAAACTCTGGCGGTTTTTAATGGTCATCTCTATTTTGTAAGAGATTTCCTCATACGCATCGTCTACCTTGCTCTCCATGCTCATAGTATTGCATGTTTCATCTCCTGTTGACCAGAAGATTACATCTGTACGCTTATCAACAAAAGCAAACAGACGCTGGATCAGATGATATACGAAACGATTCTCATATAAATCATAACTTTCTTCTGTTGTAACATTAAGAATATGTGTGGGCTGAATATCACCATGTTCATTTGACGCAATAAACTGGGTATTCTGACTGAGATGCCGTACACTATCCGCTGTTATTTTTTTTGCAAGGGCTACCGGCACAACTTCCTCTGCTGTAGCGATAAATCTTCTTGGCTTATCTACAATGTTAAAAATGGACTCAATTCCCTGTTCCACAACTGTAAGCCACTGTTCATCTACAACTTTATGAAGAATCCGGTTCTTCTGCTGTAAGGTATTCTCTCCGGCCTGAACCATTTCAAACAAATATTGAAAATACCGGTCCTCTTCCAGAGTCTCTCCTACCTGGCTGGTATATTTGGCATACAGATCACCTATGGTATTCGCCATGTTCGTTCTCCTTACTTTAAAATAGTATCAGGGTCAAAATGTTTTTTGACCCTGGTATCATCATTTTTAATACAGATTCTGGATTCTTCTAAGGTAAGACTTACTGTCTTCCATTCCAACTTTTCCAAATGTCTTTTCGATATAATTAATCAGACCTGTAATTTCATCCCGTACAAAATTTACATTCATGCTTTCGAATTTCTTCAATACCTTACGGGCTACAATATAGTCCATGCCATCAAGCTCGGTGCCGCCGCAGGCAACATAAACAGGAATGAAGTCGTACATCTGCTTCATAATACGGTTACCAAAAGAGAGTTTAAAACGAGTAGCCAAATAACTATCCAGCTTCTGCATCTTATCCAGAAGCTCCTCACTGATAGGATGTTCTACTTTTGCCTTATGGAAAAGATATTCCAGATGCTCGGCCGTAACATAACAAGCTGGCTGCGGTTCACACTCAAACTCATCTGCGCGCTCATTCAACTCAATGGGCATAGCACGGTCATATACTTTATCTGTAACCGTAAAGGTAGAATCATCATTATTCGCAGTACCAATAAACCAGGTGGCATCAGAGACATGGATCTTTCCTCCATCCATTTTCACCGGATCCCCATCCCATGCAGTAGGTACCAGGTCCAGTACCCACTCGTCCTTACTCGGCATCTCAAGTACAGAAAGCATCTCTGCAAAATAATACTCAATACGGGCAAGGTTCATCTCATCCAATACGATCAGGGTAGGTTGTTCACAGTAGTTGGCTTCATATAAAGCTCTCAGGAACTCTGTCTCATTAAACCGCTTTGAAAACTCATTAAAATATCCCAACAGCTCACTTCTGTCACGGTAAGAAGGCTGAACAGAAACGATGGTAGCAGGATTGTAAAGATAACGGCTGAATGAATAAGGAAGACTGGTCTTACCTGTACCGGAAATACCTTCCAGGATCAGCAATTTACTGGCTGCCATGCCGGCAACAAATCTGCGGACAATCTCCGGTGTATAATACAGGTGGAGCTGACTCGCTGCGAAAAGCCGGTAATTCTCTGTAAACTGCTCCAACGTGATCTCATTATCAAAATCCGGGAGCTTATAATGTGCATATTTCTCATCCACAAGTGTAAGCTTGGGAAAACGGTGAACCGGGTTTGCCGTTTTCGTCTCCGAAATCACCGCATTTATAACCGGTGCACCTGCTGCAGCAGAAGGTACTCCTGCCCCAACACCTGCTCCGCTCTCAACAGCAGAAACAAAAGCTCCGGCTGCAGCATTACCCGCTGCAGCAGCGGCAGTCTCTGCCAGACCTTTTCCGCTTGTGACTTCGCCAACAGTAGGAATCACATCATCCGTAAGTGCGGACGCACCAACATATGGAATGCGCTTCGTACCGCCCATTGCATTTACCTTAAGGGCAAGAATACTGTTCTTCTCCTCCATCAGAGAAAGTACCTGCTTATTCAGACGTCCAATCTCTTTATACAAGGCGGCATTATCTGTCTTATCTGTCTTCAGCTGATGACGCAATATCATATGACGCACCAGAATTACGATCAGAAGGATCGGGATTACTAATAAAATAATCATCAGCAAAACAGATAATATCCTGGCAAATATCCCCAATGTTGGAAAATATGTACGGAAAATCAAAAAATACTCTGCCCAGCCTGTAATAAACAGTTTCAAAGAAGCAGCTAACCAGGTCACAATGTTATAAACAACCTGGGACAAAAGCTCATAGGCAAACTTCAGAAATTCACTCACGGTACTTATACCTCCCCATTCGGGTCATTCTTCTTCGCCTTCTCAAGTTCTTCACGTGCTTTTTCACGAAGTGCCTCCGCTTCCTCGCGCATACGTCTGGCCTCTTCAAGTGCTGCCTCCGCTTCACTCTTCGCTTTCTCGGCCTGGGCCTGTTCTTTCTGATCTGCTTCTCTTAATGCCATTTTCGCAGCTTCCTCTTCTTTGGCAGCTTCAACAGCCATTGCACGTTTCAGGCTGATACTGATCATGATCAGATGATAAATCTGATATACAAAGAATAAAAGCATCGGAAGTACGATCACGATCAGAAATCCCATACTGCTTGAAAGAAAATCCATCACCTTGCCCAGACCTGTAACATGACCAATGTATTTTCCTACTATATCCCCATCTGAAATCACATGCTGGTCTGCAATCCCGTTATTATTATCACCGATGGTGGTATAACTTCTTGCATCCCCTACCGTCTCAATACTCTGAATGCGGTGCGTATTCAGTGCATATTCATTATCAATAATGGTATGGAAACAAATAATATCTCCTTCCTTCAAAGTGGAAGGATCACAGGTACGGATAAAGATCAGGTCCCCGGAACGAAAAGTTGGTGCCATAGAATCAGACTGAACCGTAAGCGGTGTATATCCAAAAAGGTTCGCTACATTCTGATTATCTCTTGAAGCCATGGTGGTAAATGCATACAGTGCAGCTACCAGAATAACCGCCCACAATAGTACACTGATCACAATAGTCCCAATACGTTTTAATACTTTCATTTGTCTTCTCCTCTTAAAGAAAAAATATAGTTTTATTTTATTACGAAGTCACTCTCTGGTCAATAGCAACTATTGTCCGGAGAACGTATTTCCTTCTTCATCTGTGCCAGTGAACCGCAGCCTTATGGAATAATCTGCTGACTGCAGCTCATCCGTACACCCTTCATCGGTACCTTCCATCCATATATGTACCACGACAGCCTTATCCTGTCCCTGTTTCAGGGAAAACAGGGCATTATTATCAGAAATCCGCATCTGAGATGGAGAATTCAGGCCAAAGCTGCGAAGGTTTCCGCTATTTTGGAGGGAATCTCCCATACCAGGATCATATACCCAGTTCTGGTTATCTGTGGAAAATGAAATCCGCATAGCCTGTGGCAGCTGACTGTTTCCTGATGAAACCAGTGTTCCGTCTTCTGCTGTATCACTGCTGTTTGCACTGGTTAAATGGACGACCATATCTTTTTCTGCCATGAAATGAAGGGTAAATTCCAGATAAGAACCACTTGTGGATTCTACCGTACTTCCATTTTCAAAAGAAAAGATATTGCAGTCTGTAGTCGTTACCGGCTTCAAAGGGGTTTCCTGCACAGAAAATCCTTTTTCCTGCTGAATCCTTGCTGCAATCGATTCAAATGACAACGTTTTCACATACTGCTCGATGGAAGAATGTGCATCCAGATCCATACGCAGATCCACATCTGTCATAATATCAAGGCTCATAGACCTGACCTTCGTATTATCCGCAATGGAAAACCAGGCCACAGTTGCTGCCGTCACTGCAACCAGCGCCATAAGCACCAGCAAAACAGATGTATACAGCTGATTTCGTATCTTTTTCTTTTTCTTCATCGGTCAGCCTCCCCCTGGTTCAATGCCCCGAAAAAGGCAAGATGGATATCTGCCATATTGTGGCTGATTCCCTCTGAACAGTCTGGATCACATCCCTCCAGATAGAAATAAAGATCTAATGTATAAATCTGATTCAGTTTCATGTTCAAAAGCGCCTTACCTGGAAGTGTAATACCGTCATTTGTAAAAGAAACGGTGTAATCTGCCACTGCCACACTTGGGTCAGAAGCTGCACTTACCGTCCCATTCTGATACTTCAAAACCTGATCGCTGCCAAGAGTCTGTCCATTTATTACGGTGTTATAAACCTGCTGGCTCTGGGCACTCTGATCCTCTGTAAGCCTAAGTATCACCCCGGATGCGGTATTATCGTCAAATACCAGTCCAAGTCTGGCAGCTGTAAGCAGATTGCCGTCAGAAGCCTGTCCCAGAAGCCCCTCACTCTGGTCTAAATAAAGATTTACCGTCGTATTATCTGACCAGCCGCTTCCAAGAGCCCGTAAATAAATCCTGCCATGATAATAATATTGTTCATTTTCTACCGGTAAAAAAGAAGAAGCCATTCCATCCACTGTTCCGGCAGAATATACAAAATCCTCCAGGTTCACAGTAGAGACTGGCATCAGGGACGTGGCAGATGCCTGATTGACCTGGGTGATCGCAACGGTTTCCGTGCTTTGAAAATTGCTGCCTCCCGAAGCACTTAGCTGAAGCTCCAGCGTCTCCTCCCCTGTTCTGGCCGTAGCTGTGCTTGTAGATACTGCACGGTTGGAAGTGAACCATGCAAACGTAGCTACACTAAGCGCCAGAATTGCAAAAATTGTAGTAATTCCCAGAAACCATGTCCTGAAAGTATGTTTCATCCATTCTCTCCTTCCCCACACCAGATTGTGAGAAACAGCCCTTTTACTTCTGTTCTGCATCCACGCCGGCAAAGGCAAGCTGGATCTCTGATGATTTGTTCTGTACCGGATCGTAGCACTGCTCGTCACAGCCCTCCAGATACAGCCAATATTCCACGGTGGCCACTTCATCCTTCTCCAAGGTCATCAGCGACTGGTTTCCCGCATTGTATTCATTTTCATTTGCTCCCGCCTGCGCCATATAATCTGAAATATTTACAGACGAATCATCTGTATAAGATGGCTCTCCTTCTGAAGACACAGAAGAAACAACTGCCTGACTTCGTGCTATGGTTCTTTTGGTCTGTGCACTGCCGGTGGAGCCAAGAGCATCCAGCTTAAAAATCAGTTTCTGAGTTCCTTTTACGGTAGTGATTTTCAGTCCAAGCCGCATAGCTGCCAACGCCTGTCCATCACTTCCAAGATGCAGCTTTTCTTTATCAAAATATACATTACAAGATGCATTCTGGCACTGCAGATACACGGTGCCATGAAATGCATCCTGATTTACCCTGGAATCTGCACTTGTATAAAGAAGGGTAATTCCCTCTTTATTCTGGACAGTTCCTTTATAAAAGTGCTCCAGATCTGCTGTGGAAACAGGCTTCAGAGAAGACGGATTTCCAGAAAGGATCAGATCACAGCTTTTTTCAAAGGGGCCGCTGTAGCTGGAAGAAATAAGGAGAACCGTGTCTCCTGTACCAATGGTTCCAGCCATAGGTGTTACATTTGTGGAAGAAAGCCCTGTAAGAGAAAACCATGAATAAGTGGAACCTGTAAATACTGCAATAAGCAAAAGAATCCACAAAACAGATAAATGAAAGGATTTTTTTAAATTTTTAATATCATCGCTCACGGGGATCACCTTCCTGTTTTTTCTTTTGTATGATTACTCTGTTACTCCTGCAAAAGAAACTGCAAGATTTCGTAATGTCTGGCTGCAAAGATTAAGTGTGCAATCCTCATCACAGCCTTCCAGCCAGATATAGATTTCAATCTCCACCGGAGTTCCGACGGTTCCATCTTCAGCTCCGGAAATGTTACACAGCTTCAGAGAATTATTTTTCAGCGTAACGGCTCCTGTACTCTGATCGTATTCACAGTAGGAAGCTGATGTATATGGGGAAAAGGATATTGTACTTCCATCCGTGCTGGAACTGTTAAGAACATATCCTTCCTTGCCTGTTGCAGTATTGTAATCCGCTTCCGGATTTTTCTTATCACTGATCTCAAAAATATATTCCCCAGCTACGGACTGATTCTGTCCTGGCTGATGAACCACCAGGCCGACACGGATTGCAGAAGAAATCGGATTCGCTTCATCACTGTCTTCATAGCCGATGTTAGAAACATAAATATCGGTAGAGGAACCATTTGTCCGAAGGAACAAACTGGTATGATAATAATCTGTCTGCTCTCCCGATCCGAAAATACTGGCAACAAGACCAGACTGGCTATTGCCTTCCGTGAAGCCAAGCACCTTCTGAAAGCCGCCGGTGATCCGGTTCGTAGACACCGGTACCAGCTGTCCCGCGAAGCTATCCAGAACTGCTGCGGAACCGTAAGTCCCATTATAAGCATTGCTGATCTGAAGATTCACACTTGCACCGGCCGCCATACGTACATTGGTGGTATGACGGCTGGTATTATAGATATACCAGGCATAAGTAGCGGATGCTACTGCAAGAAAAGTCAAAAATAACGCGATAATAGCAGTCGCGAACCGCCGCTTAAGCTGACGAGACTTCTCGCGGGATACCCTGCTGTCCATGGTCGGCGTAATCTCGGTTGAAGATAAATTTGTATCTTTTGGTCTAGTGATTTCTACTTTATTTGACATATTTTACCTTTTCCGTAAATTCGTAGGTTTTATTATAACAGTTCCAGAGGAGATTTTCAAGAAAACAGATAAGAAAAAGAGTATGCTTGTATCAATTAAAAACCGCTGTACAAGACAGCGGTTTCTAAGTTAAGTTAATTCAGTTTAATTAAAAAGTTATATGTAATTCCCTGCTGCAGTTCAAAATTATTTTCTGCACAAACAGCTTCTTCGCCATCAGCACCATAATATATGGCAGCAATCGCTTTATCACAGTTCATGGCGTAACGACCTGTGATGCCAGGAACCGACCGGACCATGACCCACTTCTTCTGGTTTTCAAGTATTACAGAAGTCATTTCTTCTGTTTTTATCTCAATGGGGTCATTTTTTCCAAAATCAATGCTTCCCTCAGCATTGTATACCATTCCCGTAGAATTATCATTTACTGTAATATGATAAGTCCGGTGTACAATCCCTTCCGTATCACTGGAATCTTCAAAGCTGGCAGAAAAATCATAACAGGTATCTGTTTGATCCAATACTTTCTCTGTACCATCCGCGTATACGAGCATTACAGAATATATATCAAGATCATTCACATAGTCTAAAAATTCAACTGGGATCGTTTCCGCATCTGGATCAATATTTAAGGCAATAGATGAAAGGGTTAGCGCTTCGCTTACGGTCTCACAGTCATTTGTAGGTTCCTGGTCCGATACCGTGTTATCTTCAGATGTTGACTCCTTCTCTCCTGTCTGTACAGATTCCTCTTTCTTCGGCAGGTTATCCTTCGTACATTTCAATGTATATGAAAGTTCCGGATAATCGGTTCCATTACTGATTACAAGAATATAATCCGAAGACGAATTCAGCTCCATGTAAAGGGCACTACCGTTTTCTGTCAGCTGCAGCATATCCTGAACAGGTTCAGAATCCACTGTATTATTTTGAGCATTAAAGTGATACAATGCTACATCTTGCTCTTTAAGGGACTGATTAAAATTAAAAGTATAGGAAGTGAGGGAATCGCTTACTATATGAAGTAAGTACAAATTGTCATACAGGTTCAGAGAATGAATATTCTCTGTTTCCTGAACAGGCAAAAAATCCGAAGATGACATGCTTATGCTCGCCTGAGGAAGAATAATGGTCTGTTTTTCTTCTTTTTCAGTCTGTATCTCTCCAGTATTTTCAGCATTATTCTCTGGTTCCGACGTAGTGAAATCCTCTGTACTGCTCTGACCTGCAGCATCTTCTGGCGCTGCAGATGTGAACCCGTCATCACTTTCAAAAGCTGATAACTCCTCAGCAAAAACCACCTTATCCGAAATCCTGCTTCCCCCAGGTATGGCAGCAATACCAATGGACAATAAAGCCACTCCAAATTGAAGAACTGTCTTTCTTTTCACTGTCATTCAACTCCTAAAACTTGATAATTACGATGATGATAGCACTTTTTGATGGTTTTTGCAAGAAGCGGCTACGAAAATACAATGTCGGGATCTATCACTTTTGATCAAAGTCTCTTGTGGAAATAATGCCATTATAAAATTTTGCATTGGTGTAGATCAGGTAATCTGATACATCCTCTACTAAAGCTGTCTTAGACTTGTTCGCAAGATGCGCTGTCAGTATCACCTTATAGTTGGCATATTGAGCCTGAGCACCTAACTCTTCAAGTGCTTTATCTGACTTGACAAAATAAGAGAAATCAATCTTAAGCGGTTCCGTGGCAAGATTTTGTACCTGCGCGGATGTCAATGGTATCTCAAACTTATACTTTTGGTCAGAATTTTCTGAGCTTCCTTTATTTACACTTTCTGATGTAATTGATGTGATGTAATCTGACATATTCACATCCGTATATTTACCACTGTTGTCTTCACGGTTGTCTTTCTTCTGCAATTGCAGGCTTCCTATCAGATAATAAGGATACGATTCATTCTCTGCATCTGTCGTGTTCAGTCCTGCCACATCTGTCGCATTATAAATCCCCTGTGTCGTAATGGTGACTCCACCTTTATCCGCCACCTCTTTTCCATTAATACCAAGCTGGCTTACATTTCCATCCTTTGATACGGTGTCATATGCATAATAATTTATTCGTACAGAATTTATCGTTTCGCGATAGAATTTTTGACTGTTTTCATTGGAACCATTCATTAAACTTCCGTCAAGACTGTTTTCACTGTAGGCAATTGCCGCATTCACCGAAAATGAAATTCCGGATGTTGAATCATTCCCCTTTCTCATAGGGAACTGGGCATCCATCTCTCCTGCATAGTTTAATCTCAGCTGTGCTTCTATATTCACATTTGAGAAATCAACACCTTTTTTGTTTTTCACAGTAAAATACAGTACTCCATTAGAAACCTCATATGTATAATCCTGCTCCCCAAGTGTATTCTCACCAAGTTTTACCGAAGATACCCTGATATCCTGCGTCAGAATCTGATCTGTTCCTGTATCGTCCTGGCTTGTATTATGCATTCGAACCGCAAACCGGAAATAAACCGGATCATTCTTGGCATAGGTTTCGAATTGACTCTTATATTCGTCCGGAACCTCAACCTTTGCTTTCAGAAGCAGATCAATTGCATCATTTGTTCCACTTTTGACAATAGTAGTTTTATCCTTTCCTTCCGGTGTAATGGACACATCACTTACCTTATAGAAATCTCCAAGCGTATACGTGTTCTGAGTTTCTCCCCGCTTTCTTGAAGGCAATGCAGATGGATCTGAACTTGTCATTTTGTCAAGCCCCAGTGTTGCATTCTGTGTGATGACTCCGGAACCTTCCTGACAATTTACTGTAAGGTAATATACTTCACTTACCTTTACTTCATCTGTTCCGGTTTTTCCGTCAATAACCAGTGTGTAATACTTTGTATCTGCCGGATCATCAGAACTCTTTGGAGCATAATAGTCATACTCTTTACCATTCCAGATTCTAATTGTCGCATTTTCTCTGGATGAAACTTTTTTCATTGTACCATTTGAAGCTTTATCATCCACTTTCAGCGGAAGCATATCCGAAAGATATACCGATGAGTACTTATTCTTCGAAGAATCCTCAAGATTATTAAACTTCAAAACCGCATCCGATTTATTCTCTGTACTTTCCAGTGCAGTTCCATTTCCAGTAAAGAACGTGCTACCTGCTTCCCGCCGGTTCATATCTATCAGCGTATATCTGGTTGATTCATTTTCAAGTGATCCTTTTGCATCTCCAAGCTTCACCTGCTTATCGTAACTCCATAGGAAATTCGTGCCTGCAGCAATATTCGCATTCCATTCATCTGCTGTCCAGATATAAGAATATGTCAGCTGTGCCGTAAAATCTCCCTTATAATTTGCTAAAATCGCGGCATTTGTGGTGTAAGCGGAATCATATGCACTGCTGCCGTTAAGCATCTTAATGGAAAACTCTGTCTGGAGAATTTTCTTTACCACAACCGGAATATACAGATGATAGCCTTCTTTTGTATTACTTGGATCACTCGGATTTGTGTAATACACATCCAATACCGTAAACTGATCCTTCTGGTTGTCGTGAGCTCCGGCCTTGACAGAAACAGAACCATCTTTGTCAACGATCAGTGAAGCGTCCGTTTCAATAAACTTATTACCATTCCACTGATAAGTGGATGCCGTCATAGAGGTATACTGTGCTTTATCTGCAGTTGCAGAGCTGATTCCTGTCTGATCACAGTTTGTTAATACAGAAATATACTCATGGATCATCTGAGTAATTTCTGAGCTTTTAGATGTATCGATCACCAGAACTCCGAAATCATCCACTCCTACATAATCTTCGTTTTTGCTTTCACTCGCTGTAAAGTATGTGGACATCCGACTCTTGTAATCGCCGTTTTGAGGATCAAACTTTTTAGCCACATTGGCAAGTGTGTTATTTTTATTATATTTCACACGGTTATACCGCTTCTGATATGGCGTCTGCGTGGCACTGTCCGTTAAATCTGAAACAATCTTTTCTTTTGCAGAATCAGATACTCCATCACTGGTCAGAGCGTTTCCTGCCTCATCTGAAGGATACACTGTAAGGTTGGATACAGGATTGGTGACAACGGATGGAATCGTCTTAATCTCATTATCTGTCGAGAAGCTGCTGTTAAGATAATCCGCAAAAATTACATAATTATCTTTGTTTGTGTTTCCCGCGTATTGAATATTGTTGTTTAGAATCGATTTTGTCACAAACGTCGCATCACCATTTCCATTTAGCTCATATGGATAATTTCCGCCTTTGAGAGACAAACCTACAATTTGAATTGGGCTTAGCTTGGTCGAATCGGTCGGATCTGCCTTTGCCCCCACGATTACTCCTAGATAACCATTACGATATTGTTTACTATCCGTCATAGAGACAGAAGAATATGATATATTCTGTTTTGTTTTTTCATCATTAAGGCCAATTACAGTTTTAAAATCAGAAATTTCCTTACCATTACTTGTGAATTTACCAGAATATATCTTATTACCAGTCGATTCGTTATTATATTCATACGTATATTTTAAATTTGCTTTTTCGCTACAATAAACACCTAACGTCAGATTTTCTGCGGAAATATTATAACCTAATATTTTCTCATCAGACATTAAGATAGCACTACCCTCCTTATTTGCTCCAAGGAGCATACCTGCTGCACCAACTACTTTGCCGTCTTTTGCCGATGCATTTATGTTAGTATTTGGATCATTATCACTGCTAAGAAGATAGTTTCCATTCAACTGTGTTACCGCAACGTTACAGTTCTTATTTATAAAATTCTTAACTGTCAATTGACTATTATTATATGCCTGTCCAAGTACCAGACCTGTTACTCCGTCCGAGATAACATTGACGTTTGTCATTGTTAAATTTGTTACTGTTATATCCTTTACACTGCTTCCAATCACTCCTCCGATTCTAGGTGAACCGGAATAGGATGCAGCACCCTGTGAATAAATGTCCAGATTTGAGATGGTAGTATTCTTTAATTCAGATGGCTGATTCTGGTTATTTCCAATAATACCACCACCGCAGCCGGCATTTAACACAGCGCAACGATTAACAGTGATGTTATTTGCAGTTGTTTTACTTGATGAATATCCGGCTACCAGACCACAGGTAGGCGTCAGATAATAATTTAGTAGATTTTTATAGGGGCTACTATACGACATACTTAAATCTACTTCAACAACCGTATCCTCTATTTTAACATTATCGACGTTCAAGATGCTTGTATTTGTATATGAGCCAACAATCCCTCCCAGTCCATAGTTGCAGTTAAAAGCGAATCGCGGACCGTAAATACGAAGGCTCTGAACTGTAACATTATTTACAGTCATATTGCCACCATAATAATATCCAACAATTCCACCGCCACCACTGTAGCCCTTCATTTTTGCATTATCTTTTGCCGTAACTTCATTAGGTTGACTCTTATTAACAGTATACATCTCCAGGCATGCATCGTTTACCCAGCCAATGTCTGAACCAGATAACGCTGTCGTTCCGGAAACTGTCATTGCTTTGCTATCATTTCTGTACGTTCCAACAAATCCGCCCGCAGAATAGCCACCTTCCACTTTGATCTTGTCATAGGCGCAGTTGCTAAATGTATAGGGTCCTACTACAGAACTTACCTCAGTCAATCCAGTAGCACTCGTTCTACTGGACTTTCCGATAACTCCATAAAATCCACCGCTGTATTTTGATCCGGTTACGGTCAGATTCTCTGCTTTGACATTTTGAAATGTCACTATCTGATTATTGCTATTGCTTCCGTTTGCTGTCATTCCAGCGAAACCACCGGCAGATGCTTCCCCTATATAAACATGGCTTTTCTCTGTTCTGTCATCCTGATAGGAAATACAGGCGGTACCTGAAATGGTCAGATATTTCACCGTAGTTGTATCACTGATATTGATAACCGGAAACAAGCCGATTCCCTGTGCCCACCAGCCACCATTTCCTTCGGAAGCGTATTCCTTTACATTTCTGGCAAGTGTGATTGTACGGTTCTGTGTACCATTGTCACCCACCGTTCCTTTTGTCTTTATACATCTCTTCAGAATATCCGGTATGTTATTAGTTTTCGTGTTATTATCCTGATATGTCGTACCAATTCCACGGAAACCGTTTCCATACTTGCGCATATCGCAGTCAGCATAAAAGATCACTTTATACGCCGGCACTGTTTTGCCGGGAGTAGCACTAATCTTTGCAGCATTTTTTGAAGAAGCATATTGGCTTACAAGGTAAGATACCTGTCCGGTCGTCAGCTTATCATTAACACCACCCCAGTACTTATTATCTGTTTTGTCTCCGCTGTCTAGCACCGATTTTCCCACGTCCGCATAATTACCAGTTCTGCTTCGTCCATACAGGTAAGCATCGTTGTTATATGTGATAGTCCCCTCATTTCCGCTGCCTCCACCGGCACCGGAATTTACAATGGCAGATAATACCCATAGCTGCTGTTCAGAAGCAATGTTGATCTCTGATGACGTAACTGTCACTTTATCGTTTTCAGTAAGTTGTGGAATTGAATAGTTCTTGTCCGTATTCTCCAGCTTTTTTCCTTCTGAGCATGCATATCCATCCAGCACACGACCTACAAAAGGATTGCGATAGTAGAAATTATCAGCAGTGCTATACTCGCTCAAACCAGAGCCTGTAATATTTCGAAAGATAACTCCGCCACCTGATTCCAGATTTCCTCCGATCAGTCCCACATAACCACCGATGTCAACAAGATTTTCATTACCCTCGCCTTGGCTTACTTTTATTTTATCTGCTGTAAGTCCATTTAGCTCTACATTGTCGATGATGTTATCTCCACCAACAATATAGCCAATGACACCTCCAAAGAAGGACTGTTTATCACGTTCCTGACTCGCTGTCTGTGCTTCAATCGTGATTTTCATTGGACTACAGCTTTCAGAGACTCCTGTTGTCTGACCAGCAGTCTCATTCTCACTATCATTTGCGGTTCTTCCACCAAACTCCAGAACCAGGTCTTTTACTACACTTCCCTGGCTAAATGCAATCAGTCCACCGAATGTCTTCGTTGTTCCCTGTGCGGTAATATAAATCTTCGGGCAGGAACCATCCTCCGCCTTTTTACCGACAATTACTCCACTGAACGTATTGCTATCAGGATTCGAACCGCCCAAACCATAAAATGAATTTGATAAATCAATATCATTCTGGATCTGATAATAAGCATTTCTCATGTAAGCCCGGACATCCTCTTTTTGCAATCCTGTTGTGTCCTTGGCAGCTTTCCATGTTTCGCCGGATGTATACTCATAGTGACCATCCACAGAAGTCGAATCGTGAGCCGATAAAGATGCCTTGTTATTTATAACATTTTTAGGAAGATTTACTTTCCATCCGGTACTGTTGCCACTTGCAATAAATGCTGCTACCGTTTC
>CAKRRG010000032.1 GCA_934394545.1 uncultured Blautia sp.
TCTTCTGTATATTTTGCTGCCAGGTTCTGCCATGCTTCATCCTGCTCTGGTTTGAAGTTTAAGTAGTAAACCTTTCCTGCTGCGTCATCAGCCATAACCGGTAATGCCGGTACCATGGAAACTGCCATAACTGCGCTAAGTCCCATTGCTGCGATTTTTCTCATCTTCATAATTTTTGCTCTCCTTTTCTTTAAGAACCATTTTCTTAAGCTGTTTTTATAATACATATTTTTATGTTAAAAAACCATGATAAAAATTCAAGAAATATGTTCATTTTTTCAGAGAGTGAATAAAGAACAAAAAGAGGACCACCAAAAGGCAGTCCCCTCTCGCATTCCGCATATGCGAAAAAATCATATTCAGGCTTTTCCAACGGATCCGAAGATTTCCATTTTCTCTTTAACAGTAGCCTTAATTGCATCGAAGCCAGGTGCAAGAAGCTTACGTGGGTCATATCCTTTACCCTGCTGATCTTTGCCTTCCTCAATGTATTTACGTGTAGCTGCTGCGAAAGAAAGCTGGCACTCTGTATTTACGTTGATCTTAGAAACGCCAAGGTCAATAGCTTTCTTGATCATATCTGTAGGAATACCTGTACCACCGTGAAGTACTAACGGCATATCGCCTGTAAGCTGCTGGATCGCATCCAGAGTCTCAAAGCTTAAGCCCTTCCAGTTAGCCGGATATTTACCATGGATGTTACCGATACCAGCTGCCAGGAAATCAATACCAAGATCAGCGACCATCTTGCATTCCTTAGGATCAGCGCACTCGCCCATACCGATAACGCCATCTTCCTCACCACCAATAGAGCCAACCTCTGCCTCTAAGGACATTCCATGCTCTCTTGTGATCTTAACCAGTTCTTTAGTCTTAGCAACGTTCTCGTCGATCGGATAATGAGAACCGTCAAACATAATGGATGAGAATCCAGCCTCAACACATTTCAGACATCCTTCATAGGAGCCGTGATCCAGGTGAAGTGCAACCGGAACTGTAATCTTCAGTTCTTCCATCATACCTTTAACCATTCCAACAACGGTCTTATAACCAGCCATGTACTTACCAGCACCTTCGGAAACACCCAGGATAACCGGGGAGTTCAGTTCCTGTGCTGTAAGCAGGATAGCCTTTGTCCACTCAAGGTTGTTGATATTGAACTGGCCAACTGCATAATGTCCAGCTTTTGCTTTTTTCAGCATTTCTGTTGCATTAACTAACTCATACATGATAAAATTCCTCCTATCTTTGGAAACACCTTAACTATTTCCATTGTCTGTAGTTTAGCAGATTTTTCCGCATTCGTCTACCTCTTTGAAAAAAAAATGAGTTGTTGATTGTTTTTTTCACTTCTTTCACAAAAAAGCAGCAAAAAAACTGAAAAAACATCTTGCAAAAATTGTCTCTATTGTATATAATGGGACTCGTTCATGGATGGATTCCCGAGTGGCCAAAGGGGACAGACTGTAAATCTGCTGGCGATGCCTTCGAAGGTTCGAATCCTTCTCCATCCACTACCTTCCCGGGCATAATGTCCGGGAATTTTTCTGTCATACACCAAATCGGTTCGAATCCTTCTCCATCCACTACTTCACCCCCCCCCGGGCATATTGTCCGGGAATTTTTCTGTCATACACCAAATCGGTTCGAATCCTTCTCCATCCACTACTTCAAATCCCGGGCATATTGCCCGGGATTTTTTTGTCATACTTATCATAAAATGTCGGGGCTTTTGCCCCGACATTTTAATCTTCTACAAAAATAGTCGGATTCTCACATTTATGGTACAGTACCATAGCACCAAATGCAGGCATTGGCACCTTGATCACACCGGCCTTAGCCGTATACTCATATTCTTCTGTCGTATAGCCATCACGATAAGACAGCATAATTCTCTTCAGTACAGAATCCTTCAATCTGCTGATTCCGGTCTTCCACACTTCAATCTCAACTTCACGATCCTCATTCCGGTTATTCAGAATCACGATCATTCTCTCATCATGGGAAAATCTTCCGAAGCAAAGTCCCTGATAGTCATTCCAAAGGAACACTAAGGAACCATTGTTAAGAAACTTATACTGCTTATGGATTCTGATCATATCCCTGTGGAATGCAATCATCATCTGATCCTCATGTCCCCACGGATAGGTCCTTCTGTTATCCGGATCTGTAAATCCACAAACACCAGCCTCATCTCCATAATAAACAGTAGGCGCACCCGGCCATGTCATCTGTACTACAACACCCTCACGCATAACTGCCGGATTGACATTCTGGGAAGCAGCCTCAGCACCTGCGTAGGAAATCCGCCCAACCCGGCGGTTGGTTCTTGTCAGGAATCTGGAATGGTCATGGTTAGACAGCTCATTCATGGAGGTATACAAAGCAGACATATGAAGAGATTTCATATGAGTCTTCATTGCTCCGATAAAAGCATCACTGTTTCCGTAAAGATCATCCCTGCACTCATCACTGTGCTTCTCCATTCCTGTAAGGAACCAAGTCAATGGCTCCATAAAGGCATCATAGTTCATAACGGTATCCCATTCATCGCCCTGAAGCCATTTCTCCGGATTTCCATAATGCTCTGCAAGAATAATCGCATTCGGATTTGCCTCTTTTACAGCTTTTCGGAAATCTTTCCAGAACTGATGGTTAAACTCATTGCTATGACCAAGATCCGCAGCCACATCTAATCTCCAGCCATCCACATTATAGGGCGGAGATACCCACTTGCGTCCTACCTCCAGAATCTTGTCATAAAGTTCTCTGGAAGCCTCATAGTTCAGCTTCGGTAAAGTATCATGTGTCCACCATCCATCATAAGTAGGATTATATGGCCAACGGTTTTCATCATAAAAATTAAAATAATATCTGTACGGACTATCTGCTGAAATATAAGCTCCCTTCGGATATCCCTCCTGATTCTCATAAATCCGCTCTCTGTCCATCCATTTGTTAAAAGATCCACAATGGTTGAACACACCATCCAGTATCACCTTCATGCCTCTCTTATGGACTTCCTCCACAAGTCTGGCAAACAATTCATTACTGGCTTCCAGATTCCGCTTATCCGTCACACGCTTAATAAACTTCTGCGCATGGGCATTCTCCCTGTCCCCCTCATTCAGAAGGCCGCCTTCCATATCTTCTGCAATTTTTCCATAATGAGGATCCACATACTCATAATCCTGAATATCATACTTATGGTTACTTGGAGAAACAAAAATAGGATTCAGATAAAGCACCTCAATCCCCAGATCCTGAAGATAATCCAGCTTATCCATAATCCCCTGCAGATCCCCGCCATAAAACTCACGGACACCCATAACTGCCGGAATCTTTCCCCAGTCTCTTACTCTGGAGGTCATATCTCCAATATAAAAGTACTCACGATCCTCCACATCATTGGTAGGGTCTCCGTTACAGAAACGATCCACAAAAATCTGATACATAACAGCACCCTTCGCCCACTCCGGAGTATCATAATCCGGATAGATTTCGAACTCCAGACGCTCCTCATGATTCACGGAAACACCCTGATAGTTATAATAACAGGTTACCCATCCGTAAATGATCTCAAAATGATAGCGGATGATTTCTTCTCCCATGATAATGGAAGTTTCATAATAATCAAATCCATTTGATTGGGCACATGGTTCCATCTTCTGACGTTTTCCATCGTAAACAAGATAGACCATATCTACATTATTACGCTTCGTACGGAAGCGGATGCGGACTTTTTCTCCTGCTTTGGGATTTGACGGACAACGGTAATAATCAGAACCATCGCTAAACAATGCCTCTGTATTTAAAACCGGTCTCATATTCAATATATATTGCATTTTCTTCATTATATCTGCATTATTACAATCCATAACATCCCTCTTTCATATCATTAACGCCTTAGATTTTATTTTAACTGAAATTCCGTGTTTCCACAACATCTAAAATTCGGCTTATTCTCCAAATTTCTGCCCATCTTACCGACGATTTCACCAATTACCATTCCTCATCAGACCGGTAAACATCAAAAATCCATTGCCTATCCCCTTAACGTAAAAAAGACAGCCGGTAAAAGCTGTCTTTTTTGGAGAAGGTATTTCTTCTTATGGGGTGTAGCAAAAACTATATAATGTATTGGGGGGTTTTTACGATGTATATAGTACCATGTGTCCACCAAAAAGTGTGCACAAACTTCACAAAAATCATCATTATTTTTTGTGCATGTTATATACCTTCGGAAGTTTCACCCTGTTTTTCCATTGTAAAAAGTGCTTCAAACTCATCTCGATGTACTTTTTCCTTCTCGAGAAGAAGCTTCGCACAGCCATGAAGAACATCCATATGCTCTGAAATAATCTTCTTCGCTTTGTCATGACAGTCTCCGATAATACTGTGGATCTCACTGTCAATTGCCTTGGCAATATCTTCACTATACCCTCTTGTATGTGCCAGATCCCTGCCGATAAATACTTCATCGTCATCATCCCCATAGGAAACCAGACCAATTTTGTCTGACATTCCATACTTGGTTACCATAGCTCTGGCTTCACTGGTAGCCCTCTTAATATCATTAGACGCACCTGTGGTTATATCACCAAAAATCAGTTCTTCGGCTACACGGCCTCCAAGAAGCGTCGTAATATCCTGAAGCATTTTCCCCTTAGTGTTAAACATCTCATCATTCTCAGGCAAAGGCATAGTATAGCCTGCTGCTCCCATTCCTGTAGGAATGATGGAAATCGTATAAACAGGCTCCATATCCGGCAATACATGGAACAGGATTGCATGACCGGCCTCATGATAAGCCGTAATTCTCTTCTCTTTCTCTGAGATTACCTTGCTCTTCTTCTCTGCGCCAATCCCCACTTTGATAAATGCGTTCTTAATATCCTTCTGACGGATAAACACATGACCTTTTCTTGCAGCTGCAATTGCAGCCTCGTTCATCAGGTTCTCAAGATCAGCACCTGTAAATCCGGCTGTAGTCTGAGCGATTTGTTTCAGGTCCACATCTTCTCCAAGAGGTTTATCCTTGGCATGAACCTGAAGGATTTCCTCTCTGCCCTTAATATCCGGACGGCCAACTCCCACCTTGCGGTCAAAGCGTCCCGGACGAAGAATGGCCGGATCCAGAATATCCACACGGTTCGTAGCTGCCATTACAATGATTCCTTCATTTACTCCGAAACCATCCATCTCCACGAGAAGCTGGTTCAGTGTCTGCTCTCTTTCATCATGGCCGCCACCCATACCGGTTCCTCGCTGCCTTGCAACTGCATCGATCTCATCAATAAAAATAATACAAGGGGCATGTCGCTTTCCCTCTTCGAAAAGATCTCTTACACGGGATGCACCTACACCAACAAACATTTCCACAAAATCAGAACCTGAAATTGAGAAAAACGGAACTCCTGCTTCTCCTGCAACAGCCTTGGCAAGAAGCGTCTTACCGGTTCCCGGAGGGCCTACAAGGATGACTCCCTTGGGGATTCTTGCTCCAACCTTGGTATATTTCTGAGGATCCTTAAGGAAGTCTACAACCTCCTTCAGTTCCTCCTTTTCTTCCTCCAGTCCTGCTACATTCTGAAAAGTTACCTTCTTATCATCCGGCATGGACATTCTTGCCCTGCTTTTGCCAAAATTCATCATCTTGGCATTGGTACCGCCGCCACCGCCAGACATCTGACGGCTCATCATCAGCATAAGGAAAATGATAAGACCACAGGTAAGAAGCATAGGAAATACAGAGTTCATAAATACACTCTGCTTCGGCACATCCTCAACAGCAGGATCAAGCCCGTTCTCACGAAGAAGCTTTTCTGCCTCATTTACATCTGCCACATAAATACGCTTCTGTCCTTCACCGCTTATGTTCACGATCACAGAACCTGTTGGAACCTCGCTGTTCTGATGAATCGTGGCGCTGGTTACCTTTCCGTCCTCTGCTGCCTGTTCCAGCTGTCCATAAGTGTAATTGCTCTGAACAGACACCTGATTATTCAGATACAGATAACCGGCAACCAAAGCTACGATCAGGACAAGATACAAGCCAATTCTGCCTGACTGCTTATTCACTTGTATAAATCTCCTTTCATTCGAATTCCACCACTCCGATATATGGCAGATTTCTGTATTTCTGGGCATAATCAAGACCATAGCCCACAACAAACTCATCTGGAATATTGAAGCAGCAATAATCCACATCAACACCCTCTACTACTCTGCGATCTGGTTTATCCAGTAACGTACAAAGTCTTACGCTGTTTGGATTACGTCTCTTCAGAACATCCAGCAGATAGCTTAAGGTTCTTCCTGAATCAATAATATCCTCCACTACAAGAACCTCTTTATCCTCAAGAGGCTGATCCAGATCCTTCACAATCCTTACAACTCCACTTGATTTCGTATCATCTCCATAGCTGGATACAGACATGAAATCAAGAGTTACCGGTACTGTGATTCTCTTTGCCAGCTCGCACATGAAAAATACGCCGCCTTTAAGTACGCAGATCATATGGATTTCTTTTCCCTTATACTCTTCACTGATCTGAGCCGCTACTTCGCAGATGCGCTTCTCCACAGTTTCCTCATCCAGTAAAACTCTGATTCTTTCACTCATGATTATCTTTTCCTCCTTGGTATTGTATTTCCAATATTCTCCTGGTTCTGGGAGTAATCTTATAATTCTCGTTTATCCTGCCTCCCACCACCCATAAAACCTCACAGCCTGTGCACAGAAGCAAAATTCTATCTCGTTCCTCTGATGGAATCTTCTGATCTATAAAATAACGATTCAGCCGTTTACGGCTTCCCTTGCTATCCACGATCAGAAAATCTCCCGGCTGTCTGGTCCGGATGGACAGTTCCTGTTCTATTTTATCATAATCCAGCCATTTCGTATACGTTTTTTCTTCAATCTTCTGGCCTTCATTGGAAAATATTTTTAAACGGAAGCCCAACTCTTCAAAATTTGTGGACAATTCTGATTTTTCCTGAGGCTTAGCCCTTCCCAAAAAAATCCCTCCATAAGTTCTAAGAGCAATAAGCTCGTAGGGCAGGTTTATTCGACGCCCAACCTGAAGAGAAACAAGCTTTTCTATATTTTTCACATGAACGGCTGTGAAATCCTTACGCTTCCCGGCCAGTTCTTCAAAAACCTGAAGGATTCCGTAAGAGGCTGCCACAGGCTCCTCTTTCCACAACGCTTCTGCGAGAAAAATCCCCTGGTCACGCCTCTCCCCATATTTCTTTATAAGCTCTGCTCCCTGACGGGAAAGATACTCCTCCGCTTCCCTTACCAACTCTGCGGTCTCCGCCATATGCCGGATGGCTGCCGGATTGATCTGCTCCGTAAGAAGAGGCAGAACCTGATGGCGAAGCCTGTTTCTGGTGTAATCATCTGTAAGATTAGTGCTGTCTGTTACATATGGAATCTGTTCTTCTGCTAAATAATCAACTATTTCCTGTTTATTCAAACACAGGACCGGACGAATAAGCCTGTCTCTTACTGGCAAAATAGATGCCAATCCTTTCAACCCGGTTCCACGGCAAAGATTGTGAAGCAACGTTTCCGCCACATCATTTTCATTATGGGCCAAAGCAATACGAACCCTTTCTTCACCATCCAGGCACTTCTCATAAGCGCCCGGTTCCGTTTTTTTAAACTCTATCTGCGCCCTGGCAAAAGCCTCCTGCCGCACCTTTCTCCCTGCTTCCTCAAGCCCTGTTTTCCACTTTTTCGCAAGCTCCGGTACCGGATAATGGTAGGAAAAGAATAAAATTCCCCATTTCCGGCAGATTTCCTTTACTAATTCTTCATCACGGTCTGCTTCATTCCCACGGATTCCATGGTGTACATGCACCGCACACAGAAAAAAGGACACCTCACTTTGATATCTTTTTAGCATTTCCAGCATTGCCATCGAGTCCCCTCCACCGGAAACTCCGGCAAACACCACATCTCCTGCCTCTATCATGCTATGTTCTTTAATATATGCTTTTACCTTCTGATACATGCTATATCTGCCTCTGTTTCTATTTTTTCCACATTCCTGCCACCAGTACCGTCATATCATCTCTGGCACAATAATCACTGTATCCCAATACCCGTTCCAGGATACCTCTGCTCATCTCTTTCGGCGTCTCCTCATGAATGTCCATAATGATCTCTTTCATGGTCTCCTCTTCCCGCATGGACGGCAGCGCATCCAGAACCCCATCTGTCATCATGATCAGATAATCTCCATGATACAGCTTTCTTGATGAAGTCTCAAAGTCCACCTGCTGCATCAGGCCGGCTGCTAGACTCTCTGAGGAAATTGCCTCCACCCAGTGATCTCTTTTTATAAAAGTAGCAGAAGCCCCTGCTTTCAGGAAATTGCAGATACCTGTATAAAGATCCACTGCACAAATATCCACTGTGGAAAATTCCCCCTCCTGCCCCTTCATCACAAGAGCTGAATTTACCATTTTAGCTGCTGTCTCCTGGGAAAAGCCGGATTCCAAAAACTGTTCCAGAAGCTCTACCACTTCTTCGCTCTCCCTGCAAGCCTCCACACCGGAACCCATACCATCAGAAAGGCACATCACAAAACGCCCTGCTTCCTCCTGCCGGCAGACATAATTATCTCCGGAAACCTTCTCTTGTTCCTTTGTCAGCTTCGCCACTCCGTAAAGCACCTGATAGCTTACATCCTCCACAAAATGGACGGTATGATATTCTCCATTTACAATTCTCCGCCCACCACCGGCTGCTGCCATCGGTGTTCCAAATTCCTGGGATAATAGCTGTGCCACCTCATTTACGGAAATACACTGCCCGCTTCTTGCTCGCATAGTGAGAAAAATCTGCCTTCTGCCCTCCACCTTATCCATCACCCAGACCTGCTTTACCACAATATGTTTTTTCCGAAAAAGTCTCTGTAATTCTGTCATAAGCTGGGAATCTGCAAGTGAAATATCATACAGATCTTCTGCCACCATATCCATGATCTTAGACATCTCCTGAAGCTGCTGCGCCACTGCCAGCCGGCTTTCAATCATCCGGTTGTCCCATATCAGCTTCTGCCTTGCCCTTATATATGCATTTCCAAGAGCCTCACTATACCCGGAAAACCGGCTGCAGATGCTCATCCAATCGCTTCTTGTCTCTTGCATGCCCTCCGGATCATTTTCTTCCATAGAACGAATCAGCCGCTCACTTCTCCGGTACATTTCCTGGTATTGTGCTCCCCAGCAAATATCCCGCTGATAGCAATGGCTGCACACTTCCTCACAGGTCTCCCTTATAATCCCGTCCACCTGCCCGCTGCTTAAATAATCCTTTCGGTAGGGCAATCCATAAAAGCTGTCTGCCAGCTTTCTAAAAGAAGCCGCATACCGCTCTACCTTCTCCTTCTGGGGATTTTTCTCTTCGGCGGGCTGTTCCACCTTAAGGAAACTTCTTCCCCGGAAAAAAGTTTTTGCCATGTCCCGCAGAACCAGCATCACACTGATTACGAGCATGGCAATAATCCATTCCTGCATATTCTCCCCTCCCCTGTACAGCCTGTGGCTGTCTTACGCTCCTTCCGGCAGCCCTTTCACGCCAACCGGAATAGGCAGCTTCTTACACGTATTATAGGGGACAGGTATGAAAATATCTGTCAAACAATGACGAACATCAAAAAAAATATATCGTCAGAAACTTCCAAACTTCGTTATTTCTCTTCCTGGAAAATAATCTCATTCTCCTTCACAAGGCCAAGCTTCTCTCTTGCAGCCTGCTCAGCATACTCATCCGTAAGCATATATTCCTTCAGTTCCTTAATCTCCTGGGTGCGCGCCTGCTCCTCCTCAATCTGCTGATTCAACGCTTCTGCTCTGGTTTCATAGCCTGCAAGTGATTCTTTCAGTTCCCTGCTCTGTACCATAAGCGATAACATAAGTATCAAAACGATCAGAGAAATACCAAACATTCCCAGATGATTATACCCTATTGTCTTTTTTCTTCGTTTTTTCTCTGATTTTCCCAAACTGTCTGCCTCTCCTCATCTGCTGATAATTTCCAGCACTATTTTTGTACTGTTTCGCAGATTGCCTAACAAAAATTTTACAACGTTTACCCAGAAATAGCAACCGATTTACATATTTTTTAAAAATTTTTTTTACTAATCTGACAGGAATTTCCAGAATCATATAGCAAATTTTTTCAAATCCCGGTCTTATTGTCAGATATGTAAGAACTGCCCCGGATGCCATTCCCAAAAGCAGAAAATTCCTTAAAGTCCCCTGATTTATCCTGTAGATTCTGACAAAGACCAGCAGAGCAACTGCAAGCCAGTAAAAAAGGTCAGATATCCCCACTGCCACCGGACTATGGGGAATGATCCGCCGTATTACCAGAAGCAAGCTATAACAAAGCAGCAGTCCTGCTCCTCCGGCAAAAGACTGCAAAAAAAGCCAGGCTTCCTTCCAGATATACGTACTCACAGCTTAACGGAACAGCCTTTTTAAGAATGGTTCTTCTTCACGGGGGGAATCCTTTGACAAATAGACAAGAGAATCCACATGTCCGGCAAGAGCAGCTTCTCCTTTTTCCAGATTCAGTCCTTTCACATGAAGCCCGCTGCCACGAATCTGCAGTCTTCCATCCGCAGTCTGCAAAAGAATTTCTTTCTCATCAAAAGAAATCATATCCTTCACTCCTGTGACAGACGCTTCCTTCCTGTTATCCAGCATCAGCCTATGGGAAATACCAGTGACCTTATCCTCCAAATCCCTCTCTCCCGAATATGTGGGTTCACAGATAATCTATGAATTCTTCTATAAAAATATAACCAGTGAGTGCTGGAGCGTGTTAAAAGAAAAAAACAGACGGATTCAGTTAAATATACTTATACAGACTCTCAACTTCCTCTTTCTTCACCGTTTCCTTCACATCCAGCACTTCCACCTTCACATTACGGCTTCCAAACTGGATCTCAATGGTGTCTCCTGTTTTCACCTGGACGGATGCCTTGGCAGGCTTATCATTCACCAGCACACGCCCTGCATCGCAGGCCTCATTGGCTACCGTTCTTCTTTTGATCAGACGGGATACCTTCAAAAATTTATCTAATCTCATAGCGTTCTCCTAAACTTTCAGAATAAAAAAAGAGGGAACCCCAAAAAGTTCCCCCTGGCAAAAGCATCCGCAATTATGCGTTTACCATATCTTTTAAAGCCTTACCAGCTTTGAATTTCGGAGCCTTGGAAGCCTCGATCTTCATGGTCTCACCAGTCTGAGGATTTCTTCCCTCTCTGGCAGCTCTCTCGCTGACTTCGAATGTACCAAAGCCAACTAACTGAACCTTCTCACCTTTTTTCAGTTCTTCTGATACTACGTCGATGAATGATTTTAAAACAGCTTCAACATCCTTCTTGGACAGATTGGTTTCTTTAGCCATAGCTGCTACTAATTCAGTCTTGTTCATGGTGTTTCCTCCTCTAAAGATTCTTCTATCTATATATATACCTTTTGCCCTGTATTGTCAAGGTTTTTGCGTCAGAAATGGGGGGTTCCAAAGCATTTTTCAGGGAATTTTCCCCATATTTCTTTCTGTGCAATTACCTTTCTCAGCTTTTCTGTATTCTTTGCAGATATCCAGGCTTTATTATGGGAAATATAATAATTTGCCAGTTTCCAGTATTTTTCCGGATAGGTAAAACGTATTTTCAAAATCTGCCATTCAGCTGGGGATATTGTCCTTATTTTATCATATTGTTCCAACATTTTGCCTGCAAGAACAACATCCCAGTTATTTTTTTCCAGAACCTTTCTCATAAAGCAGTACAAATCCCCGATCTGTACATCAAAAACAAAATGGTCAAAATTGGTCACGGCTGTCAGGCCTTTTCCAAGAATCACATTGTGCTGGTTAAATTCACCATGGCACACCGTTCCTTCCTTCAACGCTTTTTCCCGTAACGTACTATAATCAGATTGCAAAAGCATTTCCAAGGCCATTTCGCCCTTTTCCAGGAACCACTGCACACTTCCAAGAAATTCCTTTTCAAACTGGGCGCTTGCCCCTTTTTGCCGGATAAAACTGCGTATCTTGCGAATTTCCCGATTATGTCTTGCGTACTCCTCAAAAAGAGAGCGCGTTACATAAGACTGCTCCACAGGCAGCTTCATAGACTTATGTATTTTTGCCAACATTTGTACACTTTTCAGAATGTCCTCCCAGGATTTCGTATCGCATTCTCTTCCCTCAAACCAGTGCTGCAAGGTATAAGGAATATTATCCTTATCTCTGGTTACCATAGAACCTGCCTGATTTTCCAGAAATGTATCCACCTGACATCCTTCTGATGACAGTTTTTTTAACAATTCCTGCTGGACAACCAGTTTCTTTTCTGAACCGTGAAATTCTCTCAGAATCAAAATCCCCTGCTCTGTGCGGCATAACAGAGCACCACGGGTACGTGATGAAGACCTGGCCTCTATTCCATACTGGGTCAAGGTGCTAAGACCATAATCATACAATAAAAATCCCCCCGTCACTCACAGAAAAAGCATCTTCAGATACCTTCTATCTTATGAGTGGGAGGGATACGTTATTCTAAATATGCTGCCAGAGCTAGCAGCTTCTCCTTTTCATTCAATCCAGGATCCTCAAGAACTGCGTCAAGAAGCTTGTGCAGCACATTTCCCAGTTCTTTTCCCGGCTTCATGCCAGCTGCAATAAGATCATTTCCTGTAACTGCAAGTCCCTTCATGGAAACACACTCTCCTTTTTCCATGATTTCCTCGAAGGTCTTGCGGACTCCGGCCTGGCGGGCTGCTTTCTCTTCCCCACGGTAATTGCTTTTCGCCTTATTGTCTGCATACTGAACCTCCATCCACATGGGAAAAAGATCTTCTCCTATCATATTCACAGCCTTACGCACATCAACAGAAGCAGGTGTGGGACGCAGATCATGCCACCGGATCAGACGGCAAACCTTTGCTATGGTATCATTGTCAAATTTCAGACGGCGAAGAATACTCTTGGCCATTTTTTCTCCGACAATCGCATGGGTTTTGAAATGATCTCTTCCATTTTCATCTGTCTTTCTCACTACAGGCTTGGCAATATCATGAAGCAGCATGGTCAGCCGCAGTACCTTGTCCTCACGCACATATAAAAGACTGTTAAGAATGTGTTCCCCCACATTATAACAATGATGAGGAGTGTTCTGCGGGGTCTCCATGCAGCAGTCAAATTCCGGCAGAAATTCCTTTGTAACTCCGGCTTCATAAGCAATCCGAAGATAATCAGGATGTGGAGATACCAAAAGCTTCACAAGCTCTACCTGAATCCTCTCTGCGCTTACATGCTTCAGATTGGGTGCCAGTACCGAAAGCGCTGCTCTCGTCTTCTCCTCCAGGGAAAAGCCCAGCTGGGCAGAAAAACGTACTGCACGCATGATTCTCAGCGCATCTTCCGTAAAGCGTTCCAGAGGATTTCCCACACAGCGGATGACTTTTTTCTCCAGATCCTCTTGGCCCCGGAAGAAATCAGCCAGTCCTTTTTTCGGATTATACGCCATGGCATTAATTGTAAAGTCTCTACGCTTCAGATCCTCTTCAAGGCTTGCTGTAAAGGTTACCTCCTTTGGATGGCGGCCATCCTCATACTCTCCGTCTACACGATAAGTAGTAACCTCGAAGCCTTCCTGTTCCAGCATTACCGTCACCGTCCCATGCGCGATTCCGGTGTCCACTGTCCTTCGGAACAATTCTTTCACCTGCTCCGGCTTGGCTGAAGTCGTGATATCCCAATCATTCGGCGTTCTCCCAAGAAGGACATCCCGCACACAGCCACCTACTGCATAAGCCTCAAAGCCAGCCGCTTCCAAAGTATTTATGATAAATTCAACCTTATGTGGAATTTCAAAATGCATCTTTTTTATCATTAATAAGCACGACCCCAATATACCATCTTCTTGGCAGGTTTTCCACAGCATACGCATACATCACTTAACTGCTCCTGCTCAAACGGCATACATCTGGATGTTGCCTGAACATCCTCTTTGATTTTATCTTCACATTCGCGGTTACCGCACCACATAGCCTTAACAAATCCTGGCTTTGTGTTAATTGTTTCTTTGAATTCCTCATAGTTGATTGCTACATAGGTATGAGCCTCTCTGTGAGCTCTTGCTCTCTCCAGCATTTCCTTCTGCATCGTGTCCAGAATTTCCTGAACCTTAACTGCAAGTTCTTCAAATTTCACAACATATTTCTCTCTGGTGTCTCTTCTGCAGATAACAGCCTGTCCGTTCTCAATATCCTTCGGACCGCACTCAATTCTTACCGGAATACCACGCATTTCCTGCTCTGCGAACTTGAATCCCGGACTCTTGTCTGTGACATCTGCTTTTACGCGGATTCCAGCTGCTTTCAGGATCTGTGTCAGTTCTTCTGCCTTCTCCAGAACACCCTCTTTTCTCTGCTGGATCGGAATTACAACCGCCTGAACCGGAGCAATTCTCGGCGGAAGTACAAGTCCGCTGTTGTCACCATGAACCATGATCAGCGCACCGATCATACGGGTTGTCATTCCCCAGGATGTCTGATGTACATACTGGAGCTGATTATTTTTGTCTGTATACTGAATGCCGAATGCTCTTGCAAAACCATCGCCAAAATTATGGCTTGTTCCTGACTGAAGTGCTTTTCCGTCATGCATCAGGGACTCAATGGTATAGGTAGCTTCAGCACCTGCAAATTTTTCCTTTTCTGTTTTCTGGCCTTTCACAACCGGAATTGCAAGTACTTCCTCGCAGAAGTCTGCATACAGGTTCAGCATCTGAATGGTACGTTCTTTTGCTTCCTCAGCTGTTGCATGAGCGGTATGGCCTTCCTGCCATAAGAACTCACGGGAACGAAGGAATGGACGGGTTGTCTTCTCCCAACGAACTACAGAACACCACTGATTATATACCTTCGGCAGATCTCTGTGTGACTGGATCTCCTTCTGGTAGAAATCACAGAACAGGGTCTCTGATGTAGGACGTACACAAAGACGCTCCTGAAGCTGGTCAAGTCCACCATGTGTTACCCATGCTACCTCTGGGGCAAATCCCTCTACATGATCCTTTTCTTTGTCAAGAAGAGATTCCGGAATGAACATTGGCATATATACATTCTCTACACCTGTCTCTTTAAATCTGCGGTCAAGCTCTTTCTGGATGTTCTCCCAGATTGCATATCCTGCAGGTTTGATCGCCATACAGCCCTTTACGCTTGTATAGCCGCAAAGCTCAGCTTTTTTTACAACATCCGTATACCACTGTGCAAAATCCACATCCATAGAAGTGATCGCTTCTACCATTTTCTTTTCTTTTGCCATAATTATCTCCTTTTCATCTTTATATATTTTTTATTACATAAAAAAAGACCCTTCATCCCTGCAAAAAGGGACCGAAAGGCTTCGGCGGTACCACCCTGATTAACACCGGATCAAAGGAAATATCCTTTCCCAGACTTCTATTCCGCTGCTCACTCAATTATCCCGATAACGTAGGACATACGCCGTACTTCAATTGTACGAGGCTCCAAGGCCGGTTCCATGAATTGCGCACAAAATCCTCACACCAGCACCTTTCGGTTTGGATTTCTCTCTGAGATTGCTCCTCATGTACTATTCTCTTCATCGCCGTTACATTATAGATGAATATTATTTTAACTGTTTTCCAGGCATTTGTCTGGAAAACAGTTTTATTTTATGCGAATTTTTTTCACATGTCAAGTGCTCAAATACAAGATTCACCCTTATTTCAACGTAAATAAGCTCTCAATTACATCTTTTTTTTCAAACTGGTTATTATATTCCAGAATATTATAATCTTCTAACAGATTGCTGTATTCTTCTGGAAGCTCATCATCTGCATACCAGTTTCCGTCTTTATCACATACAGCCCCTACTCCGATAATAGGCAATTTTTCCTTCAGGTCCATCAGAAACTGATTGTAACCAGGCATTTCCAATCCAGCCAGCTGAAGCATATAGCTTCCAAGATAGTTGGCGCTGAAATCCTCTTCCACCGTCTCGGAAGGATAATTCGTCCATATCACATACGGAGTGGTATAGGTCTGCTGGCTTTCCACCAGACCAAGGCTCTGTCTGTTACCGCCTAAAAGTTTTGCCATAAAGCCTTCCTCAATCTTAGGCCAGTGATCTCCAAACATGACGATCATGGTAGGCTCTTCCACATTCTGGAAGTATTCCAGCAATTCCTTGAATGCAGAATCAGACTCCCTTGCAAGAGACAGGTAAGTCTCTGCAAGAGGATAATCATTTTTATAAGACAGCTTTACAACCGGCTCAAAACCGGCTCTGTCCTCTTCTGTATAACCTCCATGATTCTGCATGGTAACACAGAAGGTAAACAGCTTCTCATCTTTGTCCTTTTCTTCATAAAGACTGATGATTTTCTCAAAAGCAGCCTTATCACTGACATAATTACGAAGCAATTCTCTATGCTCATCCCCCCAGTTCTCAAGGCTGATAAACTCATCAAAGCCCATAGAAGGATAAACGGAAGATCGGTTCCAGTTATGTGCCTTGTTCGGATGCATGGCAATCGTATAATATCCCTGGGATTTCAGAATATCCGCCATACCGTATTCAGGATCACGGACATACAACTGATAAGGAACACTTCCTGATGGCAGAAAGCTCATACTGTTTCCTGTAAGTGCCTCATATTCAGAACGGGCCGTATTCGCACCAAATGTAGGTACATGGATCTGTCCATGCTTTACATTTTTGTTAAGACTTCTGATAAACGGAAGAATCTCCACATTTGATTTTACATCTCCTACACTTTCAAAATCCGTCAGGCTTTCGTTCATGATCATAATGATATTAGTAGGCGTGGTTGTTTCATCCGCTTCCTTTACAACAGCATTACGATCTTCGATCTTTTGGGCAAGCTCTACGGTTTTTCCAACAGAATAACCTTCTGGCTGTCCAACATTAAAATACGCAATTTCTTTAAAGAGGGAGGATGCATACCCCTGTTCTTTATAGATACGATTGATCTGCCACAGCTTAACCTGGCCTACCTTTTCCAGAATCGGATTCAGGGAAAATCCCAGTGCAACAACCAACACAGCCAGAACCCCAAACCGAGTTACCGTATTTCTTTTGCTTCTTTTTCCGAGCTCGAGTTTCTGGAATTTCAGGGCAAATTCTCCAAATACCAGTGCATAGATCAAAGGAATTCCCAGCATCAGCTTAATTGTAAAACTGTATTCCCCAACAACCTCCGCTGCTGTTCCCATTCCCACAATATCCAGAAGCAAAAACGGCTCCCCGCGGAATTCCATAACATAATAATTCACCATTGCAAGAACAACAAACAGATAACAAAGAGCTGCTGTTGCAAGATTGACCTTGCGGCATATAAGGATCAGCAAAAAAAACACTGCTGCATAAATACTCAGGTTCAATAATAAATCAGACAACTTCAAGGTCAGTGACATTTTCAAAAGACCTCGAATGGTACGAACTGCCTTATTTCTGTATCCGGACAGCCAGGTAACCATCTGGACAAAAAGCAATACGATCCCTGGCGTAAGCACCAGAAGCAGAACATCTCCAATCTTAAGAAAAACCGTTTCTTTTATTACATTGCAGAGCTTATCACCCCAAAATAAAAGGACAAGAAATAAAATATTTCCCACTACATTCAAAAGTATCTTCTTTATATTTGCTCCGGAGATTCCACTTTCTGTACTGAGAAACGTATATATTACCAGACCATCAACGAGCAGCAATAATGCAAGATTCAGGATCATACCCAGTGTCCTCTTCCATCCCCACTGCTTTTTATCACCTATATTCTCTTTTGTATTTTTCACAATAATCCTCTTTTTCTTATACCGTCAGCGAAATCTCACGGCCCGTTCTCTTATACTTATAATAGCGTACGCCGGCCGAATCCAGCATTCTCTTGGATGCCAGAACAGATGGTGTCGATGCATATTTGTCGCAATCATAAACCAATGTTTTGATTCCGGCCTGAATGATTGCCTTCGCACACTCATTACAAGGAAAGAGAGTAACATAAATCTTAGCGCCCTCAAGACTTCCTCCCCGATAGTTCAGAATCGCATTCAGCTCACTATGGGTCACATACAGATACTTTGTTTCAAGAGGCTCTCCTTCTCTTGCCCAGGGAAATTCATCGTCTGAACAGCCCTTAGGAAAACCATTATAGCCCATGGAAAGGATCTTATTGTCTTCACTGACGATACAGGCTCCCACCTGTGAATTGGGATCCTTGGAGCGCATGCCGGAAAGCATGGCAACTCCCATAAAGTACTCATCCCATGTAAGATAACCTTCTCGTTTATGATTCAGATTTCCTGCTATGCTTGCCGGCATCATCTGTATATTTTCAGTATTATTCTGATCTGTATTTCCCATAGACATGCGCTCCTTCCTATTCTGTTTCAATCTGGGAGATTCTGCGAATATGTCTCTCATCCCCTGAAAATGGAGTATTCAGGAAGGTGTCCACGATTTTAATTGCCAGTCCGGGACCAACAACACGGCCACCCAGTGCCAGAATATTCGCATCATTATGAAGTCTTGTTGCTTCTGCTGTGAAACAGTCTGTGCATACTGCTGCACGAATTCCTTTTATTTTATTTGCTGTAATGGAAATTCCGATACCGGTTCCGCATACAAGGATACCAAGTTCACACTCTCCATCCAAAATGCCATGTGCAACCTTTTTCGCATAAATAGGATAATCGGTAGACTCCGTGCTATAGCATCCGTAATCCTTGTACTCGATTTTCTTCTCTTCCAGATATTTGATGATCTCCTGTTTCAGTTCAAATCCACCGTGGTCACAACCTAATGCTATTTTCATTTTTACTCTCTCCCTACATTTATTATTTTATGTCCTGCTGCCTTTAAAAGCCGGTTCATAATTGCCTGTCCCATCTTTGGGGTATAAAAGGCTTCTGAATATATTTTACTTACCTGGCACTGGTCAAACTCCCTTAGTACCTCATATAGATTATGGGCGATCGTTTCCTCTGCCTCTCTGCTGCCAATGCACTTCACGGTACCAAGAGGATATCTGGAAAGGGTCTCTTCTGTAGCAATCACACCTGCCTGCAATCCCTTCTCCTGATCCTCCTTTACAAACTGATTAATGGCTTTTATTACGTCCTCTGTTGCACCCTCCACAATCGCAAGATCTGCCTTAGGTGCATAATGACGATACTTCATTCCCGGTGCTTTGGGATGGACATTACTATCCGGTTTGATCAGCCCTTTATCCATTTGTACCTCTCCCAGAACCTGCTGAAGCATTTCCAGGGAAATATATCCCGGTCTCAAAACCACAGGAACCGATTCTGTGAAATCCACGATCGTCGATTCAAGCCCGATTCCCACAGGGCCTCCGTCAATGATCATATCAATCGCATCTCCCAGATCCTCTTCCACATGCTGGGCAGTCGTCGGACTTGGTCTGCCTGAGGTATTGGCACTTGGTGCCGCTACATACCCACCTGCATCACGGATCAGCTCCGCCGCGACAGGATCGCTTGGAAAACGCACTGCCACACTGTTAAGGCCTCCGGTAGTCTCAAGAGGAACCAGATCTGATTTTTCGAAAATCATAGTAAGGGGACCTGGCCAGAATTTCTCTGCCAGGAGTCTTGCCTTCTCAGGCACCTCCTTAACAATCGGATATAATGCCTTAAACTCTGCAATATGTACGATCAGCGGGTTATCAGAAGGACGTCCCTTAGCCGCATAAATTTTCCTGGAAGCCATGGGATCCAGAGCATTTCCTCCAAGTCCATAAACCGTCTCCGTAGGAAAAGCAACCAGACCTCCTCGCTTCAATATCTCTCCGCCTCTGGCAAGAGCTTCATGATCCATTTTCTCTGCCGTCATGGCTACAATTTCTGCTTTCATTTTCATCCAGCTTTCTTTTCAATTTTCAGCATTTCTTACTATAACACCAGTTCTGAATCAATGTCAATCCACCTTGACAATATATGTGCCGGAATCTGCATCCCCAAAAACAACTTCCCCCAGAGACTGAAGCAGCTCATTATTCAAGGTATCTTCATATTTTTCTCTCTCCTTAGAGCCTACAAAAATATAAGAAACATCATATTCCTTAAGGAGATTTCTCACCTGAAGCTCATCCTTGGAAGTATAGATAGTGGCAATATCATCTCGCTTCCTGTTCAGATCGTCTGTATCATTTCTCCATAACCATTCGTGCACATACCAGCCCAGAATCGTCGGCAGACCTGTTGACGCAGATACACGCTCATAGCCGGTATAACTGTCTCCATTTGCCTCCAGCACTACAGGAGCACCCTTTATGTTCTCCTTCAGCCAGTGGATCGCAGCTGCATCCTCAGAAAAATCTGTTTCCAGATAGCCCAGTGCATACAGTCCCTGATACTCAGACGTATCCAGCACATTTCCAAACCAGGAATCCACGCTTTTTCCAAAATACCCCACTGTCCAGACCAGAAAAAACAGGCAGATTCCTGAAATAATCCGAAACAGCTTCTGCTTTGATACCACAAGCAGTCTGTAAATTCCATATCCCATTGTCAAAGCAAACATTATATATGCCTGATAAGTAAGCTTAAACATGGTATTCGCTCTGGCATTTCCATTTTCATAAATGTCGCGCACATAAACCAGCTCCGGAATGATGATCAGACCTATGGCACAAATTCCCAGAAGTATGGCAAAAAGATCAGCTGTACCAATTGCTTTCATCAATCGATAAAGGCTCTTATGTTCCATATTCCGAAGCTTTTCCCAGAGAATAGCCACTATAAAAGTAATGACAAGAACCATTGGCAATCCCCAAAGTACCATAAGCTGATAGAAATAAGAATGATATTTTGCAATTCCCACTCCATCTACCATAGTATCAAACTGCAGTGTAAACGGCAGGATTACCAGATAAGCAATCAGATATATCTCCACCATCTGCGCCACTGTCACGGTTATTATCTTTTTGATTTTCCCCTGGAACCGAATGATATTTGCAAACAACACCGTTCCCAAAGTGACTGTATAATAAATAACAAAATCCCAGAAGTTTGTCCACTGAAACATTCCCAGAATCACACTTACCACCAGAAGGTGAGGCATAAGCAGCTGTTCCTTCCAAAAGCCCCTTTCTTTCATGGATACATCCACCAAAACAGTCTTCTTGCGTACTCCGCGAAGCCAGACATAAAGCAATGCAAGGATCAGAAGCACAAACATAATATTCACTACATGCGCATGAAGATCTCCCAGTATAAAGGAATAACAAGGAAACTCATGTATCGTCCGGTCTTCTTCCCGATAGGGATTGTAACCGATATAACGGGTAGCATCTGGAAACCAGTAACTGCTTACTTCCTTTCCTGTCAGTTTCTCTATCAACGGAATGATCTGGGCATAAATAACATAGTGCATATTTCCTGCAATGGAAACAGCCGTACCTGCTGTAAATCCGGCTGCAAAAGGAATTCCCTTTCTAATCTTTTCTCTTTTTTGCTGTCCCTTCATGCGGTCTGCCATCATCTGATAAACCAGCGAAAATGGCATGCTAAAGGCAAGTCCCGCCACAAAGGTGCGCATAAGATTATAAGTCAGTTCAACCTTTGTATGAGAGAGCTTGGTAAGAAATACTGCAAAATACTGGCCGCCATAATAATAGTTGATGTGTCCCTGGGAATACCATAAATCCCTGGCAGGAAGCTCACTGCTCCTCATCATAGCTTCCATAAAGCCATAATCCATAAACTTCTCGGTTCCATATGCAGCCGGATGAAAACCTGCCAGATAAGTCCACATAAGAAAGGCTGCAAAAAACAATATTTCTTCCCAGTAAATCAAGGAAACATTATGTACCGGAAAACATTCAAACTTTTCCTTAGACTCCCACTTAAGCAGGAAAAAACAAAGCAGGGCACAGGCTGCCGTCACTCCCACACAAGTCAGTGTATGAAAAGGAACCAATTTGATGGACACCAGAAACCAGGTAAGAAATCCGGTTGCTGCAATTGCAAGTACTTTAGAAAAAATCCATCCTTTGTCTTCAAAACGCCAGAACAGTTTTCCGGTAACCGGCATAGCTGCAAAACCCATTACGGCTGCCAGAAGCCACCAGGTCCAGAAGGTCCATACATCTCCCTTCAATAAAAATGCAGACAATCCAAGAAGCAACGCTGCTAATACCAGCTTCACTATCATTTTTGTATTTCGTATTTTTTTATTGCTCAGTTCCATAAATTCGAATTCTCCCATCATCTGACTGGTACTTCAAAGGATACGTATCCGCAATTACATCCTCACGGCATTCGTTCTCCTCAAAAGTCATTCCGTCCTCAAAAAGAATATATGTAATTTTTTCTTTCTCCACTGTTTCCCTTAAAATCCGCTGATCCTCTGTCGTATAAATCTTGATTGCCTGATCCTTTCGGTAAACGGTATCATAACCTGCTGACCACGCATAATATGGCCATCCAAGATACAGCATTACACCAGACATCGTCACTTCATTCATGCTGTATTCCGGTGTCAGGATCAAATCATTCTTCTCCAGATTCTCTGCAAGCCAGGCTGTTACATGACTGTTTAGATTTACTGCAAGCCGATGCTCTGAATCATTATCCTTTAAAATAACTACAAAATCATAAATGCCTGTTGTCGTCAGGCTAAGTGCCAAAAGCAATCCCAGGACTTTTCCTGCAGCATGCCATCGGCTCCACAGTCTGCACACAGCTGCAGCCCAGAAAATAGTAAGGAATCCGTAAGCAATCATAATATATTTATGATTTACTCCTATATCCGGTGTAAGCGAAAACAAAAATGCAAAACATACAGGAAAAAGCATACTGACGGCAGCTGCCCTTTCTCTTCTTTTCAAGAAAAAGCAAAGGAGAAAAACTCCCAGAAAAACAATTCCACTGATTTCAAACAAATAAGCAATTACTCCGGCAATGGATTTATCCTCTGCAAGAAATCCCCAATATATAGAAGGAGAAACAACGCTTCCGTTTACAAACACCTTAGACTGGAATTCTGAGAGCAGCACCGTTACCACTGCCAGTATCAGATAATCCAGTTTTCCATCTGAAAAAACTGCAAATCCCATGAGGATCAAAAGTCCTCCTATTACAGTGGCACCATTCCAGAAGGAACAGCCTCCAAGCAACACGCCTGCCAGCAATGCAGTTCCCGGCATCTGGCATTTCCATGCCCCGCTGGTAAAGAACCTGTCCTTCAGCCAGCGAACACCCGTTTCTTCATGCTTACAGCCGGCCTCCAGTAAATCCATAAAAATCCAAAGTACAACAGACATCACCAAAAGCCCAAAGCTTAAATGTCTCTGGTTCAGATATACATTAAAGTTCCAGAATCCCCAGTTCTCATTGACCGTATATCCAATAAAGCTGGTATTCTGTACAAGTGTCTCCCACAAATCCCCATCCTGCATATGCTCATATGCAAATCGAAAAAAAGCAGTTCCACTTCGGAACACTAAAAAAAGCACGGATAGAACTCCAACACACATGCTTCCAAATAAACGCTTCGCCAAGGAATACAGCATCATAAAGAAGCACCACAGTGACAAACTGCTTACAAGATTATACGCAACATCAATCCTCATTCCCAGATATTCCAGATTCCCGGTAAGGAACTGGAACATAAAATGATATTTCACATCCGCTCCTCCAAAATGGGGATATTGCGTAGGAAAATTGTTCCCCAGGGAAAAGGATCTTATCATAGCCGTATGAGGTGCATAATCACTGAATACAGAATAACCGGAATACAAATACCCTTCACTGGCATGAAATACATAGAACATGATCCAGGTAATTGCCACAAGCAGCACCAGAAAGAAAAGCACTTCTTTCCCGGGTGGAAGCTCATCGCACCAGCTTTTCCATTCTTCTGACAGAAGCTTCCTTCTTCTGTAATAAAGCTTAAGAAGAAAAGCACACACCGCAGTCATCACGATCAAATCTGCTCCAAAAAGAGGCTTCTGTGCCTCAGAATATACACTAAGCAGCCATGCTCCTATATACACTGCCCAGGTCATAAACAATACGCCACACCCGAATGCACTGGCAAATGTCACCCAAAAAGAAGCAACGCTCTTTTCTCTTGTTCTTTGTTGTGACAAAAGCTTCCTGCTGATTTCTCTTCCCAGCAATACCGCCAGAATCATATATATACATCCTAACATATTATTTCCTCGCTTCTTTTTTCAAACACGCTCTAGTATATCAGAATCAACTGCTTCTGAAAAGTAGTATCTCAATTACTGATCTCATCTATATACGCTTCTATACCATCTGCGATTGCCTCTGCCACCTTAATCTGATATTCCTCCTGTGCCAGCTTCCTGGCTTCCTCAGGATTGGTAAGAAATCCACACTCTACAATATTTAAAATCCCCGGGCTGCGCTTCAAAAGATAATAAGTTGTATTCCCTTTCGCCACTCTTGGTCTTTCCGCTTTAAGATATTCATTTAACTTCTTCTGAAGAACCTTCGCAAGTGCCTCTCCCTTAACAGAATCCCGATAATAAAACACCTGCGGCCCCTTTACGCCGGAATCCTCATAACTATTCTGATGAATACTCACAGTAAGCACAGGCTTCACTTCCTGTATAATAAGTATTCTTTTCTGCATATCCTGTACTTTCTTATTCCTGGCTTCTGCCTCATACAATCCTTCATCTGTCTCTCTGGTCATAACAACCTGATATCCTTTTTCCTCCAGGAAAGCTTTCAGCTTCAAACCTATAGAAAGGTTAAAATCTTTCTCCTTAACGCCATCAATCCCGATCATCCCCGGATCTGTACCACCATGCCCACAGTCTACAACGATCACCTTTCTCTGATTCAATTCTACAGATACGGCAGCTGCTTCCCTGGAAAGAAAATAAAAACATACAAGTAAAAGACACCCCATGATCAACTCTATTATATGATTTTTCAATATAAAACACCCCCTGACATATATATGTTTCAGAGAGTGTTTTTATCATTCGTATATAAAATTCACTGTGCGCTGCTTCCAGACAGATTGTCTGTGATCACCTGCCAGATTCCGCTATTCTCAAAGCCAAGCTTCCAAGCTGCTACGCCCGCAAGACTATATTTCTGTACCAGCTGTACCTTCGCTGCAATGGACTGGGAATCCTCTATCCAGATCTGATACGTGCAGCCATCCTTCTCAAAACTGCCGTAATTCTGGCTGACATCACTATCCCAGTATACCTGCGCATTATTGGTATTCACAACCTCCTGTGCAGTATCCATTCCAATAGCCTCGCTGGACAGACTGCCAGCCTCTGTTTTCCAGAGTCTTGTATAAAATGGGACCGCATTGATAACACGTTGTGCCGGAACTTCTGCAATCGTATCCACAATGCCCTGCTCTACCCATGGAAGGGAAGCTACAGAACCGGCCTCTGCGGAACCCACATAATGCTCATCATATCCCATAACAATTACATAATCTACAACGCGTCCCTGCTCCGCTCTGTCATAATGACTGGTAAAATCCTCCGGAACCGGATTATCCACAGAAAGGACCAGATTATTCTTGTGGCACTCTATGGAAAGCTCACGCAGGAACTCCAGGAAATGTATTCCCACATCCTCGCTAAGCTGCTCAAAATCCACATTAATTCCATCGATTCCCGCACTGACAGCCGCATTTATCAACTGCGTGATCAGATTCTGTCTGGAGCTTGTCTTAGATAATACTTCATAGGTACTGATATCCTGTGTAAAATTATCTACAAGTCCCCATACCTTCAAGCCTCTTTCATGTGCAAGTGCTACATAATCAGAAGTAGCATTATTAACAATGTTTCCACTATTATCCGATACATAAAACCAGGTAGGTGAAATAACGTTAACTCCGGTCATATTCTGGATAGAATCAGCAAGCCCTGCATTTGCATCTGTGGACATTACCTGATGCCATACCAGGTTAACCGGCTGATCCATAGTAAGATACGTATAAGCTTCCCCGACTGCTGCCCGGTCCATATTCAAAGTCTGGACATCACTTATACTCTTCTTCTCAATATATCCGATATAACCGTCCCAGGTTGCCACCTGATCCCAATTCTCAAGCTCTTCCATAAGGATAAGATTATCCCCTTTATTTACCTTGGTAAGAACCTCCGACTTAATACCGCCGCGATACCTCACATAAGTATCCTTCTGTACGGTAACAACATTCACTCCGGAAAAATCCTTCTGAATAGCTACACGATTCGGCTCCTGATACACAAAGGTGTCCATATCCGTATAACGCTTTATAAAATCAAGGCTCAGATAAACGGTTCCATCCTTCAGCCATACATCTCCTCCGGCTTCAGCGGATACAGGAGTATAAATCAGCTCGGAAGGCGTTGCGTAAAGAATCTGCTGTCCTTCCTCATCCCAATAATATCTCTGGTTCAGATAAGTATCTACTACATCAACGGGAAGATATGGCTGGTCACCTGACATTACTGCCTTCTGCTCCAGAATCTGTGTTCCAACTATGAGCACCGCTTCTGAATCGTCTGTCTGTCCATAATATTCTGTTAAATCCATCTTTTTCCTGGTAGGGACCTGACGCAGGATCAGGGTCGTCACAAAACCCAGCACTCCAACAATTGCAATCAGTATACATACCACTACTACAGGATTAATTCTTTTTTTCATAAAATATTTATCCTCTCAGTGAAAGTCTTCTGGCTTCTTCCTGCGGACTTTTCCACAGTATGTATCATTATAGCATATTTTTTCTGTGATTGTGTTACATAATTCGACTTTTTACAATTTGTTTACATTCTTGTCTCAGCAGGAGCGCCTTCCCCATCAAAGCACGAGTAGGGGGAAACTGCTGATCCGGAAGGAGCTCCCACTGTCAGGATGTTTCTATGACTTACTCATCGATCACAAAATCGAAATCTACACGGGCAATACGCCCCATTTCATCTTCTGTATAATCCCGCATATATCCTCCGCCATCTGCAATCTGACAGGCTTTTGCAATGGTGCCGGCATCACTTGGATGACCGTCCAGATAAAGAGCGATTCCTAACTCCTCATACCGGCTCAACTCACCCTCCAGTGAACTGCAGGATTCCTCTTCCTTTCCTGTTCGTGATATACGCTTCGTGTCCTAACCTCCTTTCTTCCTTTCTGGATCCAGAAAACACCTGAATCTGTTAGCAGAAAAAAGAAACGGAAGGTGACTTCATTTCATCTTAAGGGAATGTAAACACCGTCTCCAACAGATACGCTGGCTGATAAACTGACGCTGTTTTTAGAAAAAAATTAGATGTTAATACCTGATACGAACTTGTGTCTGACTGCACTTATACTTACTTGTGAACCACAAATCCGTTTTCTCTTTTCTTGTTCCCATTATACGGGGTCTCTTTCCATTGTGCAATAGCTTTGGACCAGTTTATTCTTTTTTCCCAATCTGTTTCCAAAATTTTAATAATTGCAAGGCGGATTACCTGTTTTTTTCCTATTGCACTTTTGAAACATATATTATACAATGAGAAATCAAGATAACTCTCTTCGGTTATCTAAAAAAATGAAAATACAATCCACCAAGAACAGGATGTGAGCATATGAAAATCGAAAAAATCAGTGATAAACAGATTCGCTGTACCCTTACGAAAGAAGATTTAGACAGCCACCAGATTCGTATCAGCGAGCTTGCCTATGGTACAGATAAAGCTAAGAAGCTTTTTCGTGAAATGATGCAGCAGGCCCAGATTGAATTTGGCTTTGAAGCTGATAACATCCCGCTGATGATTGAAGCCATTCCGGTAAGTGGTGAAAGTGTCGTTCTCATCATTACCAAGGTGGAAGACCCAGAGGAGCTGGATACACGCTTTTCCAAGTTTTCCCCCTATAAGAAATCCAAACAGGATACCCTTCACTTTGATGGAGCTGATAATATCATTGATATTTTCCAGAAGCTTTATGAAGAAGCACAGAAAGCCGGTAACAAAAAGGAAACTCCCGTGGAGGATTCTTCTGAAGAGACAGATACTGCTTCCGCAGATTCCCATAAGCCCAAGTTAACGAGTACCACCTCTGCGAAGTCTGCGGTTTCTGTAAATCTGCTAAGACTCTATACCTTCCAGCAGCTGGATGATGTAATCGCGGCAGCCCATGGACTGGATGGTTTCTATAAGGGTGTGAATAACCTTTACAAGGATGAGAATGCACTTTATCAGCTAGTCGTGCACCAGTCCTCCTGCACCGCTGAAGACTTTAACAAGGTGTGCAATATTCTTTCTGAATATGGAAGCAATCGCGCCTTTACTCCTGCCGGAGAGGCTTACCTGAAAGAACACGGAGAATTAATTTCCCGCAAGGCCCTTCAGCAGCTTGCCCGGCTGTAAGACATATAATAAAAAGGACTGGTGAATACACCAGTCCTTTTTATTATATCCTAACGACTTGCAAGAAAATCGTTCAGCTGCTGGATTAAAACATCAGCGTCAATTCCGTGTACCATAGCAGCCTCCTCCAGAGATTCCATCTGTGCGGATGGGCATCCTACACATCCCATTCCGGATGCCATAAGAATACCAGCCATATTAGGATCTAACTGAAGAAGCTGACCAATCAGCATATCCTTTGTCACCTGTGCCATGATCTGTTTCCTCCTTTTTGAATTAAACATCTGGGAACCAAGCGGACCAATCCGCTCCAACCTCCCTGGATCCCTCAATCTTTGAGAGACTTGTTACGCTTTGTGATCAGATGCCATAACAAAAAGCTTCTGGCGAAGCTCCCTGATTCTCTGAAAATGGCAACGATTCTCCACGTTCCACCATTATAATACCAAATGTTCATTTACGCAACTATCACAATTCTAAAATTTTGTTTATAATTTTGTACTTGATATCCCATGCCAGATATATTAGAATATACTCATATCCCGTAAGGGAACTAAAGAGATTAAAGGAGGATATAACAATGGCATATGTAATTTCTGACGAGTGCGTAAGCTGTGGAACATGCGAGAGCGAGTGCCCAGCAGGTGCTATTTCTCAGGGAGATGATCATTATGTAATCGACGCAGATTCCTGCATGGATTGCGGAACTTGTGCTGATGCCTGTCCTACAGGCGCTATCAGCGAGGGTTGATTTTCTCGTATACGTGTTGATAGCATTAAGAGGGAGCTTCCATACGAAGCTCCCTTTTTTATATTCTGCTTTTCTTTTTTCCCTTTTTCTCAGAGGCTGCTGCAGCTTCTCTTCTTGCCATCTGCTGTCTTCTGATGGCAGCATCCAAAGTCCGCCATCTTTCTTCCCCCTCTTTTTTCCCATGAAGTTCCTGGGTGATCAGACGTTCCAATATCTCCTGAAATTCCAGAACCTTCGTATTTGCTTCTTTTATTTCTTTTGTTTCTTTTATTTCTTTTGTTTCTTCTTTTTCTTCCTCTTTATCCACGCCTTCCGACTCCAAAAGCTGTATCTGTTCCTGCGGTACGATTTCCTGTGCTCCCTCTTTTTTCATAAGCTTAGGAAGCAGAACATGTATAGCCCTAAGCTGCAGGCCTCTGTTCTTCAGTTCTTTAATATTCAAAAACAATTGAATGTCCTCCTGGGTGTAGCAGCGGTGTCCCAGCTCATTTCTGCGGATTGGAAGAGAAAGCTCTTCCTCCCAGTAACGAAGGACATAGGACTTTACTCCTGTCAGCTTCACAGCCTCGGCCACGGTATAGCATTTTTCCATACTACCCCTCCTTATAAAATTGCTACCATTCACCTTTGGACAATAAAAAAGATGATGTTGGGGTCAAAAGGTTTTACTGGTTTTATTATAGCAAAACAGTCTTTAATTGCAAGAAAAAAAGGTCGACATAACTTGCCGGCCTTTTTACAAAAATGCCATGATTTATCGGCATTTTCCTATTTTTTCATATTTACAAACTGTGTATACTGAGGCAGCCATACCAGCTCAACCGTACCAATAGGACCGTTTCTCTGCTTGGCAATAATGATCTCCGCAATTCCCTTCTTCTCGGTATCCTTATGATAATAATCATCACGGTAAATGAACATTACCATATCTGCATCCTGCTCAATGGCTCCCGATTCTCGAAGATCCGAAAGCATAGGTCTGTGATCCGGACGCTGTTCAACAGCTCGGCTAAGCTGGGAAAGTGCGATTACCGGAACACTGATTTCACGGGCGAGTGCCTTCAGAGAACGGGAAATATCGGAAATTTCCTGCTGTCTGGAATCAGAATGTCCACTTCCACTCATCAACTGAAGATAATCGATCATAATAATTCCAAGATTATGCTCCAGCTTATATTTCCTGCACTTTGAACGAAGCTCTGAAATAGAAATACCTGGCGTATCATCTATGATCAGATTCGATCGGCCAATGATATCCGCCCCCTCTACAAGCTTGGTCCAGTCCTCATCCTTCAAATTACCGGTACGCATATTCTGGGAATCCACATGAGATTCCATTGCAAGGAGACGATTTACAAGCTGCTCCTTGGACATCTCCAGGCTGAATATAGCAACCGTTACATCCTTGCGAAATGCCATATACTGGGCAATATTCAGAACAAATGCGGTTTTTCCCATTGAAGGACGTGCTGCGATCAACACAAGGTCTGATGCATGCATTCCGGATGTTTTGTAATCCAGATCTACGAAACCGGTTGGGATTCCGGTTACGGTACCTTTCATTTTAGAGGCTTTTTCAATATTATTAACGGCATTCAAAACGACCTGCTGAATAGGTACAAACTCATCGCTGGAACGGCGCTGAAGCACATTAAACAGCTTCTTCTCAGCCTCTTCCAGGATCATCTGTGTGCCTTCCTTCTCCAGATAGCAGGCATTCTCTACTTCCTCGTTTACCTTGATCAGTCTTCGAAGAACTGCCTTCTCGCTGACAATATTCGCATAATACTTTACATTCGCAGAGGTAGGAACTGCTGAAACCAGATCCCTCACATATTCCATACTGCTGATATCCGGAGGAAGCTCCTTCTCCTTCAGACGATTCTGAAGAGTGATCAGATCCACCGGTTTTCCTTCATTGCATAATTCCACCATGGCATCAAAAATAATACCATACTGACTCTGATAGAAATCTTCACTGGTAAGAATCTCTGATGCTACCAGAATCGCATCCCGATCCAGAATCATGGAACCAATCACGGACTGTTCTGCCTCAATACTGTGAGGAAGTATCCTCTTGATCAACGCTTCTTCCATTTAGTGACAAACATCCTCTCTTGTACTTACAGCTCTTACGCCTCTTCCTTTACCCATACCTTCAGGCTTCCGGTTACCTTCGGATGAAGCTTCACCGGTACATTGGTTACTCCAAGATTCCTGATTGGATTTGGCAGAACCAGTTTCTTCTTCTCAATATCAAGATTCAACTGTTTCTTGGCAGCTTCGGAAATTTCTTTCGTAGAAACAGAACCGAAGGTTCTTCCACCCTCTCCTACTTTCAGAGTAAGGATGATCTCTTTGTCTTCAAGATCCTTTGCAAAAGCTCTGGCAGCTTCCAGATTTTCCTGTGCAACCTTCTCCTCGTTTGCTTTCTGAAGCTTCAGGTCATTCAGATTCTTAGGCGTTGCCTCCAGCCCCAGCTTCTTCGGCAAAATCATATTTCTCGCATATCCGTCACTAACATTTACAATCTCACCCTTTTTTCCAAGAGATTTCACATCTTCTAATAAAATAACTTTCATTCTTTAAATTCCCCTTCCTGGTATAATTGATCT
>CAKRRG010000033.1 GCA_934394545.1 uncultured Blautia sp.
ACCGAAGTTTCAATAAAGTATTTCCCGTTCGACTTGCATGTGTTAAGCACGCCGCCAGCGTTCATCCTGAGCCAGGATCAAACTCTCTGATAAAGTGTTTGATGCACTCAAGACAACCAACTAGCTTAGTTATCTCTCGTCATTACTGTTATAAAAAGTTCATTCTTTTGAATGATGATTCGTTAAGAATTTTCGAGAATCGTATGTGTTTCACTGTTTAGTTATCAAGGTTGTTTGCTATCATTTCTTTGTGACAGCTTGTTTATTTTACCTCATCTCTTTTCGTTTGTCAAGAACTTTTTTAAAGTTTTTTCAAACTTTTTTGATGAAGTTTTTCGTCTCGTTGACGACTTATCTACTTTATCATAAGTATTAAGTTTTGTCAACTACTTTTTTGATTTTTTTAAAGTTTTTTATCTTTTCAAAAAATCAAACGGAGAAGGAGGGATTTGAACCCTCGCGCCGCGTTAGCGACCTATACCCTTAGCAGGGGCACCTCTTCGGCCTCTTGAGTACTTCTCCAGTCTCCGAACTATTTAACAAATGTTAAATTGTGGAGTGCGCGTTTTCGTAACGCATGTGTTATTATACTTAAAAGTATCCTCGTTGTCAACAGCTTTTTTTAATTTTTTCTATTTTTTTATCTTTCTTTTACATTGGCCTGAATAGTCTCTTCGATTCTTCTTTTTACCTCTGCTGCAATCTCTGTTGACTTCATATCTTTATACTCTTCATATTCCATAGGCGGCAGGAAATGAATCTGGACATCCAACATTTTTGCTGATCCGGTATCAAACGCTTTATAGCAATCAATTAATGCCACCGGTACAATGGGACATTTTGCTTTCATTGCAGCTTTAAAACTTCCACCTTTAAATTCCTGCGGATGATTTCCGTTTTTACTTCTGGTTCCCTCAGCAAAAATAAGATAATTTCTTCCTGATTTTACTTCTTTGGTTACATTTATAATCACTTGCATGGACTGCTTAATATCCTCTCTGTCAATAAGAAAGGCCTTCATACATGTAAATACTTGTTTTAGAAATGGCACATTTCCCACTTCCTTCTTAGCTACTACTGAAAAAGGTACCGGACACACTTCCATAATAGCAAGTACATCATATAAGCCCTGATGATTCGGGTAAAATATAAAACCATTTTGTGAAGGAATATTTTCTACACCATGTGCGTCAATGTGGAGATTACCGCCACGATTAGCCGCATGATCTATTTTTTTCAGCATGGCATAGCGTTGCTCCTCTGTATACTTGTCAACATGTGCAGCGTACCAATTCAGCATAATCCAGTAATACGGTACAAACAGGATGTTTTTTAATACCATCACGATAATTCTCTTCATTGTTATAGCCTCCTTTTGGGTTGATTTAAGCGAATATTCGCTAAAAAGGCCACTGCAAGATTCTTTTATCCTGCAGCAGCCTCTCCTTTCTACTCTGTGCCCAGCTTATTTGCAATTTTTTCCTCATATCCTGGATTCTTTTTTATAAAGACATTATATTCTTTCGTATAACTCTTATAAGAATCTGTTGTCATAAATTTTGCATAATCTGTGGCAGCCTGAGTCCTGAGCTCATCTGTAATCTCAGATGGTGACATTACATAGTATTTGCCATCCTTCTTTTCCACCATATAGGTTCCTACACAAGGATATTCTTGATCATTTTCCAATATCAGATTATAAATAATATAAACATAAATATAATCCCCGTTCTCGGAAAGCTTATCACATTGTATCACTTTCACCTTACTTGGCTTATGAGCTGCAAAATATTTCAGCGTAGCATCAATTTCGCTTTGAAGAAGCTCATTGGTATCCTTATCATCCTGATAATAACACTTTTTAACCTTCTTTTCGCTTCCATTCACATAATTCTTTATGAGAGCTTCTACTACTCCCTCCGGCGATTTATGATTTACGCCACATCCGGACATTGCCAGAAGAATCATTATGGCAATGCCCAGTATTAATATTCTGGTTTTCTTTTTCATAGTTCACAGATTCCTTTATTCTTCATCATTTGCGTCCTGTGAATCCTCTTGTCCTAAAACCGCTTCTGTTTCCTCAGCCGGATCCTCACTGCTGCCCTTATCTGTGCTTTCTTCTGCCTTCTCGCGTACCTTGGCAAGACTTGCCACAGTAACACCTTCGTCCAGATTAATCAGTTTCACACCTGAAGTAATCCTTCCAAGGATTGAAATTCCGGCACAGGTAATACGAATAATGATTCCCTCTGTAGTAATCATCATAATCTCGTTATCTTCATTAACAGCTTTTGCGCCGATCACATTACCGGTTTTCTCGGTGATCTTGTAACACTTCACACCCTTACCACCACGATTTTGGCAAGTAAATTCACTCATAGCGGTACGTTTACCCATACCATTCTCAGATACTACAAGCAGATAATCTCCCTGGGAATTCAGCTGCATTGCCACAATTTCATCGCCTGTATCAAGATTCATGCCGCGAACACCCATGGAACTTCTTCCTGTACTTCTTACATCCGTTTCCTTAAAGCGTATACACATACCATCCTTGGTTACCAGTATAACATCTTTCGTGTTGTCGGTAGCCTTAACTTCAATCAGTTCATCATCATCACGAAGTGTAATCGCAACAAGACCTGTCTTACGAACATTCGCATACTCCTCCATCGGAGTCTTCTTCACAAGACCAGACTTCGTTGCCATTATAAGATATTTACCCTTTTCAAAATTGCGCATAGGAATAACAGCTGTGATACGTTCGCCAGGCATAAGCTGCAGAAGATTAACAATTGCCGTTCCTCTTGCAGTTCTTCCTGCTTCTGGAATTTCGTATGCTTTCATTCTGTATACACGTCCTGTGTTGGTAAAGAACATCAGATAATGATGTGTGGTAGTCATAAGCAGTTCTTCGATATAATCGTCATCAATCGTCTGCATTCCCTTAATTCCACGTCCACCACGATTCTGACTACGGAAATTATCTACAGTCATTCGCTTAATGTATCCAAGCTTTGTCATAGTAATTACTGCGTTTTCTCTTGGAATCAGATCTTCTGTTGAAAGATCATATACGTCATATCCAATGGCAGTTCTTCTCTCATCACCGAATTTATCAGCAATTGCAAGAATCTCTTCTCTTACCACGCGAAGAAGAAGATTTCTGTCTGCAAGAATTGCCAGGAATTTACGGATTTTCTCCTCTAATTCTGCATATTCAGCTTCCAGTTTCTCTCTTTCCAAACCGGTAAGAGCTCTCAAGCGCATATCTACAATAGCCTGAGCCTGTACATCTGTCAGTTCAAATCTGTCTATCAATTCCTGCTTCGCGATCTGAACATTGCGGGCAGCACGAATAATCCGGATAACCTCATCTATATTATCCAGAGCCTTTAATAGACCTTCTAAAATATGAGCACGCTCCTGCGCTTTATTCAGGTCATATCTGGTTCTTCTGGTAACAACATCTTCCTGGTGCGCAAGATAATGCTCAAGAAGCTCCTTCAGATTCAAAACCTTCGGAACCAGACTGTCACCCTGAGGAACCACACAAAGCATAATAACCCCAAAGGTATCCTGTAACTGTGTATGCTTGTATAACTGATTTAATACAACATTTGCATTGGCATCCTTGCGGAGATCAATACAGATACGCATTCCCTCACGGCTTGAATGATCGTTCAGGTCTGTAATTCCATCAATTTTTTTGTCACGGACAAGCTCTGCAATTTTCTCAATCAGACGGGCTTTATTTACCAGATAGGGAAGCTCGGTAACAATGATACGTGACTTTCCATTTGGCAATGTTTCAATATTGGATACAGCACGCACACGGATCTTGCCCCTTCCTGTACGATATGCCTCCTCAATTCCTCTTCTTCCAAGAATGGTGGCTCCTGTAGGAAAATCAGGTCCCTTTACAACATCAAGCAGCTCTTCGATGGTCGTCTCTCTCTGCTCCTCGATTGTATTATCAATAATTTTTACAACAGCATTAATAACCTCACGAAGGTTGTGCGGAGGAATGTTAGTAGCCATACCTACTGCAATACCTGTAGTGCCATTTACCAGAAGATTAGGAAAACGAGAAGGAAGCACCTTAGGCTCTCTCTCTGTTTCATCAAAGTTCGGCTGAAAATCCACAGTATCTTTATTAATATCTGCAAGCATCTCCATGGAAATCTTGCTAAGACGGGCCTCCGTGTATCGCATTGCAGCCGCGCCATCACCATCTACAGAACCGAAGTTTCCATGTCCGTCAACCAACGGATAACGGAAAGACCAGTCCTGAGCCATATTTACAAGTGCTCCGTAAATAGAGCTGTCACCATGAGGATGATATTTACCCATAGTATCACCAACGATACGGGCGCATTTACGATGCGGCTTATCCGGACCGTTGTTCAATTCGATCATAGAATACAGCACTCTACGCTGTACCGGCTTTAAACCATCTCTTACATCTGGTAGTGCTCTTGATGCAATAACGCTCATGGCATATTCGATGTAAGATTCTTTCATGGTTTTCTCCAGATCCACTTCATGAACCTGATCAAAAATCTTGTCATCCATATTGTTTTATCTCCCCTAGATATCCAGATTCTTTACAAAGCGTGCATTCTCTTCGATAAACTCACGTCTTGGTTCTACCTTATCCCCCATCAATGTGGTAAACACAAGGTCAATTTCAGAAGTTGCTGCCTCATCCATTGTTACACGAAGAAGGATACGCTTTTCAGGATCCATTGTTGTCTCCCAAAGCTGCTCTGCATCCATCTCTCCCAGACCTTTGTATCGCTGGATCTTGTTATTGGAGTCTCGTCCGATTTCAGTAAGGATGGAATTCAACTCGTTATCATCATAAGCGTACCATACCTTTTTGTTCTTCTCAACCTTATAAAGGGGGGGCTGTGCCAGATATACATACCCCTGCTTAATCAACTCTGGCATAAATCTATACAGGAAAGTAAGAAGCAATGTAGCAATGTGGGCACCATCAACATCGGCATCCGTCATAATAATAATCTTATGATATCTCAGCTTAGAAATATCAAAATCCTCATGAATACCGGTACCAAATGCAGTGATCATGGCTTTAATCTCTTTATTTGCATAAATCTTATCCAGACGTGCCTTCTCTACATTCAGAATTTTACCACGAAGAGGAAGAATTGCCTGTGTAGCACGATTACGTGCTGTTTTCGCAGAACCACCTGCTGAGTCTCCCTCTACGATATATATTTCACAATTCTCCGGATTCTTATCTGAACAGTCAGCAAGCTTGCCAGGAAGTGACATACTGTCCAAGGCAGATTTTCTTCTGGTAAGGTCTCTGGCTTTTCGTGCAGCTTCCCTTGCTCTCTGAGCAAGTACAGATTTTTCTACAGTAGCTTTAGCAACTGCCGGATTCTGCTCCAGGAAAATCTCCAGCTGCTTGCTTACCACGCTATCTACCGCGCCTCTAGCCTCACTGTTTCCAAGCTTCTGCTTGGTCTGGCCTTCAAACTGCGGATTACCGATCTTAACGCTGACAATAGCCGTAAGCCCCTCTCTTATATCGTCGCCTGAAAGATTCGGCTCACTGTCCTTCAAAAGCTTGTTCTTTCTTGCATAATCATTGAATGTATTTGTAATAGCATTCCTAAAGCCGGTAATATGGGTACCACCCTCAGGAGTATTGATATTATTTACAAATCCGTAAGTATTCTCTGTGTAGGAATCATTGTGCTGCATGGCAACTTCAACGGCCACTCCGTCCTTCTCGCCCTCACAATAAATGATCTCAGGATACAGAGCTTCCTTACTTCTGTTCAGGTAAGTTACAAACTCACGGATACCACCTTCATAGTGGAACGTCTTCTCACGCTCCATTCCCTCTCGCTTATCTGTAAGAACAATCTTTAATCCCTTTGTAAGAAATGCCATCTCACGAAGACGCTGTTTCAGAATGTCGTAATCATATACAGTTTCCTCAAAAATCTGATCGTCCGGAAGGAAAGTAACTGTAGTTCCTGTAAGTTCTCCACACTCTCCTACTTCTCTCAAAGGATACATTGTCTTACCACGTTCATAACGCTGCTCATATCTCTTGCCATCTCTGCAAATTGAAACTACGAGCCACTGGGAAAGAGCATTTACAACAGATGCTCCAACACCATGAAGACCTCCGGATACCTTGTATCCTCCACCGCCAAATTTACCACCGGCATGAAGAATGGTAAATACTACCTCAACAGCCGGGATACCAGCTTTATGATTAATTCCTACCGGAATGCCTCGTCCGTTATCTACAACTGTGATGGAGTTATCAGGATTAATTGCCACATTTATTTCTGTACAGTAACCAGCCAATGCTTCATCCACAGCATTGTCCACGATTTCGTATACAAGATGATGCAGACCGCGGCTGGATGTACTTCCAATGTACATACCCGGTCTCTTACGAACGGCTTCCAGGCCCTCCAGAATCTGGATTTGGTCCGCTCCGTATTCCGTATTTGTTTCGCCCATGATATTCCTCCTGTTATAATTTAGAAAAGTCACAGGAATTAGCGACTTATTTCTGCTGTCGGATCTTGTTCCTGTTTTTGCGCATAAAAATACGAATTTATTATATCACAAAATCCCCATTTTTGCCAGTTAAAAGCCATTTGCGAATGCAAAAAAAACAACCAAAAAACGGCGTATTTTCAACGAATATCCGTCAAAAATACGCCTTATCACACACTTTATTTTAATTCCAGTAAAGCCTGGTAAATATCCCTTTTCGTAACGCCCCGATCTTTTGCAACTATTTTCATTGCCTCTTTACGCGCAATCCCCTGGTTCTCATAAATTGCCATATGTTCCTCAATAGAAATATCTCTCCAGGACTCCTGTGACTCCTGTTCCATTTCTTTGCGGCTTTTTCCCTCGATCACCAAAACACATTCTCCAAGTGGCTTCTGATCCTGGTAAAAAGTAATCAGCTCCTGAATAGTTGTCTGAAAGGCCGTCTCATGCTTCTTTGTCAGTTCCCGGCAAAGAGTCATTTTACGGTTTCCAAGAGCATGGTACAATTCTTCTAAAGTACCAACCAGGTGATGAGGTGCTTCATAAAGGATAATCGTGCGGGTTTCGCTCTTTAATTCTTCCAGTATTGCCTTACGCTCTTTTTTATCCGGAGGAAAAAAAGCTTCAAAGGCAAACCTGCGTGTTGATAAGCCAGACAAAGTCAGAGCCGTAATACAGGCTGCAGGACCAGGAAGAGAAGTTACTTCAATGCCTGCCTCATAGCACATAGCTGCCAATACCTCTCCGGGATCAGAAATCCCAGGAGTTCCGGCATCTGTGATCAATGCAATATTCTGCCCTTCTCTCATTTTCTCAATGAGAGTGTAAGCCTTCTCCACCTTGTTATACTCATGATAACTGGTCATTGGCGTTTTTATGTCAAAATGATTGAGAAGCTTAATACTGTTGCGGGTATCTTCCGCAGCAATCAGATCCACCTCCTTCAAAATCCGAAGAACACGAAGTGTGATATCCTCCAGATTTCCTATAGGTGTGGCACATAAATATAATTTACCACTCATTTTTATCTCCCTTCTGCAATCATCTATGCTACTTACTCATTTCCCAATAGCAGCTTATCAGGACTTGCTTGATTCCGTTAGATCATATCATACAGTTCCAGAATATCTCTGGTATAAATCCCCGGTTTCTCATACACGATCAGCGGTCTTTCCACAGTAACACGGGGATTACCGCCCTTTAAAGCCTCTATAAGCACCATATTCGGCTCTCTGTCAATATAAGGATAAACAAGCTGCATGCGCTTAGGCTCCAGCTTATATTTCGTCAGAACATTCATAATTTCAGTGAGTCTGAACGGTCTGTGTACCATGTAGAAACGTCCTCTGTCTCCAAGTAGCTTTGATGCCTGACTTACCACATCCTCCAATGTACAAAGAATCTCATGTCTTGCAATAGCTTTCGGCATATGAGGATTCGTCAGCCCATGCTGTCCTATCATATAAGGCGGATTGCATGTAACAACATGAAAAGAAGCTGCCCCGAAAATGCTGACAGCCTCTTTAATATCACCTTGTCTGATGCTGACCCTGTCCTCCAGGTTATTATATTTCACACTTCTTGCAGCCATTTCGGCGCATTCCTCCTGAATCTCCAAGCCTGTAAAATATTCTCCCTGGGTCTTGGAAGCAAGAAGTACCGGAATAATACCGGTTCCGGTTCCCATATCAAGAACCGACTCTCCCTTCTTTACTCTGGCAAATCCTGATAACAGAACAGCGTCCATACCAAAGCAGAATTTCTGGGGATCCTGGATAATATAATACCCATTCTGCAGATCATCTACCCGTTCATTCTCCTTCACAAGATCATTAATCATTTAATTTGGAATCTCCCTTTTTATCTTCCAGATCCTGCAGTTCTTTTAATTCCTGTTCAGATACCTTAACTTTCTTCTTTCTGGCACGGAATTTCAAATCACCTACAGGGAATTCCTGAATCTCTTTCTCATCACCAATCTCTACTACTACCTTTACAAGCTGACGAAGTACATTTACACTCTGTACATTTCCCTGGATTCCATCTGGAGTAGTTACTGTGTCTCCCACTCCCGGAAGTCTGCGGTTCAGCTCCTCATAGGTCTCCTGCTCATTCTTCAGACAACACATCAGTCTTCCGCATACTCCTGATATCTTCGTCTGGTTCAGGGAAAGGTTCTGCTCCTTAGCCATTCTGATGGATACCGGCGCAAACTCTGAAAGATAGGTATGACAACAAAGACATCTGCCGCAGATACCGATTCCTCCAAGGATTTTTGTCTCATCTCTTACACCAATCTGACGAAGCTCAATCCTTGTCTTAAAAATTGCTGCCAGATCTTTTACCAGCTGACGAAAATCGATTCTGCCATCTGCTGTAAAGTAAAACAACACTTTATTATTATCAAACGTATACTCTGCATCGATCAGTTTCATCTCAAGTCCATGCTCTCGAATCTTCTTCTGGCATATCTTGAAAGCGTCTCTCTCTCGCTCTCTGTTGTACTTCTCTCTGTCATCATCATCCTTGGTAGCCACTCGAAGTACTTCCTTCAGCGGATGTACTACCTCGTCATCAGCTACCTCCTTCGGTGCAAGCACCACTTTTCCATACTCAACACCACGAGCAGTCTCCACAATTACATGGTCGCCCGGTCTTACTTTATAGTTCTTCGGATTGAAGTAATAGATTTTACCCACATTCCGAAATCTTACGCCTACTACTTTAGCCATTCTATTTCTCCCTGATTGTAAGGAACAGAAGTTCAAGAGCAAGCTCTGTATTTACATTCGCACGCAGTCTGACCTTAGTCTTCTCCAACGCATCCAGAATCTTCTCCAGGTTCTCATAAGAACGCTGTCTTGCCTGTTCCCTTATATAATTTATTTCCTGTTTAAAAACAAGATTATCAACTTCCCGTGTAGCTTTAAACATTAGTACATCACGGAACCAGAACTGGAAAAGGTCAAGATAATCATTGATATTCTGCTTATCATTAGAAAGCTCCTTGATTGCCTCTGTAAGCTCGTACACTTCCATTCCATCTGCATTCTTCAGAATGCGAAGGGCATTCTGGGTCATATCAGTAAAATCCTGTGAAGTAGCAGCCTGCTTCGCCTTGCCAATACTTCCATGCGCATAGGAAGCATCGATCTCTGCCTGATAATCCGGCACATGAAGATGTTCCATCAGATATTTCTTCACCAGACCATCATCTACCACCTTCAGATCCAGGCGTACACATCTGGAACAAATGGTAGGCAGCAGTGCATCTATATTGCTTGTAAGAAGCATGATAACTGCATATTCCGGCGGTTCCTCAATCGTCTTCAGAAGAGCATTCTGCGCCTGTGCATTCATCAGCTCTGCATTTGCCACAATATAAATCTTGTATGGACTGCAATAAGGCTTGATGTCTACATCATTGATAACCTGTTCCCTGATCTCGTCAATTGTAATAACGTTTGGCTTCTCATGGGTTACCATAATAATATCCGGGTGATTCTTACCGATTGCTTTCTTACAGGAATCACAATGTCCGCAAGGCTCTGTACCACCTTCCTCACACTGTAATGCCATGGCATAGGTTCCTGCCAGTAATTTCTTTCCAGAACCAGGGTCACCTGTAAAAATATACGAATGGGACACTTTCTCCGTCTTTATGGCATTCTGCAAATGTCTGATTATTTCTTCATGTCCTATAATGTCGTTAAACCCTAACATCGGAATCACCTCACCCTATCTTTTCGCTATTGTAAAAGCTACTCTATACAGCTCTTATACAGCTTATTTTTTATAAATACAATTTAATTGTATTCTCTTTAATTCTATCATGTACGACAAAATCATGCCATAGTTTTTTGTTAAATTATTCTAAAAATACGCATACTTCTATCGCTCATTCCTCTATATAAGCTGCAATTTCCTCCACACATTCTTCCAGATTAATATTTAAAAATCTACGCCGGATTCCGGCAGCAGCAATTTTCTCTTCTGAGAAATCCTCCTGGTCTGCCAGAAACCTACGGCACATTTCCTCATAACGCGGAATTTTCTGGCTTCGCTCTCTGCTCAAAGCTCTCGCAAGACGTTCTCCATCCTCTACTTCAATGTAAATCGGACAAAGAGCCTCCTCTCCATAGTATTCCCTCATTTGCATATAGGATTCCAGAGTACCAATTCCCAGATAATCATTTTTTTCCAGATTTACCTGTCCATCATCAGCTGTAAAATATGTCCAGATTCCATGTACCGTCTGATAAGCTCTTGCTTCTATCAGATTACCCTGACTACGAAATTCTTCCAACTTTTCATCTGTTACAAAATAATATTGTTTTCCATTTTCTTCTTCTGCCCGGATTGGACGGGTGGTATAAAGAACCAGTTTCTTTAAAGCCAATTCCTTATGTGCCGCAAGTCTTGCATAAATGTGATCCTTTCCGGACGCACTCTTTCCCATAATATAAAATATTTTTCCCATAATTTATCAGGCAGGTAATTATTTTTCCTCTGCCCGCTCCTTTACCACACTTATTGTCTCATTATTCTCTCCACAAAGACCATGAAGATTTAGTCCTTGCTCCATGTATCGTCTTACATTCCTTGTAAAAAGTCCTGAAATCTGTTCACCAGGAACGATAATAGGGATTCCTGGTGGATAAAGATATACAAATTCTGCCGCAATCCTGCCCACACTTTCTTCCAGAATACAAAGCTGAGACGGTGCATCCATTGCCTGGGAAATAGACATAAACTGCTTCATAGTATTACACTTGCAGGTGTATTTTTCCTTTCGGATACTTTCGTTTTCCTGTGCGTCAATTTCCTTTATTGCTTTGCAAAGCCTCTGGAAGCCCTCTCTGGTATCACCAACTGCTGCCAGTGCAAGTACATAATTCTCCGTAGTCATTTCCATTTCCAAATGATATTTTTCACGAAGGATATGAGAAAGAGCCGGGCCGTTTAAATTGCTGTGCAATGTGGAAAAAATCAGCTTAGACCGATCATAATCAAACACATCTGTACCAGCAGTATCATCCTCTTCACTGGATTTCTCCCCAGGTGCCGGAACCAGTCTTATATGTCTGCACTTAAGCAGCTGTTTGCGGGCAGCTTCCAGATTCTCCGTAAACTCCTCAAATAATCGTCCGCTATCCTTCTCTAACTTGGCCACACATGCATCCAGACTGGACATGAGAATATAAGAAGGGCTGCTGGTCTCATAAATTCCGAGAAACCTTCGAATCAGCTTCTCACTTACACGGTCACTGCACAAATGAAGCACAGCCGTCTGCGTCATAGCTGGTAATGTTTTGTGAAAACTTTGGATTACAACATCCGCTCCAAGTTCTACCGCTGAAACCGGGAAGTAATCAGAAAATCTGAAATGAGCACCATGCGCTTCATCAACAATCAACGGAATCCCATGATCATGTGCAAGCTCTGCAATCCGACGCACATCTGAAACTACACCATCATAGGTAGGTGATGTAATAAGAACCGCCTGGATTTCCGGATTCTCTTCCAGATATCTTTCCACACGGGATACGGAAATTGCTCCGTTTATCCCCAAATCATTATCGGATTGTGGATAAATGTATGTAGGAATCAGTTCTCTAAGATAAATGGCGTGATAAACAGCCTTATGACAATTTCGAGCCACAAGTATCTGACCACCTTTTTCTACAGATGCAGAAATAGCGGAAAGAATTCCCGCTGTACTTCCATTTACACTGAAAAAACTTTTTCTCGTTCCATACATTCTAGACAACGCATTCTGTGCTTCCAACAGAATTCCTTCTGAATAATGTAAATCATCAAACCCATCTATCTCTGTAATATCCCTCTCAATGGGAAACTCCCCTTCTACACATGCCTTATTCCGTTTATGCCCCGGCATATGAAATGGATAAAAATCAGATTTTCCATAATTTTCCAATTCTTTGTATAATCTATCCATTTTACCTCTCTCACATCTTAAATCTGTATCCAACCCCCCAGATTGTCTCAATATACTGAGGCTTGGCATTATTATACTCAATTTTTTCACGAATCTTCTTGATATGAACCGTAACTGTAGCAATATCTCCTACAGACTCCATATCCCATATTTCCCTAAATAGTTCTTCTTTGGTAAATACCCTGTTAGGATTCTCAGCCAAAAAAGTAAGCAGGTCAAATTCCTTGGTTGTAAAAGTGGTTTCTTCACCATTTACCCACACACGACGGGCAGTTTTATCTATCTTAATTCCACGAATTTCGATAACATCATTCTTCTGGGTCGTAGAACCGATAAGACGATTATAACGATCCATATGTGCCTTTACTCTGGCAACAAGCTCACTTGGGCTGAATGGCTTAGTCATATAATCATCTGCTCCAAGTCCAAGGCCGCGAATCTTGTCAATATCGTCTTTCTTGGCAGAAACCATTATGATCGGAGTGTTTTTGGCTTCTCTTACCTGACGGCAGATTTCAAATCCATCTACCTCTGGAAGCATCAGATCCAGAATAATCAGATCAAATTCCTCTTTCAATGCCCTCTCCAGCCCCAAATCTCCTCTATTGCAAATAATCACTTCAAATCCGGAAAGCTCCAGATAATCTTTCTCGAGTTCTGCGATTGCTTCTTCATCTTCAATGATCAGAATTCTGCTCATTCCATTGGTACCTCCTGATATTTTCTAAGTACAAAATACATAATCGTGCCGATTCCAAGCCTGCTGGTAGCCCATACCTTGCCGCCATGATCTTCCAGAATCTTCTTCACAATAGATAAGCCGATTCCGCTTCCACCCTTGGAAGAATTTCGTGAAACATCCGTACGGTAAAAACGGTCAAAAATATAAGGCAAGTCTTTCGGGCCAATGCCTTTTCCATTGTCCTCGACCTCAATCTGGATGAAATCCCCCACATCTTTAATCCGGATCTGGATGATTCCCTTAGGTTTGTCCATGTATTTGATGGCATTGCCGATAATATTATGGATAACACGACGGATCTGCTCCCCATCTGCAATAACCATAACATCTTTTTCCACATAATTGGCATACACCAATTCAATTCCTCTGGTCTCAAGCTCCAGACCGACTTCCTCAGCACAATCTGCGAAATAATCCTCCACATTCAGTTTGCTGAAGGTATAAGGAATACGATTGGTATCAATTTTAGAATAAAAAGTCAGTTCATTGATCAGATGATCCATCTCATTGGTCTTATTATAAATGGTTCGGACATAACGATCCATTTTCTCAGGAGTATCGGCAACGCCATCCATAATTCCCTCCACATAACCTTTTACCGCTGTGATCGGAGTCTTCAGATCATGGGAAATATTGCTGATCAATTCACGATTTTCTTTTTCCATAAGTTTCTTTTCTTCTGTAGATTCCTTAAGACGGCGACGCATTTCTTCGAAGTCCTGGCATAACTCTGAAAATTCATCCTTTCCTTCCACATCAAGTACAAAGTCAAGGTTTCCCTCTTTTATATTTTGCGTCGCTTTTTTTAATTTAACCAAAGGAACGGCAATACTGCGATATACCCATAATCCAACCACCAATGCAACAGAAATCAGAATAACAAATGCGCTGATAAACAGATCCTTCGCCATCACCCGTACTCTGCCCTGGCTGTTGGCCGAATCCGTTATTGAAATATCATATACTGTTTCATCGCTTTCACTCGTAATCTGAGTCTTCTGAGCCTGTGACTGGCTAAACCCATATAAAGTCGCAGCAAACAGAAGCAGCGGCATAAGAATGATCATGGTAAATCCCAGAATAATTCTTGTTTTTAGCTTCATAGTATAGGCTCCTCTTTCTTGTTTTATAGCCAAATTTACGGCCATGATTCCTATGGATCGTTTCGTGCATTGCACTCCCACAATCCTGGTATCGTATATAGATTATAGCATAAAGCTCTGGTTTCATCTCTTAATTTTCTATAAAAAATAACCGGCTTCACAGGGTGTGATATACGCAGAAAAAGTTTGGGAGAAACCCATCACAGTCTCTCCCAAACTTTTCTTCTTAATTTTACTATGAACTTTTATCCAAGATATTTTTTCAGATCTTCAACCTTGTCCAGGTGCTCCCACGGAAGATCTACATCTGTACGGCCAAAATGTCCGTAAGCAGAAGTCTGTTTGTAAATTGGACGACGAAGATCAAGCATTTTGATGATTCCTGCCGGACGGAGATCAAAGTTCTCACGAATGATCTCTACGAGCTTCGCATCTGATAATTTTCCTGTGCCAAATGTCTCCACATGAACAGAGGTAGGATGTGCAACGCCGATTGCATAAGAAAGCTGGATCTCACACTTATCAGCAAGACCTGCAGCAACAATATTCTTTGCAACATAACGTGCTGCATAAGCTGCTGAACGGTCAACCTTTGTACAGTCTTTTCCTGAGAAAGCACCACCGCCGTGTCGTCCTGTTCCACCATACGTATCAACAATAATCTTACGTCCTGTAAGACCACTGTCTCCATTCGGTCCACCAATCACGAAGCGTCCTGTTGGATTGATGAAATATTTTGTATTCTCGTCTACCATGTCTGCCGGGATAATCTCATCAAACACATATTTCTTGATGTCAGCATGTATCTGCTCCTGTGTAACATCCGGATCATGCTGGGTAGAGCATACAACTGCATCAATACGCTTTGGTGTTCCATCCTCATCGTATTCAACTGTTACCTGTGTTTTTCCATCTGGTCTTAAATATTTCAAAGTACCATCTTTACGAACCTTTGTAAGCTGACGGGCAAGCTTATGTGCCATATTGATTGCATAAGGCATATACTCTTCTGTCTCATTGGACGCATAACCAAACTGGATACCCTGATCACCAGCTCCAATGGAATCAAGCTCATCCTCGTTCATCTGATTTTCTTTCTGCTCAAGTGCTTTATCAACACCCATTGCAATATCAGAGGACTGCTCATCAAGTGCTGTGATCACTGCACAGGTATCAGCGTCAAACCCGAATTTTCCACGAGTATAACCGATTTCACGGATTGTCTGTCTTACAATAGCCTGGATATCAACGTATGCATTTGTTGTGATCTCACCCATAACCAGAACAAGCCCTGTAGTAGTAGCAGTTTCACAAGCAACACGGCTCATTGGATCCTTTTCGATTAAGGCATCCAGAATCGCATCAGAAATAGCATCACAGATTTTATCCGGATGACCTTCAGTTACAGATTCGGAAGTAAATAAGATTTTTTCCTTGTTTTCCATTCTTTTGTTTTCCTTTCTTCAATGGAGAGAAAAAAAGAACAGCCCGGACAAGCGGACTGTCTTATAAAGTACATTTTTATATAAACAATCCTCTTATTGTTCGATTACTCGCTCAGGTTGGCACCTTCCTCTCTTTCGAGGGGTTGCCGTGGCTTCATAGATCCTATGTATCTCCACCACTCTGAATAAAAGGCTATTCTTCTGTTTTCTTGTTGCAAGCAATACAATATACCGATTGCTTATAATTGTCAATAGGCATTTGATGTCATATGACTATTTTTTTATTATCCTACACGAAGGCGAAATTTCTGAATCTCCTTCTCACTGGAAACTTTCTCAATCTCTGCACCAAGGCTGCGAAGCTTCTCCTCAAAGTTCTCATAGCCACGCTGAATATAAACAATATCGTCAACAATGGTAATGCCCTCTGCTGCCAGACCTGCGATAACCAAAGCTGCTCCCGCACGAAGATCCGGTGCGCTTACTCTTGCTCCGGTAAGCTTATTCACGCCATCAATAATTGCGGAATTACCTTCGACCTTAATACATGCACCCATTCTGGAAAGTTCATCTGCATATTTGAAACGATTTTCAAAAATACTCTCCGTCACAATACTGGTTCCCTCTGCAAGTGCCAGGGTAACCGCAATCTGTGGCTGCATATCCGTAGGATATCCCGGATATGGAAGAGTCTTAACATGAGTTCTGCGAAGTCTTCCTACTGCACGTACACGTACAGCATCATCAAACTCCTGAACTTCACATCCAATCTCTTCAAGCTTAGCTGTAGTCGCCTCAAGATGCTTGGGAATTACATTCTTTACTGTAACATCACCACCGGTAGCTGCTGCAGCAAACATGAAAGTTCCTGCCTCAATCTGATCCGGAATAATGGAATACTCTGTACGGTGAAGTTTCTCAACCCCTTTAATACGGATTACATCTGTACCGGCACCCTTAATATTAGCGCCCATGCTGTTCAGAAAGTTTGCCACATCTACTACATGTGGCTCTCTGGCTGCATTCTCAATAATCGTACGACCTGGTGCAAGAGATGCTGCCATCATAATATTGATGGTTGCTCCTACAGAAACTACATCCAGGAAAATATGGCTTCCATGAAGATTAGATGCTTCTGCAACAATAGCTCCATGAAAAATATCGACCTTAGCGCCAAGAGCCCGAAAGCCCTTTAAATGCTGGTCAATAGGACGGCTTCCGATATTGCAGCCACCTGGAAGCGGAACCTCCGCTCTTTTATATTTACCAAGTAAAGCACCAAGAAGATAGTAAGATGCACGAATCTTCTTAATATACTCATAATCCACACTTACATCACCAATAGTAGAACCATTGATCTTAACAGTTGACTTATTGATTCTGTCAACCTGCGCACCGATGCCAGCTATTGCTTCCAGTAAAACGTTGATGTCTCTGACGTCAGGCAGATTCTCAATGAGGATTGTTTCATCCGTCATAATAGCTGCTGATAAAATGGCAAGTGCAGCATTCTTAGCACCTGCTATCTCAACTTCACCAACAAGCGGATTTCCACCTTTAATCACATATTGTTCCATAACACACCTCTATTATTCTTACTCCGCGAGCCAAAAAGGCTATTGTTCCCTACAATAACCTCAACTGCTCTCCTCTGCTTTACAGTTACTTACTATGAAAGTCCCTGTCTATAGTGTTTCCAAAAGTGCCTGCAGACTTGCTTCCAAATCTTTCCCTTCCTCGTCTACCACAATATCTGCATATTTCTCGTATAAGGGAACACGCTCCTCATACAAGCTCTTCAAAGTCTGTCCCTCTTTAAGAAGGACACCTCTCTTTTTAAGATTTCCAAGTCGTGTTTCAAGAGACTCTAATGAAATTTTAAGGTAAACTACCTTTCCAATTGATCTCAAGTGCTTCATAGCTTCATCGCAATATACTACACTTCCTCCGGTAGCAATTACAGTTTTCTCAGTCTCAATAGATGCATTTACACGATTCTCAACAGCCTTGAAACCTTCTTCGCCTTCTTCTTCAATAATCTGATAAAGACGTCTGTTTTCTTCTTTTTGTATTAAAAGGTCTGAATCTAAAAATTCATATCCCAGTATTTTTGCAAGAACAACGCCCAGTGTGCTTTTACCGGCACCGGGCATTCCAATTAATGTAATATTATTCATTTTCATTCAATATTCCCTCTGATAATAACATAAAATATCTATTATTGCAATCCCATTAAGAATTTCGGGGTTTTCCGCGCTTTTTCCCCTTCTTTACGCTGTACCCGAAGGTTCCCAGTTTTTTGCCAAGACCTAAATATTCTCCATGGGAATACACAATCAATTTCGATTGATTCAGTTGGAATTTATTATTTTTATCTATGTATGCTTCGTCCGCATGCACTGCAACCACTTCTGCCAGGAACATGTGATGAGAACCCAGCTTTTCTATTTTCTTAACCTTGCATTCAATATTAACAGGAGATTCTGCTATCATAGGTGCTTTCACATGATCAGCTTTTACCTTTGTAAGATGAAGCTCCTGAAATTTATCAACATCTCTGCCAGAGCGCACGCCGCAGTAATCCGTAGCATATGCAAGCTCCTCTGTGGTAAGATTCAGTACAAATTCTCTGGTTTTACAGATCATATCATAAGAAAATCTGCTGGGACGTACGGAAATACTTACCATAGGTGGGTTAGTACACACAGTACCAGCCCACGCTACTGTTATTATATTATCCTTGCCCTCTCCATCTGTAACGCTGACCATCACAGCTGGGAGCGGGTAAAGCATATTTCCTGGTTTCCAGGTCTGTTTTGCCATATTTTACTCCTAATCAGTTGAAGTCATTTGCCATGATCTGTGCAGCTTCCATCATAGCCGGAATCATCTGTTTCTTACGGGAAACCACTCCCTTCAGGTGGAAGCATTCATCTACAGGATCCTGCTGGAATGCAATTTTTCCCATTTCTTCACTGCCCTCTCCATAATAGATAACATCAGAGGACTCATCCATAATATTGGTTAACATAAAGTAAACACGAGTAATTCCATGACGTCCACACTCGCTTACCATAAATGGTTTCAAGCGGGCCTTGATATCCTGAAGTTCTTCCTCGTCCATGGAACTGATCTGTCCGACACCGAATGCCACATTCCCTTCTGCAATAAATTTCTTGTAATCCTGATAGAAAATTTCTTCTGGTGCTTTATCCTTCAGATTGCTTCCAGCCTTAAACATTTCTTTTGCAAACTCTTCAATCCTGATATCTGCAATCAGTGCCAAAGCACTTGCTGCAATCTTATCTCTCTGCGTGCAGGTAGGTGAACGGAACATTAACGTATCGGAAATAATGGCAGCACAAAGAAGTCCTGCAATCTTCTGCGGGATTTCAAGTCTTTGCTCCGCATAAATTCCATAAAGAATAGTTGCAGTACACCCTACCGGCTCATTTCGGAAATTAATAGGCTTCATAGTTTCCAGAGAACCAAGCTTATGGTGATCGATAATCTCCAGGATTTCCGCCTTATCAATATTATCAACAGCCTGATCCTTCTCATTATGATCTACAAGAATGACCTGTTTCTTGTGCATATCCAGAAAATTTCGTCTGGAAATGGTTCCCACACATTTTCCCCTCTTGTTAATAACAGGGAAAGCACGATGACGGTGCTTGATCATAACATCCTGAATATCATCTGTGAAATCCTCTGTGCTGAAGGTTATCAGATTATCTTTTTTCATCACATAATTTACCGGAATACTCTGGTTGATCATTCTGGCAATTGTATAAGTGTCATATGGTGAAGTAATGATAATAATCTGTCTTTCGTGAGCCTTCTGAATTACCTCCTGGCTGATCTGAATATTCATTCCAACAATAATACAGCTTACATTCAGCTCAATTGCTTTCAACTGATCTTCTTTACGATTTCCAAGAATAACCATATCATTTTCTTCAATATAATCCTTCATTACTTCAGGATCAGCTGTTCCAATAAGGATTTTCCCCTTGGTAAAATAACCATGACCATTTCCTTCCACGATTTCGCCATCAAGAGTATCCTTTATTTTGTTATACTGAGTTCTGGCATTTGAAAGAAGATAGCTGTCCTTGGTGTCCATATAAACATCAGCAATATCACCGATGGTTACAATTCCTTCCAGTTCATCTTCACTGTTGCAGATTGGAAGGGTAACAATTCCCTTATTCTGCATCATATCCCAGGCATTTTTCAGGGACATTGTATGGTCTGTATCCGGTTTCGGACGGATATCCATATCCTTTACCTGCGTTCCGATATTTCCCAGATAGGGCGGTGGCTGTACACCGAAACGATTCAGAACATACTGGGTTTCCTCGTTGATCTGTCCGGCACGCCTTGGACTATATCGCTTAGTCTGTGTTGTTCTGTTTTTGATGTCTGCATAAGCGATTGCGGAACAAATAGAATCCGTATCCGGATTTTTATGTCCCATTACAAATACTTTCTGATTCTTCATTCACATTCTTCCTTCTGAAATCACAGTTTAATATTAGCAAATAAGGAGCCCAGAGATGTTGTTGCCTCTTCTCCTGACTGCGGAATTTCAATTTCTTCTTCCTCAACCTCTTTTGCCATCATGTCGGTTGCTTCCTTGATACTAAGGCTTAGTTTGCCATCCTTTACTGCCGTTACTTTTACCTTAACTTTATCACCCACGGCAAGAACCTCAGATGGTTTACGGATTCTCTTTTCACAAATCTGGGAAATATGTACCAGTCCGGATACACCATTTCCAAGGTCAACGAATGCGCCATATGGCTGAAGACTTTCTACAGTTCCTTCAGTCACAAAACCAGGCTGAATATTAGATATTTTATTCTTTCTCTCTTCTTCCGCTTTTTGTCTTAATAACTCTTTTGCAGAAAGAATCAGCTTCTTGTCTTCTTTATTTACGTCAATCACCTGAACCTGAATACGCTTATTCAGATATTCGTTGGTATCTTCCACATATCCCAGTGCCAGCTTAGATGCAGGGATAAAACCACGCACACCTTCTACATAAGCAACGGCACCACCGTTTACAACTCCTTTTATAACTACGTCCAGAACTTCCCCGGAAGCTTTCAGCTCTTTTAATTTATCCCATGCAAGGATATCGGTTGCCTCAACCTTAGACAAGAGGATATTGCCATGTCCGTCATCTTTTTTTATCACAGTGGCAGAAACCTCATCTCCCGGATGTACTTCTTCTTTTACATTAAAGCCCGGCTCTCTGCTGTAATCTTCTACCGGGATAATACCTTCTGCATAATATTTTAAATCTATAATAATTTCTTTATCGTCTACACTTACAACTGTTCCTGTGAGAATATCACCTTCTTCAATTTTCTTAAAAGAAGCTTCAAGTTCAGCTTCGTAATCTTTCATTGTCTCTGCCATGACCTATGACTCCTTTCAAAATATAGGGCAGGAACCGCCAACGGCTCTGATGCCACTTTTGGGTTCATTATATCACACCACTTATTTGTTGCAAATAAATTTTATTTTGTCCATAAAAAAACGCCTCTTGCAATTAGGGCAGGAAGCGTACTTATTCGTTATCTTTCAGGATTTTTTTACAAAAAAATCCCCTATATAACGAGGAGTGCCCCGACAGTAACTGCCGGGGCGATTATTATGAAAAAATTTTATGTGTAATGGTGTCATTACAACGTCTTCTGTGTATGTTCTTTCGAACTGTATACATAGTACCAGAAAGTTATGAACAAAATATGTCCATTTCATAAACGAACAATGAATTTTTGTTTTATTTGCACAATTTATCATTTTATTTTTCTGTTTTTTTATAGATTTACCACATTCTCTTTTGTGCTTTAGCTTGGTAAAGCTATGCATTTTGCACATTTTCCAATTATTATTCGAATAATCCTTTTACAAAATCGATTAATTTCGACACAAGTCCCTTTGCATCGTCCTTTGTCACACCCATATCCTGAAGCTTATCATAAACAGAATTGACATCGCTTCTAAGTGCATCCTCATCAATCTTCGCATCCAGAACCTTGCGTACTACAGATACAAGGGAATTCACATCAGAATCAGAAAGAGATACACCGAAATGATCTGCTGCCTGAGTCACAGCACTTCTTACCTGATCATCTGTAATATTCTGCTGATCTACCAGATCCTTGGCATACATAATAAGGTCTACTGCTTTCCCCGGATCAGACGCCAGGAAATCAATTCCACTGTCCAGAAGACTTTCTACAACTTCTGTGTCACTGGAAGCCATAACCGGCATTGGCATGGAACATGCAAGAACTCCTGCAAGAATAATTGCTGCTGATTTTTTCATCTTTATCATGATAGTTACCTCCTGATTAACGTTCTGTTCATAAACTACTGAAATCCAGTCACATTTCTAAAAAATGTTTCCGAATTTCAGCTTATTATACTACACCCTTCTCTTTTATTTGTAAAATATATCTAAAATCTTTATAATCTTTTTATAATTAACGCCTAAAAACAACGTCTTTTTTCACCAGTTACAAATCTTTTTAAATTCGTTCATTAATTTTTCATAAGATAAACACGATTCTTTCAAACTTTCCCGATATACTAACATCATAAAAATAATAACAGCCAACATTATTTTTATAAAAATTTCTTTTTCATATGTCAGTCACAAGATGTGATTGACTCTCCTTCCTTTTAAAAAATATATTTGAGACAAAATAAAAATCACCCGCCTAGCCACCGGGTGATTTTTATTTCTATTCATTTTCTTAATTTATCAAAGGAATTCGCAAGCTCTGCAAACTCCTTTAATGTAAGAGCCTCACCTCTCACATTTGCCGGAATTCCTGTTTCCGCCATAACAGCCTCTATTTCTTCTTTCGAAAAATCAAGCTCAGGTGAATTCTTCAACCCATTTACCAATGTTTTTCTTCTCTGGTTAAAGGAAGCCCTGATCAGCCGGAACATCAGCTTCTCATTCTTCACCTGTACCGGTGGCTCTTCATATCTAACTAACTGGATAACTGCACTTCCCACCTTCGGTCTTGGCATAAAGCAGTTCGGTGGAACATTTGCAATAATCTGCGGTCTGGCATAATACTGGACAGCCAGTGACAACGCACCATAATCCTTGGTTCCGGGTCCAACCTGCATTCTGTCTGCCACTTCCTTCTGTACCATAATCGTGATAGAAGAAATGGGAACATGATTTTCAAAAAGTCCCATAATAATTGGCGTAGTAATATAATAAGGCAGATTGGCAACTACCTTAATCGGCTTGCCTCCATTTTTCTCTTGTGCCAGTGCTGCAATATCCACCTTCAGGATATCCTCATTGATCACCGTCACATTATCCCAATCCTTCAAAGTATCCTGTTCAAGAATGGGAATCAGAGTTTTATCAATCTCTACTGCAACAACCTCTCTTGCAGCCTCTGCAAGATATTGGGTCATGGTTCCGATGCCAGGTCCGATTTCCAGTACAAAATCATCCTTGGTAATCTTGGATGCCTCTATTATTTTCTCCAGAACATGGGTATCGATAAGAAAATTCTGACCAAACCTTTTCTGGAAAGCAAAATTATACTTTTGAAGTACTTCAATGGTATATTTCGGGTTTCCTAAATAAGGTCTGGTCATGTTAATTTCCTCTTTCTTTTTATTATTTATTTTGAAAAATCTTTCTCATAGAGAACGGTAAACCCGTCACGGTCTACTCTCTTTTTCTTGTTAAATTTAAGAAGTCCTCCTTGAGATTTCGCCATTGCTGCATCAAGCATTTCTTTCACTGCACCAATGTTCATTGGCTGGTCTTCCTTCTGATTCACACCAATCAGATTATACAATGCAAGCATTCCCATCTGGTCAATCTTATAACCGTTTTCCTTGGTATAAACTCTTGCAAAGTTTACAAGCTCGTCATTAGTAAATACCGGAATATTGATCATAGATGTAAACTTCTTGGAGAATTTCGGGAATCTGGCGATCAACTTACGCATTCCGATTTTCTCATCCTCAATAATAACTGTAAGTCCATCCGTGCGGAATTCCATAGCCTTATCCAGAATATCCACTGTCTCTTGTGAAAGCTGGTTTGCATTCTCAATTACCAGGAAGCCACCACGAAGCTTATTAAGTACTCTGGCCACATCCATTCCATTCAGCTGGTCTGCAAATACATAAGCCACCTTTGATGCAGGCAGATTCAATTCTTTACAGATTGCCGGAATCAGACTTGCGATCAGTCTGGTCTTTCCAGTCTCACGACCACCCATAACGATCACATTACCAGTCTTGGAGGTCTTATCAGCTGCTGCCATCTGTACATCGCAAAGAGCACTGATTAGCTGATCCTTCATTCCCGGAACCTTTACAAAATAGGTAAACAGCTTTTTCTCATCATCAGAAAGTGCTTTTTCCCTCGGAATAATATCAGATGGATTGGTTTTATCTTTCGGCTGAATGGATTCAATAAACTGCTCCAGTTCCTCTTCCTCAGAGAGAGGCTGTTCTTTTGTTTCTTCATCCTCTTCTTCCTCCTCGAAAACAGGATCTGGCTCATCATCCTCGGATTCCTCTGCCATATCTTCATCAGAATCATCCGGCTCTTCCTCAGCATCTTCTGTCACTACTACATCCTCATCATCCTCATCAAAAACAGAAAAATCATCTTCTTCGTCAGTTTCTGCCTTCTTCTCTTCCTGATGTCCTGCCGGGCCATTCATAAATTCATCCTCAGCCGCCTGAAGATCCTCTTCAGAAAGGAATTCTTCTTCTTCAAGCTCCACAATCGGCTTCTTTGGTTCTTTTACGGAAGTCTGAGGATTCAAAGCTATTTCCTTGGCTGCTTCCTCAATTTCTTTATTCTCTTCTTTTATCTTTTCCTGATTAAGCTTCTCATTTGGAATTTCAATTCCCTGCGCAGAAGCAGCTGCAAGAATAGTATCCTCCAGATTAAAATTGGAGAAATCGAATTCATTCTTTCCTTCTGTCACATCATCACTAAAAAGATTATTCTGGACAGGCGCCTTCGGAATCTCCACCTCTTCCGGGGAAATATTCTTCATGGAATCCGGAATGTTTAATTTCGGCATTTTCAGATTCTCAGCTGCAGTCTCTGATTTCACTTCAGCATCTGCATTTTTTTCCTTCTCTTTGCCTGTCTCCGGCTCAAGCTCCGGCACACTTGCATACTCTTTCTCAGAATCAGGATTACGAAGCATTTCCTCCTGAACCTCTTTTGTTTCCTCAGAAGAAACAATACTGTCTTCCAGCTCATCCAGCTTACGGTTTCCAAAAATATCGCGAAGACCTTTGGATATTTTGTCCTGAAGACTCTCCACGCCATTCAGATCCTCATTTTTTATCTGAATACTTTCAATACCGTCACTTGTCTTATTCTCAGGTTCAGCAGCTTTTTCTTCTTCCTTGACTGTCTCTGCTTCTTCAGGCTTCAGAAGCTTCGGTACAAATTGCTGTTCATACCGCTCCTTTTCCTCTCCTGTAAGAGCACCCATACGCTGCTTCAGATCCATTGCCTTCAGAACGTAACTGCCCTCATTAAACCAGAGAATAATCTCATTACAAAGCTCAAGACATTTCTCTTTATCACCGTCCTGATAATACAGTTTGGCAAGCTCATAAGACCATTTTTCTGTAAATTCCCTCTCCTTATAATCCTCCAGAACCTTGATTTGCTCTGAAAGAGGAGATTTTTTCTCCTTCAGGATCTTATATTTCAGAATGTACTGTGTGTTATCGTTAGGTGCAACCTCTCTGTACTCCTGATAAAATTCTACAGCCTCGGAAATCTGTCCAAGTTTCAGGGAAACTTCAACAAGACGATAAAGAATATTCTTACCGATAGAAGCCCTGTGATAAGCCAGCAGGAAAATCTCCTTACTGTCTTCATAACGCTTATTGGCAGCATAAATTTCACCTACCACACAAAGGGTGCGAACATTTTTTACACGACGCCAGTCAATGCTGTCTACAACATTCATGGCACCTTTATAATCTCTCTGTTCTACTAAATGGTTAATCTCTTCAAGTTTAACCCGAAATTCCTCTTTGTCCAAAATTTTCACCAACTTTCCATAGTTAATGCCAGTTTAGCATATCGCCTACTACTTCGCAAGCCTATTATGCCGGTTCGTATACCTGACCGGCCACAACATGAAATACTTTATTGATTTTAAACTGATGACTGATAAAATCATCCAAACCTGTACATGTGATTAAAGTCTGGATATCATGAATACTATCCAAAAGATAATTCTGACGATTACTATCCAGTTCAGAAAGTACATCATCCAGAAGCAATACCGGCTTGTCATGAATTATTTTCTCCACCAGATAAATCTCCGAAAGCTTCAACGAAAGGGCGGCTGTTCTCTGCTGCCCTTGTGAGCCATATTTCCGAATGTCAATTCCATTCACCGCAACCATCAGATCATCCCTATGTGGCCCGGACGAAGTCATTTTCATCCGAAGATCCCGGTCTCGGTTGCGAAAAAGGCTCTGTTCCAGTTCATCTCCCTTTACACTTGGCTCATAAATAACTTCTATATTCTCGATTCCACCGGTAAGATTTCTATGAATATCTTTGATGATCTCATTCAGGGAATCTACAAATTCCTGACGCTTTTCAATGATCTTACGTCCATAAGTTACAAGCTGCATGTCCCACACATCCAGTGTTGCTCCCAACTCCGGCTGTCTATACATATCCTTCAGAAGCTTATTTCGCTGATTCAGAATATGATTGTAACCTGCAAGATCTGTAAGATACAGCTTATCCAGCTGGCAAAGCTCTGCATCCATAAATCTGCGGCGCTCTCCAGGACCATTTTTGATAATATTCAGATCCTCCGGTGAAAAGAAAACCAGGTTCACAACTCCCAGAAGCTCTCTTGCTTTCTTTATGGGAATTCCATTGATTGCCACACCTTTAGCCTTATTTTTCCGAAGGTGCATATCAATCTTATAAGACATGGATTCTTTTCCAACCATCATACGAATGTGGGATTCTTCCTGGTCAAAACGGATAATCTCCTTATCCTTACTTCCTTTGTGGGACTTGCTGGTTCCACAGAGATAAACCGATTCCAGAATATTGGTTTTACCCTGGGCATTATCCCCGTAGAAAATATTTGTTCCCTTGTCAAAATTAAGCTCCAGAGATTCATAATTTCTGAAATTGCTTAATTTTATGGATTCAATATAGGCCATTTTACTCGTTTCCCGACAGAACCTTCACATCCTGGCCATTATAGGAAATAACATCACCGCCGTAAACCTTACGGCCTCTTCTTGTATCCACCTCTCCATTTACCTTTACAAGTCCGTCGCCGATCACATATTTTGCTTCAACGCCGTCTGAAACAAGGTCAGCAAGCTTTAATGCCTGTCCAAGCTTGATAAATTCATCTCTGATTCTGATTTCCAATTTTCTGCCTCCACTCTTCCACTTATCTTGCCTGGTTCTGATTTATGTTAACCGGCAAAATAAGATAGGTATATGTCTCTTCTTCATCCCTGATAAAGCATGGAGCTTTCGGGTTTACAAGATAGATGTCAATGGTTTCATCGTCAATAACCTTTAATGCATCAATAAGAAACTTAGGATTAAATCCGATCAGGATATCTTTTCCCTCTTTTTCAATATCAATATCCTCATTCATGGAACCCATTGCAGAATCAATTTTCAGCTCCATGCTGTTATCTGTAATATGGATAATGATTGGTTTCTTATCACCCTCCCTAACAAGAAGTGTAGCACGGTCAATACAATCCAGGAATTCCTTTTTGTTAATGGAAAGCTTCGTCTCATAATCACTGGAAAGCATTTGGTCAATACGGAAATATTCTCCCTCGATCAGACGGGAAACTACCATAGTCTGATCAAATTCAAATAAAATATGATTCTTCGTAAAGAAAATACTTACTATATCATCCATTTCTCCGGATAAAATCTTGCTGATCTCGTTGAGTGTCTTACCTGGAACGACAACCTTACGGTCAGAATAGTCCTTTTTCAAGGGCATTTTACGGATAGCAATACGATGTCCATCCAAGGAAACAATTTTCAGACAATTGTTCTTAATCTCGAACAATTCGCCTGTCATTAAAGTGTTGTTGTCGTTGACTGCAATTGAGAATATTGTCTGATAAATCATGTTCTTTAATGTATATTGAGAGATAGTTAAAGGCTCATCTCTTTCAATCATAGGAAGATATGCGAAATCTTCTCCTGATTTTCCTGGAATATTGAATTTTGCCTTCTCACAGGTAATGGTTGCAGCGAATTTTTCATCTGTTTTAATCGTAACATCGTTGTCAGGAAGTCTTCGAATGATCTCATAGAAGATCTTTGCATTCAGTGCAACCATTCCTTTTTCTTCTATAGTACCGTCAACGATAGTTTCAATTCCAAGTTCCATATCATTTGTAGTAAATTTGATCTGGTTGGTTGTTGCATCAATAAGAATACATTCCAGAATTGGCATTGTTGTTTTTGATGGTACAGCTTTTAATGAAATGCTGACGCTCTTCAACAAGTTACTTTTGGAGCAAATGATTTTCATAATGTGTATAACTTCCTTTCTGGAGAAAATGGGTTTTTCATTAAATATATTTAAGAAGATATCCGCCGTAACCGCCGTAGGGGATGTGAATATGTGAAAAACTCACTTCCGCCCAGTGAATAAAAGGGTTTCAGATATGGATAACTTCGTGTAAAAGCATGGTTTTAGGGTGTGAATAACCTGTGTAAAACCACATGGGCAATTTTGACGCCGAAAGTTATTCACATTGATACACATAATATCAACATCTTATACACATGAAATGTGGAAAAAATGTGTTAAGTTTGTGGATTAATTTTTTTCTTTAAGGTCTCCACAGTATTCTGTAACTGTTCATTGGTCTGGAGTTCCTTTTCGATTTTTTCTACACCGTGCATAACGGTTGTATGGTCTCGATTTCCAAGATATTGACCAACATTTTTCAGAGGGATGGCCAATATTTCACGGCAAAGGTACATAGCTACCTGTCTTGGCATTACAATCTTGGAACTTCTCTTATTTCCGCAAAGATCTGCAGTGCTTACATTAAAATGTTCCGCTACCATAGAAATAATATATTCCGCCGTAATCTGCTTGTTTTCATTTGGTGCGATGATATCCTTCAAAGCCTGCTCTGCCAGCTCAAGTGTGACCTCTTTTTTCTCCAGCTTTGCGTAAGCAACTACCTTATTAAAGGCACCTTCCAACTCACGGATATTGGATTTTATATTATTGGCTATATATTTAATAACATCCTCGCTTACATTATAACCATCCATGTCTTCCTTCTTATGAAGAATTGCCATTCGGGTCTCGTAATCCGGTAATGTAATATCCACGATCAGTCCCCATTCGAATCTTGAACGGAAACGCTCATCCAGAATCTCCATGTCCTTCGGTGGTTTATCAGAAGATATGATGATCTGCTTATTAGCGCTGTAAAGGCTGTTAAAGGTGTGGAAAAATTCCTCCTGTGTGGATTCCTTTCCTATAATAAACTGAATATCGTCAATGAGAAGGACATCAATGTTACGATATTTCTCACGGAATTTACTCATTGCGGTATTATTTCCGTTACGGATGGTTTCAATCAGCTCATTGGTAAATTCTTCACTGGTCACATAGAGAACCTTGCTGTTATCATCATTTTCAATAATAAAGTGAGCAATAGAGTGCATCAGATGGGTTTTCCCAAGTCCGGCACCACCGTAGATAAAAAGCGGATTATAGGTATTTCCCGGGGATTCCGCTACGGCCAGGGCTGCTGCCTGAGCCAGTTTATTGTTGCTGCCCACGATAAATGTATTAAATGTATATTTCGGATTCAGATTTGCCTCTTCGCATCTGTCTTTAAAACGGCTGTTCTGATCAGGGGTAGCTTCGGAAGCAGATTTCTTTGCCGGAATATCTTCTGGAAGGATAAATTTTACTTCGCAATCGGCCATTCCGGTGACTTCGCTTATAGTTACCTGCAGAGGCAGCTTATAATTCTTATTAATGTAGCTTAATCGTACCTGATCGGAAGCGACGATGGTGACTACATTTCCGCTGACATCATAAACCTTAAGGGGTTTTAACCAGGTATCGAAGCGAACATCGGAAAGATCGTGCTCCTGTTTTACAATTTCCAGGATTTCATCCCATTTTTCTATTACTGTGCTCATGTTTTCCTCCCATAATACATCTGATTGTGTTACCGTGAAAGTAACCTAATAATAATGCCGTCCATTGACGACATGTCCGTTTATCAAAATATCAGCGAAAAAACTGGTATTTTGATAAACGGACATAGATATCCTTATATATATTATAATAAATCCTGTCTTTTCGCAACGACAAAATATCCACAATTAAAAAAAATTGAAGTGGAAAAAGGAAAAATTCTTCAAAAAACTTTGGGGATATATTGTGAATAAACGGGAAAGTTATCAACATTTTGTGTGTGGATAAATGTGGATAAATAGGTTGATAACTATTCTGGTTACCATAACATGGTTTTATTGGTTTCAATAATGGAAAATTATGTGTATAACTCTATCCACTGTCGAACTACCTCGAAAAATGCCATTTTATGTGATAAATGCTGTGATATCAACAGTCAAAAGTGGATATTTTTGCAGAAAATCCCCAGGTTATCCACAAGTTATCCACAAAATGTGGATAATATTACGTTAACCTATTAAAAAAGACAGGTTATACACAGTGTGGAAAACTTTGTGGATAGAAAAAAACATAAGAAAGAAAGAATTTTTACTTGACGAGACTACCATTTATGAATATAATTGAAATGATGTTCTGATTAGGTTAATTAATTTAAATTCCATATAGATAAAGGAGGTGCTTTACCTATGAAAATGACATTTCAGCCGAAAAAAAGATCAAGAGCGAAAGTCCATGGCTTCAGAGCTCGTATGAGCACAAAAGGCGGACGTAAAGTATTAGCTGCCAGAAGATTAAAAGGAAGAAAGCAGTTATCTGCTTAAGACCGTTAAGACCGCAGTTACTGTGGTCTTTTCTTCTATACAGAAATAAAAACAAGTAAAGAATTTAGTTAAAGGAGAATCAGATGGAATACTCAGACTCCTTAAAGAAAAACAGCGAATTCCAAAAGGTATACCGAAAAGGAACATCACAGGCAAATCGGTATCTGGTGATGTATGTGCTTGAGAACCATGACAGGCACATGGAGAATCGTCTGGGAATATCAGT
>CAKRRG010000034.1 GCA_934394545.1 uncultured Blautia sp.
GAATTTGTGCAAATGGTAAAAAAACAGAAATTTTTATAAATAACTTGCATTTCTTATAACACCATGCTATAATCAGTAGGCTGTGTAAAGTGTGAATTCGTCAGATTCAACGCAAATAAAATAGAATAAATATAGAGAGGTGAAAATCATGAGAGAAGGAATCCATCCGAATTACTATCAGGCAACTGTAACCTGCAACTGCGGTAATACTTTTGTAACAGGATCTACAAAGCAGGATATCCACGTAGAAATCTGCTCCAAATGTCATCCGTTCTATACAGGACAGCAGAAAGCTACTCAGGCTCGTGGACGTATCAATAAGTTCAATGAGAAATACGGCCTGAATAAATAATTTGAATATTACTGAATGAGAAGGTTGAGGTTGGGAAATCTCAACCTTTCTTTGTAATGTGACTGAATTAATGAGACGGAGGATAAAATGAAACCATCTAACATCGGTGGACAAGCTGTAATGGAAGGCATCATGATGCGCCATAAGGATAAATATTCCATTGCAGTACGCCGTCCTGATAAAGAAATTGAAGTAAAGGTCGAAGATTACAAGTGTATCTTTGGCAAGGGTAAAATCTGGCGTAAGCCTATTATCCGCGGAATGGTCAGCTTTATTGATTCTCTGGTGACAGGGACGAAATGTCTGATGTATTCTGCTGAGATTGCAGGAGATGAGGAGGATGAAGAAGAGACTAAGAAGAATGCAGCTCTTTCTCCTGAGGAACTGGAAGCCAAGAAGAAAAAAGAGGACAGGGCATTTAAAGCTTTGCTTTATGTGACTGTGGCCATTTCTATAGTAGTTTCTATTGCTGCTTTTATGCTTCTTCCATATGTCCTGGCAAGTCTTTGCCGTAAGGTTGGCGCTTCAGAAGTAGTGGTTACCATTGTGGAAGCATTTGTGAAACTGGGCTTATTTATGGGATACATGCTTTTGATTTCCAGAATGAAGGATATTCAGAGAACCTTTATGTACCATGGCGCAGAGCATAAATGTATTAACTGTGTGGAGAATGGTAAGCCTTTGACTGTAGAGAATGTACTGGAAAGTTCCAGATTCCACAGACGATGCGGAACAAGTTTTTTATTTCTGGTTATGCTGGTAAGTATTTTCCTGCATTTTATTTTCGTATTGGTGCCTTTCTATTGGCTTCGTCTTTTTGGACGTCTCCTTATGGTGCCTATTGTATCCGGAATTTCATTTGAGATTATTCAGTGGGCAGGAAGAACTGACAGTAAATTTGCTCTGATGATGAGTAAGCCAGGTATGGCAATGCAGAAATTCACCACCAAGGAGCCTACAGCAGATATGGCAGAGGTTGCCATTAAGGCAGTAGAGGCAGTGTTTGACTGGAGAACTTATTTAAAAGAAGAGTTTGATCTGGATATTCCGGACGAAAATGAGGAACATACAACAGGTGAAGAGAAATGATATCTCTGGAAGCTTTATTAAAAGAGGGAACCAAGGCTCTGGAAGAGCATGAGCTCCAGGAAGCCAGGCTGGATGCCTGGCTTCTTCTGGAGTATGTGACCGGTGTGAACAGAGCTTTTTATTTTGCCCATTCAGACGATGCAGTAGATGAGGAAAAGGTGGCCAGATACCGGGAAGTTATTGAAAGAAGAGCGTGTCATGTTCCTTTGCAGCATATCACCCATCAGGCCTGGTTTATGGGGTATGAGTTTTATGTAAATCAGAACGTGCTGGTGCCAAGACAGGATACGGAGACGTTGGTAGAAAAGGCTTTAGAAATTTTGAAAGAGAAAGAGGCCCCCAGAATTCTGGATATGTGTACCGGTTCAGGTTGTATCCTTTTAAGTCTTCTGGCTTTTCGAAAGGATGCCTTTGGTGTGGGAGCGGATGTTTCCCAGCCGGCGCTTCAGGTGGCTGAACGAAACGCAGTAGGACTTCAGGTCTCAGAAAGGACAGAATTTGTTAAAAGTGACTTATTTTCGTCACCTTTTTTTCAAGAAAATACTGGTAAAGATAAGGTATTATATGATATCCTTATTTCAAATCCCCCTTATATACGAAGTGCAGACATTGAAGAACTGATGGAAGAGGTGCGGGATCACGATCCGCGGCTTGCTTTGGACGGTCATGAGGATGGGCTGTATTTTTATCGGAAGATTGTATCTGAGGGGGCAGAGTTCCTGAAGAAGGACGGCTGGATGCTGTTTGAAATCGGATACGATCAGGGGGAGGCCGTATCAAAGCTGATGCGTGATAATGGCTTTTCCCATGTGCAGGTCATGAAAGATCTGACCGGACTGGACAGAGTTGTGCTGGGCAGACAATCTGGCAAAGGAAATATACTATAAGATAGAAAATAACAGGAGGAAAACCATGTTTGACAAGTTGGACGATTTGCTCATACGCTTCGAAGAAGTTTTGAACGAGCTGGGTGAGCCGGATGTAACATCCAATCCAGAGCGTTTTCAGAAGCTGATGAAGGAACAGAGCGATCTGCAGCCAATTGTGGATACCTATAAGGAATATAAGAAAAATAAAGAAACCATCCAGGACAGTCTTGCCATGCTGGAAGAAGAGAAGGATGAGGAAATGCGGGAAATGCTTAAGGAAGAGCTTTCTGATGCGAAGAAGCAGGTGGGAGAGCTGGAGCATGAGCTGAAAATCCTTCTTTTACCGAAGGATCCTAATGATAGCAAGAACGTTATCGTAGAGATCCGTGCCGGTGCCGGTGGAGATGAGGCTGCCCTTTTTGCGGCTGAGATATACAGAATGTATGTGAAGTATGCAGAATCCAGACGTTGGAAAACAGAAATGATGAGTTTAAATGAGAATGGAATCGGCGGTTTCAAAGAGGTTACGTTTATGATCAATGGAGCCGGTGCTTATTCCAGACTGAAATATGAAAGTGGTGTGCATCGTGTGCAGCGAGTTCCGGAGACCGAATCCGGTGGAAGAATCCATACCTCTACATGTACTGTTGCAATTATGCCGGAAGCAGAAGAAATAGATTTCCATTTGGATATGAATGATTGTAAATTCGACGTATTCCGTGCTTCCGGAAATGGTGGACAGTGTGTCAATACTACAGACTCCGCGGTACGATTAACACATATTCCTACGGGAATCGTAATTTCCTGTCAGGATGAAAAATCCCAGCTGAAGAATAAAGATAAGGCTTTGAAAGTGCTTCGTTCCCGTTTATATGAGATGGAATTGGCGAAACAGCACGATGCTGAAGCTGAAGCAAGAAGAAGCCAGATCGGTACAGGTGATCGCTCTGAGAAGATCAGAACCTATAATTTCCCACAGGGACGTGTGACAGATCATCGCATTAAGCTTACACTTCACAGATTGGATAACATTCTGGGAGGAAATCTGGATGAAATCATTGATAGTCTGATCGCAGCAGACCAGGCAGCGAAATTAAGCAATTTACAGGAGCAGTAAGTAACCAAAACAATCATATCAATATGGGAGGAATTTACCTATGAAAAAGACAGCGCTTGTAATTATGGCAGCAGGTGTTGGAAGCCGTTTCGGAAATGGAATTAAGCAGCTTGCGCCAGTTGGACCAAATGGTGAGATTATTATGGATTATTCCATCAGGGATGCATTGGAAGCAGGATTTAATAAGATTGTTTTTATTATCCGTAAGGATCTGGAAGAGGAATTTAAGAGCACGATCGGTGCAAGGGTAGAGAAAATTGCTGAAGTTGCCTATGCATATCAGGAAATGGAGAAGCTTCCGGATGGGTTCGAGAAGCCGGCAGACAGAACCAAGCCATGGGGAACCGGACATGCTGTCATTTGTGCAAGAGAATTTCTTACAGAGCCATTTGCTGTTATTAATGCAGATGATTACTATGGCAAAGAGGCGTATGTTAAGGTTCATGATTATCTGGTTCAGGATCAGCCTTCTGATGATGTTCTTCATATTTGCATGGCTGGCTTCAGACTTGGAAACACCTTAAGCGATAATGGAAGTGTTACAAGAGGTCTTTGCCATATTACAGATGGTAAGCTTACCGGTGTTACAGAGACACATAATATCTTTAAGACTGCCCAGGGCGCAGAGAGCCGCGAGGAAGGGAAGCCGGCAGAGCAGCTTGATCTAAATGAATTGGTTTCCATGAACATGTGGGGGTTGACGCCTGCATTTATGGATACTTTATATGATGGTTTTGTGGAATTTCTTCAGAATGTAAAGCCAGGGGATATTAAGGCAGAGTATCTCCTTCCGGTTATGATCGATGAGCTGATCCATAAGGGAGCAGCCCAGGTAGATGTTCTTGAAACAAAAGATACCTGGTTCGGTGTAACCTATCAGGAGGATAAAGAGGTAGTGATCAAAGCATTTAAGGAGCTTACCGAAGCCGGAGTATATCCGAATGGTCTTTATAAATAAGACAGCTTAGGAATTGACATTTTAACCGAATTAAGTAAGTCCACTGGGCGGTTGCGAAAAGCAATAGGCAATAGCAGCAGTTATTCGGTTATGAGCAAGTAGCGAAGCGGATCTGAAATATCCGCTTAACGAGTTATGATCAAGGAGGATGATTAGCTATGGGAAAATATTTTGGAACAGACGGATTTCGTGGAGAGGCAAATGTTCAGCTGACTGTTGACAATGCGTTTAAAGTAGGCCGTTATGTAGGCTGGTATTATGGTCGTGACCATAAGGCAAAGATCGTAATCGGAAAGGATACAAGACGAAGCAGCTACATGCTTGAGTATGCTCTTGTTGCCGGTCTTACAGCTTCTGGGGCAGATGCTTATCTTCTGCACGTAACAACGACTCCAAGTGTATCCTTTGCAGTCCGTACAGAGGACTTTGACTGTGGTATCATGATTTCTGCCAGCCACAACCCATTCTACGACAATGGAATCAAGCTTCTGAATGGAAATGGACAGAAGATCGAAGCTGAAATCGAGGAACGAATTGAGTCCTATATTGATGGTGAGATTGAAGAACTTCCGCTGGCTCGTAAGGAGGATATCGGACGTACCATCGACTTTGCATCCGGACGTAATCGTTATATCGGATATCTGATTTCAATCCCAAGCCGTGACTTCAAGAACGTGAAGGTAGGTCTCGACTGTGCAAACGGAAGTTCCTCTGCAATAGCAAAGAGCGTTTTTGAGGCGCTTCAGGCAAAGACTTATGTTATTAACAACCAGCCGGATGGAACGAATATCAATACGAACTGTGGCTCCACACATATTGAAGTTCTTCAGAAATATGTAGTAGAAAATGGTCTGGATATTGGATTTGCTTACGATGGAGATGCGGACCGTTGTATTGCAGTTGATCACCGTGGAAACATTATTGATGGTGATAAGATTATGTATGTATGTGGTAAATATCTGAAGGAGCAGGGCAAGCTCAATGGTAATACAGTTGTTACGACTGTTATGTCCAATATGGGACTTTACAAGGCTCTTGAGCGCGAAGGAATGCGTTATGAGCAGACTGCAGTAGGTGACAAATATGTTGCGGAGAATATGCTTGCGAATAACTACAGCATTGGTGGAGAGCAGTCCGGACATATTATTTTCAGCCGTTATGCAGCTACCGGAGATGGTATCCTTACTTCTCTTATGGTTATGGAGGCATGCGTAGATAAGAAGGCTACATTATGTGATCTTGCAAAAGAAATGAAAGTATATCCGCAGGTACTTCGTAATGTGCGTGTTGCAGATAAGAAAACTGCACGTGAGAATCCGAAGGTTATAGAGGCTGTTGACGCAGCTGCTAAGGCTCTTGGTGATTCCGGACGTATTCTTGTACGTGAGAGTGGTACAGAGCCGCTGATCCGTGTTATGGTAGAGGCTGAGACGAATGAGCTTTGCCATCAGTATGTAGATAGTGTTGTACAGGTATTGGAAGCCGAAGGGCTGATTGTTGGTTGAGAATGAAAATCAGAAAAACAGCAATAATAGCAGTTGCCATGGGGGGTACCCTTCTGGCTGGCTGCAATAATGAAAAACAGCAGATTTTTCAGGAGGCTCAGAAGGATCTGGAGCAAGGAAGTTATGAGTATGCTTTGGATGAATTTAATACCTCTGTTAATAACGAGATGAACCTTGTGGTTTCTTATCGTGGAATCGGTATCTGTCAGCTTCGGCTGGGAAATTATGAAGATGCAGCTGCTGCGTTTACAAATGCTCTTTCCCAGGAAAGAGTAAGTAAAACTACAGCACGTGATCTGTATCTGTACCGCGCTACTGCAAGGTTACAGGCAGGGCAAACAGAAGATGCAATGGCAGACTGCCAGGTGCTTGCGCAGAACTATGATATGGATGCGGATTCCTGGTTTCTTACAGGTAAGGTTGCCCTTGCTATGGATGGATATGAGGAGGCCGCTTCGGATTTTGAACAGGCATACGGTGAAGATTCCAGTTATGACCGAGCTATTCAGATCTATGAGACTTACCTGGAAAAGGATATGGAGGCAGATGGTACCAGATATCTGGAAGCTGTTTTGTCAACAGAAGCCAAGGGAGCGGACGATTTGTGTAACAGGGGTAGAATCTATTATTACATGGAAGACTACACCAACGCAAAGAAGGAACTGACGGATGCATCCAATCAGGGAAGCACAGAGGCACTTCTGCTTCTTGGCATGGTTTACGGTGCCCAGTCGGATTATGCAAATGCCCGTGCAATGTATCAGCAGTTTATCAGCCACAAGCAGGAGGATACGTCCAAAAACCAGACCCAGACAGCAGCATCAGGCTATAATGGTCTGGCCGTGTGCGATATTGCAGAGGGAAATTATGATTCTGCTCTTGAGAATATAAGCAGCGGAATTACAGTGGCTTCTGATGATGAGATGCAGAGTCTTCTGTTTAATGAAATCGTAGCTTATGAGAAAAAGCTGGACTTTGTTACAGCCCAGGAGAAGGCTGTATCCTATGTGGGAATGTATCCGGAGGATGAGGAAGCTGCGAAAGAGCTTGATTTTTTGAAATCAAGGACGGGAAGTGTCCAGTAAAAATTGCTGGGAAAACAGAATAAAGCTGATAATGAAAAAGGATTTGAATCACGGCAAGGAACCGGAGTTCAAATCCTTTTTCACCAATCGGGAATTCTTTATGTATTTATGTAAGCTGTCAGATTTTCTTTACATAAAGCCGGTTTCCCTTATACATAGGGCGTCCGTTTACTCCGCTGAGGCTGTAAGGCATGGCAAAGTAGGAATCTACATTGCTTACCAGAGCCCAGTCAGGGTCATAAACCTTGCCATTGATCTCTGCCCAGCCATGTCCTCCGGAACAAATGGCATATACATTTTTCATTCCGACGGCATTTGCCAGATATGCGAATGCAGCTGCATAGGAAATACAGTCACCTCGCCCTCTTATAAACATGTCTTCTGCAAAATCCTTCTCCCAGTCCGAAGTATTGCTGAATTGGCGCCAGGTGTAATAAGGATAATGATTCTTGACGTAATCGAAACTGGCACGAAGACGCTGCATTTTGTTCATACCAGGTTTGGTGATTTTCGCTACGATCTTATTGGCTTCTGCCATCAGCCACAGCTTACGTGCGTTCGTACCGGATTTATTGGCACGTCCGGAGGAATTCAGAGAAATGCCATTCACCTTGGTGGAAGTGAGCATGTAGGCTCCTTTTGTGCCGGTACTGATGCGGAAAAAGTAGTAGTTGCCTTTTATTTTCTGCCAGCCATAACGTTGAATTCCTTTTTTGTCAAAGAAATAGTAGCGCTTGCCGATTTTTACTTTGCCTGTGACCTTTCGGCCATGGGCATTGTAATAGTAGTGATATCCGTTTCGTGTCTTCCAGGTGTTGGTAGTGGCGGGAGCGACACTTTGGTGGGTATCGGTCTTCACCGCAGCCTGGGTGGGAAGTGTGCCTGTCAGAAGCATGCATGACAGACATAAAGTAGCAAGAATGGTTTTTAGCTTGTTCTTCTTCATAGGGCTCCTCCTGTTATGTGGGTAAGCAAATGCGAATACATTGATTCCGCTATAGGAAAAGTTTACTCTCTTTTTATTATATATTATTTATTTGTGTGTTTTGTATTTTGGAGTTTGATTTTTGGCTTTTTATTGATGAAACCTGAACGAATACTCTCCCAAAAGTGGTGGGAGTATGTTATACTCTAACAGATGATTTTTTGACCGAAAAGTAACCAGAGGTTAGTATATTAAAATCCGGAAGGAGGATTTATGGAATATATTGAGGAAATACAGGAGCGTGTGGTTTTGGTAGGAGTCCAACTGGATGAAAATGACAATGTGATGGAGTCCTTAGATGAGTTGGAGGAACTGGCAGACACCGCAGGAGCAGAAACAGTGGGGAAAATCATCCAGAACCGTGAGAGCGTTCATCCTGGAACCTATATTGGAAAGGGAAAAATCGAAGAAGTCCGTGCTCTTATGTTGGCTTCAGATGCTACCGGGATTATCTGTGACGATGAGCTTTCTCCGGCACAGATGAATAATCTGGAGCATGAGCTGGAATGTAAGGTAATGGACAGAACACTTTTGATTCTGGATATTTTTGCAAAGCATGCAACCACCAGTGAGGGTAAGATCCAGGTGGAACTGGCGCAGCTGAGATACAGGGCATCAAGGCTGGTTGGACTTGGTGCGTCTTTATCCAGGCTTGGAGGCGGAATCGGAACAAGGGGACCAGGCGAGAAGAAACTGGAGAGTGACCGTCGTCTGATCCGTAAGAGAATCACGGCGCTAAAGGAGGAGCTTTCCCAGGTGGAGAAGCACAGAGAACTGCTCCGCACCGGACGTACCAGGGGAAAGATGAAAACGGCTGCTATTGTTGGGTATACCAATGCCGGGAAATCCACATTGCTGAACACTCTTACAGGGGCAGGTGTACTTTCTGAGGATAAGCTTTTTGCTACGCTGGATCCCACTACCAGAGCACTGACATTAGATGACGGACAGCAGATTTTACTTACAGACACAGTTGGTTTTATCCGTAAGCTGCCGCATAACCTGGTTGAGGCTTTCAAGAGTACCTTGGAGGAAGCGAAATATGCAGACTATATTATTCATGTGGTAGATTGCTCTAACCCACAGGCAGTGCAGCAGATGGAGGTTGTTTATGATACCTTGCAAGAGCTTGGGGTTCAAGGGAAGAAGACGATCACCTTATTTAATAAGGTGGATGCAGGCGCAGCAATCCGTATGCGTGACAGCATGGCAGATCACACTTTGAAAGTTTCTGCGAAAACCGGAGAGGGGCTGGAGGAATTGAAGACTCTTCTGGAGAAAATTCTTTCCGAAGAGCAGATCTATGTGGAAAAACTTTTCCATTATCAGGAAGCAGGAAAGATTCAGCTGATTCGAGAGTATGGTCAATTGCTTTCGGAGGAATATTTGGATAACGGAATTCTGGTAAAGGCCAGAGTACCCATGGAAATTTATGGAAAAATTATGTGAGAAACAGGAGAGAAAATCATGAAAAAATACACAGATTATGTTATGAAAATAGCACAGGAGCTGCTTGCAGTACCAAGTCCAAGTGGTTTTACACATATGGCTGCAGATTTCGTAAAAAAGGAATTTGAAAAGCTGGGGTATGAACCGCAGCTTACCCAGAAAGGAGCAGTGCTGGTAAAGCTTGGCGGTAAAGATGATAAGAATGCAGTGGTTCTTGCTGCCCATATGGATACACTTGGCGGTATGGTCTGCCAGATCATGGAGAATGGACGGCTGAAGCTCACCAATATCGGTGGAATGAATCCCAATAATGCGGAAGCTGAGAATTGTAAGGTTTATACCAAAAATGGCAAGGTTTATGATGCAACTTTCCAGTTGGAGAATGCTTCTGTCCATGTAAATGGAGATTACAGTGACACCAAGCGTACTTATGAGACTATGGAGGCTATCCTGGATGAGCCGGTGAAGAATAAAGACGATGTGAAAAAGCTGGGAATTATGACCGGTGACTTCGTATGTTTTGATCCTCGAACTATGGTTACTGAGAGCGGGTATATCAAAAGCCGTTTTCTGGATGATAAGTTCAGCACGGCAATCCTTCTTGGTTATGCCAGATATCTGAAAGAGAAAAAGGTTCAGCCAGAGCGAACCATTTATGTACTGATCACATCCTATGAGGAAGTAGGACATGGTGGATGTGCCGCAATCCCAGATGGCGTGACGGAAATGATTTCTGTGGATATGGGCTGCGTTGGAAATGGTCTGGAGTGTGATGAGACCATGGTTTCTATTTGTGCAAAGGATAGCATGGGACCATACGATTATCAGGTGGTTTCCGGACTTATTAAGGCCGCGCAGGAAAATGACATTTCCTTTGCAGTGGATGTATATCCTCATTATGGTTCTGATGTAGACGCAGCATTGAAGGCAGGATACGATATGAAGCATGGTCTGATCGGACCTGGTGTATATGCTTCACATGGTTATGAACGTTCTCATAGAGATGGGGCAAAGAATACACTGAAGCTTCTGAAGGCGTATCTGGGATAGGAGAGAGCATGAAAACTGTAAAAAAAATTCTGAACAATATTTTTATTGATGGTTTAAGCGGTATGGCACTGGGACTGTTTTCCACGTTGATCATCGGAACGATCCTGAAACAGATCGGTGATCTGATGGGAGGCACATATGGCGCTTATTTGAGTACTTTTGCCATAGTAGCTCAGAGACTTACCGGTGCTGGAATCGGTATTGGAGTGGCATATAAATTCCGGGAATCCACGTATGTACTTTTGTCTGCTGCGGCAGCGGGAATGATCGGAGCATATGCTTCCAATCTGATCGCAGGAACCCTGTTGTCCGATACCGGAGCTCTTGTATTGGCAGGACCGGGAGAGCCTCTTGGCGCATTTGTTGCAGCCTATGTGGGAATTACGGTGGGAAGACTGGTTGCGGGAAAGACCAAGCTGGATCTTCTGATCACACCGGCAGTTACCATTCTTTCCGGTGGTGCTGTGGGAATTCTGGTAGGACCGGGAGTGTCAAGATTTATGACCTGGCTTGGAGATCTGGTAAACTGGGGAACTGAGCAGCAGCCTATTCTTATGGGAATTGTGGTTTCAGTTATTATGGGAATGGTTCTGACTTTACCAATCAGCTCCGCAGCTTTAGGGATTATTTTGGGGTTAAATGGTGTGGCAGCAGGTGCGGCTACCATTGGATGCTGTTGCCAGATGATCGGTTTTGCAGTGACAAGCTTTAAGGACAATGGTGTAGGCGGCTTTTTTGCCCAGGGTATTGGAACATCTATGCTTCAGATCCCTAATATTATGAAGCGTCCGCTGATCTGGCTTCCTCCAACCTTGGCTTCTGCCATTCTGGGACCGATTGCGATTACAGGACCATTTCATATGATAAATAATGCCACAGGATCAGGAATGGGAACTTCCGGTCTGGTTGGACAGATCATGACGTATCAGACGATGGCTGCTGTCGAGTCTCCGGTATTGGTTATACTGAAAATCGTAGTATTCCATTTCTTGCTTCCGGGAATTTTATCCTATGTAATTTATCGTGGAATGCGGAATATGGGGTATATCAAAGATGGTCAGATGAAATTGAATGTATAAAAATATTGACATCTAATGAATGTTAGCTTATACTAACGATGAAAGAAACCTATAGTCTAAACTATAAGTGAAATTTTATAGAGTATTCATGGTGAACTGTGATAACAAATTTACAGGTAGCCAGAAAGGAGCAGAGTATGGGAACTGTTGTGGTAGGAGCTATTGTAGTGGTAATTGCAGGGCTGGCGCTCAGAAGCATGCATAAGGATAAAAAGAGCGGAAAAGGCTGTAACGGAAACTGTGGAAGCTGCGGCGGACATTGCCACTGATCCAGGAACATAGAAAGGTAAAATACAAAAGAAAACTGAAAAAATAGCAGTCAGTATAGAAAGGGGCAGCCTGTAAAGAATCAGGCTGCCCCTTTGGAAATGTTTGCAGATATTTAAAAGCTTATTTTGTAGTTGTCACGGTAAGCACGGTTTTTCCTGTCATACCATAATCTGCAGGTTCTGTTTCATCAGTGATCCAGAAGACTGGCTCGAATCCTCTGACTACGTTGCACAGACTGCTGGTCACACGAACGGAGATGGTATTTTCTCCTGCTTTTACAGCATCTGTAATATCTGCTTTTGCAGTATCCATGTCAACGGAAACTTTCTGGTCGTTTACGGTGATCATAGCAGTTCCATAGTTGAAGCTGTCTGCCTCAAATTCAACACTCTGGGTCTCCGGATCAAAATCATCCGGGAGAGTGAAGGTGGTGGTGTAAGTTCCCACACCGGATACGCTGTCACCGATTGCTTCGATATCTTTCCAGGAAACCAGATCGGTAAGAGTTCCTGTATCGATTTCTTCGTGATTGGTCTCATAAGTAACTTCAGTTGTGGTAACACCAGTATCCTCGTTGGTTTCTGTACGCTCCAGTTTATCCCCAGGTGTGTAGGAATCAACGGTTAGATTCCAGCCAGTAAGTTCAATCTCAGTGCTTTCAGAAGTGGTCTCTTCCGGTGTTGCTTCTTCAGCTGGATTCAGGATATACAGAGCTGTTTCACCTGGCTCCAATGTTATATTCAGGACAGTCTTTCCATCCTCGCATGTGGCATCTGTCACTTTTGTTACTTCGCCAGACCAGGTATCCAGGATGTACGGCTGATAAGTTCCTTCCACTGCAATCTGTCCGGAATAAGCTTCCTCGTCTTCGTACATATAGTTATATGCATAGAGATAAGTAGCATCGTCTGCTTTTCTCATATTGGTGAGGATCTTATGGTTAGATTCCACATTTTCGGCTCTTGGTGTAACACCGAGTTCTGCAAGTGCATCCAGAGCTTCTTCGCAGGAGTCGATGGTTTTTACATTATCAAGAGCTTTGATTTCTTCGATCACTGCTGCAAGCTCTTCATCTTTTCCATCATTGCAGCCGGTTGTGGAAGCTGCTATAGTATTTACTTTATCTACACCAGAGTTATTCGGATGTTCTACTACATTATTTACAAATAATACCGGAAGTCCGTTCTCAGCAGCTTCTTTTAATTTCTTTGCAGCATCCAGCGGAAGCTCGTCTTCCATTACAACAACAGCTTTATAAGCAACGCTGTCGGAATTGATCTGTCCGTCAGATACATTTACTTCGTCATCCATGAAAGTGTAGGAAGAAAAGTAGTCATAGGTATAACCTTTGTCCTGAAGGCCAAGATCGGTCCAGTAATATGCACGGTCTGTGTGAAGGGCATTGTTGTATACACCGGAACTGGAAACACTGGTGAGCAGGTTGTTCAGATAATAATCGGTACGGATCATAGCGATATCTACCTGCGGAACACCTTCTTCCAGAGCTTTCTGGATACGGCTTAAATGAGTATTTACATCTACATAGTCGATGGATGCAGGCTGACGTTTGTTGAAACGTTCTGCAATCAGGTTGGTCATGCCTTCATATCCTGGCCAGGAAACGGATTCGTCTGGACCATAAGCGGAAGAATAACCATGAGTTACCGTTTTCTGAATACCAGCAGCGTATTGGGTGTAGAAAATCTGACGGTAATAGCCATTATTCCACAGATAGTTAGTTGTAATAGAAGCACCGGATTCAGAGGAAAGTCTCTTGTCATAAACATGAGCCGCACCGGTAAAGTTACGATAAGAGTCTACATCGGCTGCAAACTCGAAGGATTCTGTTTCCAGGTAATCTACAGAAGATACAGTCTGGGAAACTTCGAATGTTTTTCCATAAGAGTTCTCCGCACGAAGGTGCATTCCTTTTTCATTCAGCCAGTTGTGGAGGATATCCAGGCAGTTTTCCTGATACAGTTCTGTCTCAGTCTGGAAGAAGTCATTTCTTAAATAAGTCATATCAATTTCATCAGTATCTGTGAAATCATAAGTATAGGTAAGGTACTGTCCCATTCCCATTAAAGTATCCGGTGTCTCGCGGATCAGAAGCGGAAGATATTTTTCCAGGTCATATCCTCTGCGGTTATTAAACTGATCCAGCATATCAGTACACCACAGCTGTTTTGTGGAATTTTCGCCTTTGGTCATAAGTTCCAGAGAATCCATGTACAGGTCTGCTTCGTCAATATCTTTGATCAGATCCATCACATCGTCTGTGAGAACGTTTTCATCCCAGTAGGATATAAGGGCATTAGCACCAGCCGGATTGAAGTAGTTGATAGTATAACCTTGTCCTGTGCAGGCAGCAGCATAGCTTTCACTGGATCCATACTGGTAAAATGCAAACAATACATAATCGCTGTCGTCATCTGCTGTGAAGTCTACGGAATAAGTGCCGTCCTCATTTGCAGTTACCTGATCAGTGATCACTGTCATGGAATCTGTGTTGATCTTGGTTTTTACACCTGGGTCTGTAACTTCGTTGGTTTTTTCATCTACAGTAGCCGGAATTCCCCAGTCTTCTACTTTGGCAGCTACGACAGATACCAGAGTCTGTTTTGTGGCAGTTCCTGGAAGAGTACACTGTGGAAGCACACCGCTGAAGCTGGTGTTGGTTCCTTCCGCTTTTTCCAGGTTGACGGTTACATATCCAAGCTCCTGAGAAGCTTCCTGCTGGTCAGGTGTGATAGTTGGAAGGTTTGCAGTAGCCCAGTAAGTACCACCGGTCATGCTCACGCTCATACCATATTTTTTGCACTCTTCGATGATTACTTTTGTATCATGGATCCATTCCGGGGAACCCCAGCCATAGGTTGCATCATCCAGAATTTCTGCTTCACTTGTAAGAGTTACAAATTCCACACCGCCGAATCCTTCGTCATAAAGTTCCTTTACGGATTCACGAAGAGTTTCATCTGTGTGAGAGCCTTCTGCCAGCCACCATCTTGCATAAGGACGATTTGCCATTTCCGGTTCTGCAAATTTTGTTTCCATAGCCTCTGCAAATTCACTGTCTGCTGCAAATGCGCTCATTGGGGATGCCATGGACATTCCCATAACAGATGCAAGTAAAAGTGCCAAAACCTGTCTCTTTTTCATATGTTTCATTACCTCCTGTTTTTAATCACTTGTTTCAAGATGAGTTTATTTTATACGATGAAAAAAAGAAAAAAAATAAGAGAAAACGTTTATTTTGTATGATTTTCTTTTATTTTTTCGTTGACAAAAGGAATGGTTGAACAAAAACAGAAGCATTTCCATGCCAAACAGGATTGCATGGTCATTTACGCGGGTGTATATTGATAGTAAACGGATATGCCTGCTTATATCATTCCAGCAATCTGCACGCCTTGCAAGCATACTTACTTATTCATAGATGCCGTCCAGAACTCTCATAGTATAAAATACGCAAAAATGGAGGATAGAAATTGAAAAAAATCAAAACATTACTGGCTGACGATGATTATCTGGTATTACAGGATCTGAAGAAAATGGTAGACTGGAACGGGCTTGGCTTCACTTTGACAGAGACTGCTGCCAATGGGAAAAAAGCCCTGGAACTGGCGAAAAAGGAAAAACCGGATCTGATCGTGTCGGACATTTCCATGCCGGTAATGGATGGATTTGATTTTGTAGAAACACTGAAGGAAGAAAATCCGGGGACTTACATTATTTTTATATCTTCTTACGCAAGTTTTGATTACGCCAGACGTGCCATGCAAAATCATATTCACAGCTATCTTCTGAAAAATGAGATGACGGCAAAGAGCCTTACAGATGAACTGCTGATTGCCAGGAAAAATATTCTACAAAATGAGCTGCTTCAAAGAGATCAGATAGAAGCCAGGTTAAAGCGTTTTTTTGAAAATGAAAGCAACAGACCAACTGAAGAGATTTCAAAATGTGGAAAAGTCACATTTTTTTATATTACACAGTGGATGCCTATGGAAAAGTTGAAAGCACATTTCAAGAGTGTTTCGGAATATGGAAATAAGCTTTATGAAAGTGTGAACGAAAAGATCCGGGAAATCTATCCGGATAGTTATGTGTTTGGAGCAGCGGAATTTGTGATCGCAGCACTTCCTGCGGAAGAGGGGGGAAACTCTTGTGGGCTTACCCGGGTGTCGCTTATACGAAAAAAATTACAGGATGCTCTGAGAAAAATCAATGAAAATATTCAGATCTATGCAGTGCCCTCCAGACTTTCCATAGAAGAAGGAAAAAAAATCTATTTGCGAATGCTTCCATTCCTTCATTTCAGAGAAACATTTCCCCGGGAAGATCAGTGGAATCTTCTGGAATTTGAAGAAAAGCGTTTTGGAAATATTGCCCAGAGTTTTCCTTACGAATGTCTGAAAAAGTCAATTGGACATGCCGAGCTTTTTGAAGGAGAACTGGAAAAATATGTGAATGTACTGTTTGAAGCTATGGATGCAGATGGAATCTTTATGCTGTATCACAATCTGCTTCTTCAGATGGAAGAATTAGGGGGTCATATGATTCCTATGCCGGAACAGAATTTTATTCGTGATAAATCCGGATTCCTGGATTTTTTTAAAGCAAAATATGCAGAAATCGGAGAACACCTGAATCAGAACGGAAAGAAAAACTATGCACCCTGGCTTGCAGGCGCAATCGATTATATGAAGGCAAATTATGGTGATGGAGGACTTACCATAGAGCAGATCGCAGAACAGGTAGGACTTAGTGCCAGCCGTTTCAGTGTTCTCTTTCGGCAGGAAACGGGACAGACAGTAAACGATTATCTTACGGAAATCCGGATCGTACAGGCGATATTTCTGCTGGAAAACAGTAGCTGTAAGATTTACGAGATCGCAGAAATGGTAGGCTACAAGTCCTCTCAGTATTTTGGACAGGTATTTTATCAGAAAACCGGTTACAAACCATTGCATTTCAGAAAGAAAAAACCATGAAAAGGGGCCAGAGATGTTTCAGGTACATTCGAAACTAAGCAAAAAGATTCTGCAGAAATTTCTCATGATCTATACGATCATATTTATTATTTTGTCCTTATCCATATTTGCAGGAGCAGGGATGTTTTTTCTTTATAATACCGAAAAAAACATATCTTCCAAGATTACAATGATCACTAATGTGTGGGATTACTTTGAAACTGCCAAAAAGGAGCAGATCTATCGTCTGCTTTCTGTAGATGATCTCACCCGGTATCTTCAGGAGTATTACAGAAATCCGTCTGCGAAAAACAAAGAAAGAGTGAATCTGTGTCTGGCTAATTTTCAGACCTCCGATTCGGAAAGCAAGTATCTGTTTATGGAAGATGAAGAGGGGAATCTGTTCCATTCCCTGAACAGTTCTGCCTCAGAAATACCGGATATTTTGAAAAACAGTGAGGAATATAAAAGAACCAGAGAATCGGGAAACAGTTTCATTTCTCCGGTAAAAAAAGGTGGGGAGGAAGGATTGCCAGGTTTTTATTCCTGCTACATAGACAGTCAGGAAGTGTATGGACATGTACTGACAGTGTGCTTCTGCTATGATGTGCGGAATCTGGTAAGAAGCATTGGAAATGCGAAAAACGGGCTGGATCTGGTACAACTTTATAATGCTTACGGAGAGGAACTTTACAGCAGCAGACAGGAGGAAGGAGAACAGGAAGAAGCGAAAACGGTATTTGAAGACTATTCCGGGAATAAACGAAAACTTTTGGGATATTCCTTTTCAAAGGATGGGATTTTTTGTATGCAGGGAAGTTATAATACGTTGACTTATACTGTGGGTACCATTTCATACAAACATCTTCTGGGAGAGTTTGGTCTTCTGCTTCTGGGAGTACTGGTGTTGTATCTGATCCCAATTTTATGTGCCCTTTTGTATATTGTGCCTGCAAATGATAAGATGCTGCAGCCTATCCGCCTTTTACAGGACCAGGTGAAGGATTTTTACATTGGAGCAAAGCCGGCAGAGGTTTTGGATTCTGAAGATGAAATCGGGGAACTGAGTCATTCTTTTTATGAAATGGCGGTGAACATAAATCGGCAATCCCAGGAACTGTCTCAGAAGGAATATGAAAAGGCGGTCACCTATTATAAACTTCTTACTACTCAGCTGGATCCGCATTTTATTTACAATACCATGAATATTATCAACATTCTGGCTCGGAAGGGGGCTTATGAGGACATCATAAAAGTAAATACCGCATTGACCCGGGTGCTTCGGGAAAGACTGAACACCCAGAATACCACTTTTGAGGAAGTGGGACATGAGATCGAAGCATTAAAGCAATATCAGCTGATCATGGATTATCGTTATCACAATCAGGTGACGGTGGATTATGACATTGATGAGAGCATTCTGGAAAAAAGAATTCCCAAAAATATCTTACAGCCGTTGATGGAAAATTCGTATTATCATGGTCTGTCTAAGGATACAGGGGAGATTCAAGGAAATATAGAGATTTTGATCTATCCGCTGGAAGAGGAACTGATCATTGAAATCAGTGATGATGGAAAGGGATTTTCCACAAAAAGACTGGAGGAAATACGGGAGAATCTGAAACATGCCACCATGCACCAGGAAAAAGAAGCACACATTGGCATGGAAAACATTTACCGCCGTATTTCCTACCTTTATAAAGACCGGTTTTCCATGGATATTCAGAGCGAAGAGAGTCACGGTTCTACGATCGTGCTGTCACTTCCGCTCGAAATCGAGGATTCCAGAAACTGATTTTCGTCAATGATCTGCTGAAACAATGCTTCATCCAGATTCGGATTATTCCATTTAAAAAGGGTATTTTGAATATAATCATCGGGAAAATACAATAAGGAGCGATCTTCGATAACAGGAGAGAGCTCCTTTGCCTGTTCTTCCGAGGTGATCAGAACCCCGGGAATACAGTGGCTGGTGCTGGTTTCCTCCAGAGGATAGCCTTTCAAGGTATTGATCATTTTCAGGGACAGATAGTACGGATCCAGAGAAAGATGCATGATTCCATAAGCACTTTTTAAAATACCACTGTGAAAATCGTCTACGAGCTTATCTGTAAAATCAATGGCAATGAGACTGATGCGGCTGGTACTGCGCATGGCCTGAATCGCGGTGAGCACCTGATGGGAACCGCCGATGCTTCGGGTACCTGCCAGGAAAAAACAGTCCAGATCCGGATATGCCTGAATGATACTTTTGATGTTTGTCTCAATATCGGAATCCGTATGCATGGTTCTGGCTTCTGCGAGAATCTGGGCATCCGGATATTCCATAAGCGCCTTTTGAAAACCGGCTTCTCTCAAACGACAGGTATTGTCCCATTTGGATTCTGACAAAATTGCAAATTTGCGGTAACCTTTTTCAAGTACGGATTTTGCCAGCTGATAAGCACTTTCTTCTTCGTTTTCATAGGTATTTCCAATATAATATGGAGAATCCTGACAGAATTTTTCAATATCTTCGTCGGTAATGCTTCGCAGGTAAATACCCCAGTAGACCTTCGCATCTTCGCACATCCGGCAGATCGTGGGAAGCACCTGGTCCGTGGTGGGGGCAAAGAGAATTCCGTCTACATTCTGGGAAATAAAATATTCAATATTGTAAATAGATTGTTCATTGGAAGTTCCGAAGTTACGGTAGTCCGCCCGGATAAATTCTACATTGGCGAGTTTTTCCAGATGTTTCAGGTTTTCATTGAGAATGTGAAAGGAAGTATTGTAGTCTGCCTCCCGAAATTCCAGTCCAATGCGAATGGGTGAATCTGTTCTGTCAGATGCGAAAACCTGGGATGGTGTATGGAAAAGAAAAATAGTAAACAGGAAAAAGAAAAAGAATCTGGCAAAATTTTTCATGGTTACCTCCGGTAAATTGGTCTTTCAGGATTATGAATGCAATGATTGATCGTGAGAGCGACAATGGCGCGGTGCAATTGATTTTCATTCATAGGATTGTCTGCGCAAGCAGACATGTCCGTTTAGAATCCATTATAGTCCAAATCTTGTTTTTATTCTATAGAAACTTATAAAAACAACGAAAAACCACAAGAATCAAACAAAAACGCCAACTAAAGCAACAAAAACAATGTTGAATTATGTTGACATCCAATAAGGGATGACGTATAATGAGCATAGAAAACTATGTCATGGAACAATGGACATTTTTGTTGCTGGCAGAACCCCTTTTCCCTGCCGGAACATCCATGAGAAAGGAGAACCATGGAAAAATACAACACAAGTGAGATCCCGAAATCTTCCAGAATTACCCGTCTGGTAGATCATCTCTATGCGAAGATGCCGGAGATCGAATCTTACAGAGCCAAGCTGATCACGGAGTCCTATAAGGAGACCGAGGATCAGCCGATCATTACCAGGAGAGCGAAAGCATTTGCCCACATTTTACATAATATTCCCATCATTATCCGTGATGAGGAACTGATTGTAGGAAGCAACTCTCTTGCTCCAAGAGGCTGTCAGACATTCCCGGAGTTTTCATTCCAGTGGCTTGAGGATGAGCTGGATACTGTTGCTACCAGAACTGCCGATCCTTTCTATATTTCAGAGCAGGCTAAGGCAGACCTTCGTGAGGTGCATAAGTACTGGAAGGGTAAGACTACCAGTGAGCTTGCTACTGCATATATGGCACCAGAGGCAATCCGTGCTATCGATCATAACATCTTTACACCAGGAAACTATTTCTACAACGGCGTAGGACATGTTACTGTAAAATACTGGGAAGTTCTCGAAATCGGATACGAAGGCATTATGGCGAAAGCACAGGCCGAACTGGACAAGTGTAATGTAGGAGATGGCGATTATGCAGAGCGTTCCCGCTTCCTTGAGGCGGTCATTCTCAGCTGCCAGGCTGTTATGGATTACGCTGCAAGATATGCCAAGCTTGCCCTTGAAATGGCTGAGAAGTGTACGGATCCTCAGCGCAAAGCCGAGCTTCTTGTAATTGCATCCAACTGCAGCAAGGTACCGGCTAAGGGAGCAACTAATTTCTGGGAGGCATGTCAGTCCTTCTGGTTTGTACAGCAGCTCCTTCAGATGGAGTCCAGTGGACATTCCATTTCACCGGGACGTTTTGACCAGTATATGTATCCTTACTACAAGAAGGATATTGAGAGCGGTGTGATCACCAGAACAGCAGCACAGGAATTGCTTGACTGTATCTGGGTGAAATTAAATGACCTGAATAAATGTCGTGATGCAGCTTCCGCTGAAGGATTTGCTGGTTACAGCTTATTCCAGAACCTGATCGTAGGCGGTCAGAATAAGGAAGGCGAAGATGTGACAAACGATCTTTCCTTCATGTGCATCGAGGCTTCCATGCATGTACATCTTCCGGCACCGTCCCTTTCCATCCGTGTATGGAACGGCTCACCGCATGATCTTCTGATCAAGGCAGCAGAGCTTACCAGAACCGGTATCGGACTTCCGGCTTACTATAATGACGAAGTAATCATCCCGGCATTGCAGAACAGAGGACTTTCACTTGCTGATGCCCGTGAATATAATATTATCGGTTGTGTAGAGCCACAGAAGGCAGGTAAGACAGAAGGATGGCATGATGCAGCATTCTTTAATATGTGCCGTCCGCTGGAACTTGTATTTGCAAATGGCATGGATCAGGGCGAGATGGTTGGTATTCCTACTGGTGATGTGACTCAGATGGAGACTTTTGATCAGTTCTATGATGCGTATAAGAAGCAGATGGAATATTGTATTTCTCTGTTGGTAAATGCAGACAATGCAATTGACGTTGCCCATGCGAAACGCTGTCCGCTTCCATTCCTTTCCAGTATGATCGATGATTGTATCAAAGAAGGCAAGACGGTACAGGAAGGCGGCGCAGTTTATAACTTTACCGGTCCCCAGGGATTTGGTATTGCAAATATGGCAGATTCTCTTTATGCCGTCCGCCAGCTGGTTTACCAGGAGAAGAAGTTCACAATGGAGGAACTGAAGGAAGCTCTTGCATGGAACTATGGCAAGGGACTTGATGAGCAGTCTGTGAAAGAAATCACAACCGGAATTCTGCGAGAGATGACGGAAAGTGGAGCTAAAGTTGATGCGGAAACTACAGCAGCTGTTCTGAAGTCTGTTATGAATGCACAGATGTCACCTGAGAAGATGGCAAGATATGAGGAAATTCATGACATGATAGCAGAAGTTCCCAAGTTCGGAAATGATATTCCGGAGGTGGATTATTTTGCAAGAGATGTTGCATATACCTATACCAAACCTCTTCAGAACTTTAAGAACCCAAGAGGTGGACAGTACCAGGCCGGACTTTATCCGGTATCTGCTAACGTACCGCTGGGTGGACAGACTGGTGCTACACCAGATGGAAGATATGCACATACACCGGTTGCAGATGGTGTTTCCCCATCCGCAGGTAAGGATGTGAACGGACCGACTGCAGCAGCAAGCTCTGTTGCAAAGCTGGATCACTTCATCGTATCCAATGGTACTTTGTTTAACCAGAAATTCCATCCGTCAGCACTGTCAGGACGTGAGGGTCTTGAGAAGTTTGTTGCACTGATCCGTTCCTACTTCGATCAGAAGGGAATGCATATGCAGTTTAATGTTGTAAGCAGAGAGACACTGCTGGATGCACAGGCACATCCGGAGAACTATAAGCATCTGGTTGTACGTGTGGCTGGTTACAGTGCACTGTTTACCACACTGTCCAAGTCCTTGCAGGATGATATCATTCGTAGAACTGAGCAGGGATTCTAAAGAAAATATAAATGGAATTGCTGGCGGCTTCCTGGTTGGAAGTCCGCTGGCGCTTCCATATAATGGAGAAATCTATGGAATATTTAGACACTACAGGACGTATTTTCGACGTCCAGCGCTATTCCATCCATGACGGTCCGGGAATCCGTACCATTGTATTTCTGAAGGGTTGTGTGCTCAGATGTCAGTGGTGCTGTAATCCGGAATCTCAGGAATATAAGATCCAGACAATGAAAACCCCAGACGGTGTGAAGACTATGGGACGTGACGTAACAGTCCGTGAGATGATAGAAGTGGTGGAGAAGGATCGTCCCTATTATTACCGTTCCGGTGGAGGAATGACACTTTCTGGTGGAGAATGTCTCTGTCAGCCGGAGTTTTCCCGTGATCTTCTTCGGGCAGCCAAGGAACGGGGAATTAATACAGCCATTGAGAGTATGGCCTGCGTTCCCTGGAAAAATATTGAGATGGTATTGCCATATCTGGACACCTATCTGATGGATATTAAGCATACCAATCAGGAGAAGCATAAAATGTTTACAGGTAAGGCAAATGATCTGGCTCTTGAAAATGCCAGAAAGGTAGCTTTATCAGGAATGACCAATCTGGTGATTCGTGTTCCTGTTATTCCCACGTTTAATGACAGCGTAGAGGAAATGAAATCCATTGCATCTTTTGCTTCCACTTTACCTGGCGTGAAGAAAATCCATCTTCTTCCATACCACCGTCTTGGTCAGGACAAATATGACTGGCTTGGAAGGGTGTATAAGCTTCCGGAGATCCTTCCTCCGGAACCGGAGCATATGGAAATGCTGAAAAAAGCAGTGCATACTGTCTGCGATCTGGATTGTCAGATTGGTGGATAATGTCATAAGAAATCAATGAAATCAGGAACCGGAATTTCCCCACATAGGAAGTCCGGTTCTTTTTTGATTATTCTGTAATGTTTTTATTAAAGAAAAAACGCTCCGCGAGGATGCGAATGCTTTACTATTTTAAGATTTTTGTGTATGATAATAGATAGAAAGCGGAGACACAAAAGAAACTTAGAAAGACAGTTGGATTGAATGCGGTGAAATCTGGCTGGTGTAAAATAACAGCATAAGGAGAAATGAGAATGCGTGGATTGTACTCATCAAAGACAAAAATAAGACACCAGATTTTTACTGAAATTGCCCGTCTTGCTTATGAGGGCAATATTGAGAAGGAAATGGATGACCTTCCTTACAAAATTCTTCCGGGAGAGATTGCCACATATCGCGACAGTATTTTCCTGGAAAGAGCTATTGTAGGGGAGCGGCTTCGTGTGGCAATGGGACTGCCGCTTCGAAATATTTCTGAACATGCGCCAATTTCAAAAGGTGTAGAAGCCAGTTTGATTGAAGAGAAGTATTATGAGCCGCCGCTTATTAACATTATCAAATTTGCCTGTAACTCCTGTCCGGAGAAGCGTGTAATCGTCACAGAAGGATGCCAGGGCTGCCTGGAGCATCCATGTCAGGAGGTCTGTCCCAAGCAGGCTATTCATATGGAAAATGGCCGTTCTGTAATTGATCAGGAGAAATGCATCAAATGCGGAAAGTGTCTGGAATCCTGTCCATATAATGCGATTATCAAGCAGGAGCGTCCGTGTGCCAAGGCTTGCGGAATGAATGCCATCCATTCAGATGAGTATGGCAGAGCAGAAATCGACTATGACAAGTGTGTTTCCTGTGGAATGTGCCTGGTAAGCTGTCCATTCAGTGCCATTGTAGATAAGGGACAGATTTATCAGACCATTATGGCATTAAAAAGTGATACACCAGTTTATGCCATTGTAGCGCCGGCTGTGGCAGGTCAGTTTGAGCCGGAATTGAAGAATACCCAGCTTCGGGGAGCTTTTAAGGCACTTGGATTTAATGATATTAAAGAAGTTGCAGTAGGAGCCGACCTTTGTACTATTGAAGAAGCCAAGGATTTTATGGCAGAAGTGCCGGATAAGATTCCATTTATGGGAACTTCCTGTTGTCCGGCATGGTCTGTAATGGCGAAAAAGATGTTTCCCCAGTTTGAAAACTGTATTTCCATGGCGCTTACACCTATGGTGCTCACTGCCAGACTTCTGAAACAGCAGGAGCCAGATTGCAAGATTGTTTTTGTGGGACCATGTGCAGCCAAGAAACTGGAAGCAAGCCGTAAATCCATTCGAAGCTATGTGGACTTTGTACTTACCTTTGAGGAAGTAAATGGGATGTTTGATGCAAAGGGTGTTGATTTTGCCAGCATTCCGGAGGAAGAGCCTCTTACCCAGGCCAGCAGTGACGGTCGTGGATTTGCTGCCAGCGGCGGTGTAGCTGCAGCAGTTGTAAAAGCTGTAAAGCGTATGAATCCGGAACGTGAAGTGAAGGTAGTCAGTGCTAACGGCCTTCAGGAGTGCAAAAAAATGATGATGGCTGCAAAAGCAGGGAAATACAACGGATATCTTCTGGAAGGCATGGCCTGTCCTGGCGGATGTATAGCTGGAGCCGGAACAGTACAGACTGTAAAGAAGGCAGGAGTGGCACTGGAGAAGATGAAGAAAGAAGCGTCTTTTGAAGAATGTATGGATACTTCATTTGGCGGGGAACTGGAGAAGCTGGAAGAGTTGTAATCCAGTGAAAAAATAAAAATGAGAAGGAGAAAAGTAAAAATGCGTGCATATGAACGATTGTTAAATTATGTAAAGGTATATACCACAAGCGAGGATGAGCAGGAAGCTGTGCCATCCACAAGCCGTCAGTTTGACCTTGGAAATCAACTGGCAGAGGAATTGAAAAAATTAGGAGTTCAGGATGTGCGTATTGATGATAAGTGCTATGTCTATGGTGTGATTCCGGCTTCAGAAGGTCTGGAAGATAAGCCTGCTATTGGTTTTATTGCACACATGGACACAGCGCCCGACTTCTCAGGTGAGAATGTAAATCCTCAGATCATCCCTGATTATAACGGTGGTGATGTGAAGCTGGGAGAAAGTGAATATACCCTTACGGTGAAGGATTTTCCGCATCTGGCATCTTTGAAGGGAAGAACGCTGATCACTACAGATGGAACCACACTTCTTGGGGCTGATGACAAAGCTGGTGTGGCAGAAATCATGACTATGGCAGAGCAGATCATTACAGAAAATATTCCCCATGGAAAAATCTGTATCGGCTTTACCCCAGATGAAGAAGTTGGCCGTGGGGCAGATTTCTTTGATGTAGAGGGCTTTGGAGCAGATTTCGCATATACAGTGGACGGCGGTGCTGAGAATGAGATCGAATACGAAAATTTTAATGCAGCAGGTGCAAAAGTAAAGATAAAAGGTTTTTCCGTACATCCGGGCAGCAGTAAGAACACTATGATCAATGCAGCTCTGGTTGCCATGGAATTTAACAATATGCTGCCAGCAGGAGATACTCCTGCCAATACAGAAGAGTATGAGGGATTTTTCCATCTTTGTGAGATGAGTGGTGATGTGTCAGCGGCAAGCCTTGAGTATATTATCCGTGATCACGACAGTGCCATGTTTGCCTGCCGTCAGGAGATGATGCGGCATATTGCCAAGCTTCTCAATGAAAAATATGGTGAAGGTACTGTGACGCTTACTATGAAAGAGCAGTACCGCAACATGAAAGAGAAGATTGAGCCATGTATGCATCTGATCGATAATGCGAAGAAGGCTGTGCAGCAGTCCGGGCTGAATCCTGAGACAGTTGCAATCCGCGGCGGCACAGATGGCGCAAGACTTTCCTTTATGGGACTGCCCTGTCCGAACCTTGGAACCGGCGGATATGCATTCCACGGTCCATGCGAGCATATTACGGTAGAAGGAATGGACTATGCAGTGGAGAATCTGAAGAATATTGTGAAGCTGTATGCCTGCTGATTCGGGCAAGAACAAAAGCATCTGTCGAATCGTAACCGACAGATGCTTTCTTCTTCTCAAAATTTAAACAAAATTTTACATTGCCAAGACAACAATCTGTTTTTGCTTAATTACAATTATCCTGAGAAAGAAATTTAAAGAAGAAAAAGGAGAACTGATCTATTTGAAGTACCAGCAAATTGTAAACAACAAAGAAATAAACGCATATTTGAAAAAGGGAGATGCTAATCTGGGACTGCTGGGATTTACAGACCATTCTAAGGCACATTGTATATTGGTTTCCCATCGGGCAGGAAAAGTACTGGAAAAGCTGGGATATTCCAAGCACGAAGTAGAGCTGGCAAAAATAGCCGGTTATATGCATGATATTGGAAATGCAATCAACAGGACTCATCATGCGGAATATGGTGCCCTTCTTGCAAATGATCTCCTCAAGGAAACTAATATGCCTCTGGAAGACAGAATTACCATTGTTTCTGCAATTGGAAATCACGATGAATCGACTGGAAATCCAGAGGATGTAGTTTCTGCTGCACTGATCATTGCAGATAAGACAGATGTGAGAAGAAGCAGAGTCCGCCAGAAAGAAAGTTCAACATATGATATACACGATCGTGTAAACTATGCAGTTACGGAATCCAAGCTGAAAATTGAGAAGGACAAAGCTGTGTTAGCCTTAAATCTTCAGATTGATGAAAATATTTGTTCCATGTATGATTATTTTGAAATTTTTCTGGAACGAATGATGCTTTGCAGAAAATCAGCAGAAGTTTTGAAAACCACATTTAAGCTTACGGTAAATGGACGTAAAGTGCTATAAAACGCACAGGAGTCAAAATATACAAAAGAGCACAATTGCATTTGTGCAATATGTAGAAAAAAGAAAAACGATAAAAATTTTCAAAAAAATGTTGTTAAAAGATTGTCATTGTGGTATCTTATTGAAAGCGGAGAAAACAAATATTTTGTGCGGAGACTAAGAGGAAATTGTCCTTTTGGTAAAATTTGTTTGCATATAATGCAGAAAATAAAGTTTTGACCGCTTTTTTTCTAATTGTGATTGTTAAAAAATAAACAAAAACCAAAGGACAACTCACAGGGAAAACCAATAAAAACCACACAAAAAAGAATAAAATGAGTGCGAATGTTGGCATAATCCCACAAACCCCATGAAAGGAGTTTATTATGAGCAGCAAAATTACTATTATTGGAGCTGGAAGCGTTGGATCTACAATTGCCTATACACTGGCACATGATGAAATTGCTTCTGAGATCGTTCTGATCGACATTAACAAAGAAAAGGTAGAGGGCGAAGTTATGGATATCGAGCAGGGAACCTGCTTTAGAAGCCCTGTATCATTGGTGGCAGGAGATTATCCGGATGCAAAGGATTCTGACATTGTGATCATCACATCCGGAATTGCCCGTAAGCCTGGACAGACCAGAATTGAGCTTGCCCAGACAAACGTTAATATTCTGAAGAGCATCACTCCTCAGATCGTAAAAGAAGCTCCAAATGCAAAGTATATCATCGTAAGCAATCCGGTAGACATTATGACTTACGTGTTTACTAAGATTTCCGGACTTCCGGAGAATCAGATCATGGGATCCGGAACTATCCTTGATACAGCAAGACTTCGTTACGGTCTTTCTGAACACTTCAAAGTAGCCCAGGGAAATATCCACGCCTATGTATTTGGTGAGCACGGCGACACTTCCTTTATTCCATGGACAGGCGCTTACATTTCCGGTCTCAGCACAGATGAGTATTATGAAGAAATGAAAGCTCACGGCAAGGATGTGAAACCTCTGGATAAAGAAGCCATGCTGGAATATGTACAGAAATCCGGTGGAAAAGTTATTGCAAAGAAAGGTGCAACCTTCTACGCAGTATCCGCTACTGTTTGCCAGCTGGTAGGTCTGATCCTGGCTGCTTCCGATTCCATTGCAACTGTATCCTCCATGCTTCACGGTGAGTATGGAATCGAAGATGTGTGCCTGAGTACCCTTACTCTTGTAGGACCAAACGGAATCCAGGGAAAAGTGCAGATGCGTATGAACAAAGAGGAAATCGCATTGCTGAAAAAGAGTGCAGATGCCCTGAAGGAAGTAATCGCACAGATCGAATTGTAAGAATTGGAAAGGAAAAAAAGCATGAAGTACAGTTATTATCCGGGATGTACCCTGAAAAATAAAGCAAAAGACCTGGATGCATATGCCAGAGCTTCTGCCAAAGCACTGGGCTTCGAAATGGAAGAAATTAAAGACTGGCAGTGCTGCGGTGGGGTATATCCCCTCGGCAGTGACGAAATCGCTACCAAGCTTTCTTCCGTCCGTGCTTTAAATGACGCAAAAGAAAAAGGACAGGATCTGATCACCGTCTGTTCAGCCTGTCATCATGTACTCAAACGTGTGAACGACGACATGAAAAATGTGGACGACATTCGTACAAGAGCAAATAATTATCTGAAACTGGATGCACCCTATGAGGGAGAGACAAATGTCCTTCATTATCTGGAGGTGCTCCGTGATGAAGTGGGATTTGATGAGATTAAGAAAAAAGTTGTAAATCCTTTAACCGGCAAAAAAATCGGTGCCTATTATGGCTGCCTCCTTTTAAGACCTGGAAAGATCATGGCATTTGATAATCCGGAAAATCCAACTATTATAGAAGACTTCATCCGTGCCCTTGGTGCCGAGCCAGTTGTCTATCCGTACCGCAATGAGTGCTGCGGCGGTTACATTTCCCTGAAAGAAAAAGAAATGGCACAGAATATGTGTGAAAAGATCATGGACAGTGCAAAAGGCTTTGAAGCAGATATGCTGATCACAGCCTGTCCTCTTTGCATGTATAACCTGAGAAAGAACGGAAACGGCGCTCTTCCTGTTTATTATTTCACAGAACTTCTTGCAGAGGCTCTAGGAGTAAAAGAGGAGGTGGCGAAGTAATGGCTTATACATATGGAAATACAGAAAATGCAGCAGAAAGAATCAAAGAGATTTCCGGAGTGAATCCCCTGAAATGTATGAAATGCGGCAAATGCTCCGCAACCTGTCCTGCATTTAATGAGATGGATATCAAACCGCACCAGTTTGTAACTTATGTACAGAACGGCGATATTGAAGCACTGGCACAGTCAAAATCCCTTTGGAAATGTCTTTCCTGTTTTGCATGCGTGGAGCGCTGCCCAAGAGATGTAAAACCGGGAAAACTGATCGATGCAGCCAGACAGCTGGTTGTCCGTGAGCGTGGACAGAATTATCTGGAAGCAGATGAAATTCCGGGGCTGCTTGACGAGGAAACCCCTCAGCAGCTGCTTGTAAGTGCATTCAGAAGATACAGGAGGTAAGAAACTGGTGCAGAGAATAGGTGTATTTGTATGTCATTGTGGTACCAACATTGCAGCCACAGTTGATGTAAAAAAAGTTGTAGAGATGGCAGCAAAAGAGCCTGGTGTTGTTCATGCAGAAGACTATCAGTATATGTGTTCGGAAGCCGGACAGGCCAAGATCATCAGTGCCATTCATGAGAAAAATCTGACAGGAATCGTAGTCTGTTCCTGTTCCCCGCGTATGCATGAGGCTACTTTCCGTAAAGCAGCAGAAAAAGCGGGCTTAAATCCATATATGGTTGAAATCGCAAACATTCGTGAGCATTGCTCCTGGATCCACAAGGATATGGAAGAAGCGACCTTAAAGGCAGTGATCCTTGCAAGAGCTGCAATCGCAAAAGTAAACCTGGATGCTCCTCTTCAGCCGGGAGAGAGTCTTGTAACAAAACGTGCCCTTGTAATCGGCGGAGGTATTGCCGGAATCCAGTCAGCCCTTGATATTGCAGAGGCTGGTTATGAGGTTGATATTGTGGAGAAGCTTCCAAGTATCGGTGGAAGAATGTCCCAGCTGGACAAAACTTTCCCAACTCTGGACTGCTCTGCATGTATCCTTACACCAAAGATGGTAGAGGCAGCAGCACACGAGAAAATCAACATCTATACATACAGTGAAGTTGAGAAGGTAAGTGGTTTCGTAGGTGACTTCACCGTTGATATCCGCAAGAAAGCAAGAAGCGTGGATATGAGCAAATGTACCGGATGTGGCGTTTGTTCTGAGAAATGTCCGTCCAAGAAAAATCCAAACGAATTTAACCGCGGTCTGAACAACAGAAGTGCTATCTA